>JBEEJT010000330.1:0-9722 GCA_041169085.1 Pseudomonadota bacterium | reverse complement strand
ATGGCGGTTCCAGGGGGGGGGGCGTCCACGGGCCGGATCCAGCGGGCCAGGATGTTGAACATCTGGGCCAGCTCCAGCGGCTTGGTGATGTGGTCGTTCATGCCGCAAGCCAGCACGCGCTCACGGTCGTTGGCCATCGCCGATGCCGTCATGGCGATGATGGGCAACTGCTGCCACTGGGCCTGGGCGCGGATGGCTTCGGTGGCGGTGTAGCCGTCCATCACGGGCATCTGGCAGTCCATGAGCACGGCGTCGAAGGGGCCTTGGGTACGCAAGGCGTCGATGGCTTCGCCACCGTGGCTGGCCAGCACCACGCGCAGGCCGGCGCGTTCCAGCAGGTCACGTGCGAGTTCCTGGTTCATGGCCTGGTCTTCGACCAGCAGCACCCGTGCCCCCGCCAGGCGCTGTTGGGCCAGCTGCAGCAGGCGGCCGGCGTTCGTGGCGACTTCAGCGGCGGGCAGGTCGCGGCCGAGCGCCGCCGAGAGGCCGTTGAACAAGGTGGAGGGGGTGACGGGCTTGTTGAGCACCCCGGCCAGCCCCACCCCCTGGGCGGCGCGCAAGGCTTCTTCGCGGGCGAAGGCGGTGACCAGCAGCACGCAGGGGCGGTGTTCGGGCGGCATGGCCAAGGCCTGGCGCGCGAAGGCGATGCCGTCCATGCCCGGCATCTTCCAATCGGTGAGCAGCACGTGGTGGGGCTCGCCACGCGCCAGGGCGTGCTGCATGCAGCGCAGCGCCTCTTCGCCGCTTGCGCAGGTGTCGACCTGCAGGCCCAGGTGGCCTGCCATGTGGCCCAGCACATCCAGGGCGGTGGCGTTGTCGTCGAGCAGCAGCAGGCGCTTGCCGCGCAGCTCTTCGGCCAGCAGGGCGCGCCGGGGCGGGGCGTCTTCGACCTGCATGCCCAGGCGCACGGTGAAGTGGAAGGTGCTGCCGTGACCGGGGGCGCTCTCGACCCAGATCCGACCAGACATGAGCGCCACCAGCTCGCGGCAAATGCTCAGGCCCAGACCGGTGCCGCCGTATTGGCGCGTGGTCGAGCTGTCGGCCTGGGTGAAGGGCTGGAACAGGCGGTCGATCTGTTCGGCGTCCATGCCGATGCCGGTGTCGCGCACCCAGAAGTGCAGCGTGATCTGGCCATCGCGCTGGCCTTCGACCTCACAGCCGATGAGCACGTCGCCTTCGCGCGTGAACTTGATGGCGTTGGTGCCCAGGTTGACCAGGATCTGGCCCAGGCGCACCGGGTCGCCCACGAGCGCCGTGGGCAGCTCGGGGGGCGAGGTGAACAGCAGCTCCAGGCCTTTTTCTTCGGCGCGCACGCCCAGCACGTCGGCCATCTGGCTGATGACCTGGTCGAGCTGGAAGGCCGTGTGTTCGAGTTCGAGCTTGCCCGATTCGATCTTGGAGAAGTCGAGCACGTCGTTGAGGATCTGCAGCAGCCCCGAGGCCGCCCGGTGGGCCTTGTCGACGTAATTGCGGGCCTTGTCGTTCAGGGGTTCGAGCAAGGCCAGGTGGGTCATGCCCAAGATGGCGTTCATGGGCGTGCGGATCTCGTGGCTCATGTTGGCCAGGAAGCGCGACTTGGCTTCGGTGGCCGCTTGCGAGGCGGCGTGGGCCTGGCGCATCGCGGCTTCGGTTTCCTTCTGCACGGTCACGTCGGTCCAGAAGCCGTTGAACACCTCGGTGCCGTCGGCGCGGGTGTGGCGGCGGCTGTTGCAGGCCACCCAGGCGGTGCGCTGGCCGTGGGTCACCGGGAACTCGACCAGTCGGGTGGGCGGCAGGCTGGGGCCATGGCTTGGGTCATCGGCGGAAGCCGACAGGCGCCAGGCGCGTTCGGGCTGGTGGGCCAGGGCGTCGGGGGGCAGGCCCAGCAAGGCGGCGGCGTCGTCGCCCAGGAAGGTGAAGCGACCGGTGCCTTGGGGCGGGCGTTCGTAGCGGAACACGCTCAAGGGCAGGGCATGGGCCATGTCGTTGAGGTTGCGCTGCACCCGCGTGAGGCTGCGCACCCGCACGTTGCGCTGGTCCAGCAAGGCCAACAGGCCCAGGCCCAGCGCCCACAGCAGGGCCGACGGCAACAGCCGCGACAGCATCAGGCCCTGCGCCCCGTTGAGCGGGATGAGGCACCAGGCTTGCAGTGAGGCGGCCGACAAAGGGCGTTGCACCGCCAGCCAGCGCTGTTGATCGTCGGCGCGGATGTCCCAGACCGTCTGGCCCGACAAGGTCTGGCGCTCGATGCGCCAGGTCTGGCCGGGCGAGGTGGGGTGCACGGCGTCGCTGGCGGCCATGGGCACGCGGCCCTGCCAACCGAGCGCGGTGGCGGCCGGGCCGTCCTCGGGGCGGCCGCCGCCCAGCGCCAGGATCTGGCCTTGCGCATCGGTGATCAACAGGCGGCGTTGGGCGTCTTGCAGGAGGTGGCCCAGGGCCGAAGGCGGCATCAAGCCCACGACCAGGCCCTGCCAGTCGTCGGCCGTGCCCACGCGGGCGGCGAACACCAGGGCGGGCAGGCCGGCTGGCCCCAGTTTGTCGATCTGCATCGCCTGGCCCGACTGAACGGCTTCCTGGAAGAAGCCGTAGCGGTTCATCCGGTGACCCAGGGTGGAGCGGGTGCCGTCGATGCGGCTGTCGGCCACGATGCGGCCTTGGCGGTCGACCAGCCACACGGCGTCGAGGTCGGCCTGCCGCGCCAGGGCGTGGAGCATGCGGCTGGTCTGGCCGACGGCGGGCTGGCTGCGCAGGTCGTCGGTGGCGGGCGTGTCGAGCAGGGCCTGTGCCGTGGACGGCAGGATGGCCAGCGCTCGGGGCACGGTGGCCGCCTGCTTGAGCAGCGTTTGCACACCGAGGTTCAAAGAAGCCATGCGCAAGCCGGCGTGGGCGCGCTGGGTGTCGCGCTGTGCGGCGAGGTCGCGGTCGACCACCAGGGCGGTCGCGGCCGCCAGGGCCAGCGTCCAGCCCGCTGCGGCCCACAGCAGCCGGGAACGGCGCAGCCAGCCAGCGCGCTGGGGCTGGGTGGCGTGTGGGGCCGACAACTGCTCGGCGGGAAGGGCCGTGGTCATGTCTGCGCCAGAGTGTGCACGCATGTGGGGCGTTCGGCCAGCCAGGTGTGCCACAGGGTGTGGCGCTTTGAGCAACAGTGCCGGGAAGGCCTGGCCGCTGAGCCCGTCAGCCCTTGAGCAGCAGGCTTTCGGCGCGGGCGAGGTCTTGGGGGCGCCCCGACAGCACCAGGGTGTCGCCGGCTTCCAGCTGCAGGCTGGGCGCGGCCGTCACCACCTGGCCATGGGCCTTGCGCACCGACACCACCGACACCCCCACGTCACGCTGGTCGAGGCTGGCGTCCAGGGTCTGGCCCACGGCCCAGGCGTCGGGCGGCAGGGTGATGGACAGCAGGCGCTGGAGCTCCAGCTCGTCCACGCTGTCGTCGTCGGCGCCGTGGAAGTAGCCGCGCATCAGGCCGTAGCGGGCGGCGCGTTGCTCTTGCACCAGGCGGATCACGCGGCGGATGGGCACGCCCACCAGCGCCAGCGTTTGCGAGGCCAGCATCAGCGAGCCTTCCAGCGCTTCGGGCACCACCACGGTGGCGCCGGCCTGTTGCAGCTCGTCGAGCGTGGCGTCGTCCACCGTGCGCACGGCCACCGGCACCTGGGGCGCGTGTTCATGGGCCAGGTGCAGGATCTTCTGCGCCGACGGCACGTGGGGGAAAGTGATGACCAGGGCCTGGGCGCGGGACAGGCCGGCGGCCATCAGGCTTTGCAGCCGGGAAGCGTCGCCATAGACCACGTGGTGGCCGGCGGCGGCGGCCTGGCGCACGCGGTCGGGGTCCAGGTCGAGGGCCAGGTAGCGGATGCCTTCTTGCTCCAGCAGGCGCGCCAGGTTCTGGCCGCTGCGCCCGTAGCCGCAGATCACCACGTGGCCTTCGGTGTTGATGGCCTTGGACGCGATCTTGGTCATGGCCAGCGACTGCATCAGCCAGTCGGTGGACGAGACCCGCATCACGATGCGGTTGCTGAACTGGATGATGAAGGGCGTGGCCAGCATCGACAGCACCATGGCCGCCAGCAAGGGGCTCTCCACCTGGTGCGGGATCAGGCGGTGGTCCACCGCCAGCGACAACAACACGAAGCCGAACTCGCCGGCTTGCGCCAGGTAGAGGCCGGTGCGCAGCGCCACGCCGGTCTGGGCCCCGAAAGCCTTGGCCAGGCCGGTGATCAGGCCCAGCTTGAACACCACCGGGGCTGACGCCAGCAGCAGCACCAGCGCCCAGCTGTCGACCAGCGAACGCCAGTCGAGCTTCATGCCGATGGTGATGAAGAACAGGCCCAGCAGCACGTCGTGGAAGGGCCGGATGTCGGTCTCCACGCGGTGCTTGTATTCGGTCTCGGCGATCAGCATGCCCGCCACGAAGGCGCCGAGTGCCAAGGACAGGCCGAAGTGCTCGGTCAGCCACGACAGCCCCAGCGTGACCAGCAACACGTTGAGCATGAACAACTCGTCGCTCTGGCGGCGCGCCACCAGGTTGAGCCACAGGTGCATCACCCTTTGCCCGCCCGCCAGCAGCACGAACAACAGCGCGGCGGCCTTCAGGCCGGCCAGCGCCAGGGTGCGCGTGAGTTCGGAGGCCGAGTCGCCCAGCGCGGGGATCAGCACCAGCAGCGGCACCACGGCCAAATCCTGGAACAGCAAGATGCCCATGACCCGGCGGCCGTGTTCGCTGTCGAGCTCCAGCCGGTCGGCCATCAGCTTGACCACGATGGCGGTGGAGCTCATGGCCAGGGCGCCGCCCAGCGCCACCGCGCTTTGCCAGTTGATGCCCCAGCCCAGCAGCCCGCCGTCGTGGCCGAGGTGGTGCATCAGCGCGCTCAAGGCCACGTGGCCGCCCAGCGTGGCCACCATCGTCAGGCCCACCTGGCTCATGCCCAGCCCGAACACCAGCGACTGCATGGACTTGAGCTTGGGCAGGTTGAACTCCAGGCCGATGACGAACATCAGGAAGACCACGCCGAACTCGGCCAGGTAGCCCACGCCGGCTGAGTCCTTGGCCAGCGCCAAGGCGTTGGGGCCGATCACCACGCCCACCGCCAGGTAGCCGATCATGGCGGGCAGTTTCGCCAGGCGGCAAAGCACCACGCCCACGACGGCGGCGAAGAGGTAAAGGAGGGTGAGGTCGAGCGTGCTGGCCATGGGCAACCTAGAATCGCCACATCCTAACTGGGCTGCACCCCGCTGGCGCCGCGCGCACAGCCAGGGGTGACTTTCTGCATGAACGCCGCCACCCAAGCGACCTCCCTGGCCGAGAAGGCCCTCGACATCGAAGCCCGCGCCTTGCTCGACATGCGCGAGCGTCTGGCCGGCCCTGCGGGCGAGGCCTTCACCGCGGCCGTGCAAGCCGTGATGGCCTGCCAGGGTCGCGTGGTGGTCATGGGCATGGGCAAGAGTGGCCACGTGGGCCGCAAGATCGTCGCCACGCTGGCTTCCACCGGCACGCCGGCCATGTTCGTGCACCCCGCTGAAGCCCACCACGGTGACTTGGGCATGGTGCAGCCGGGCGATGTGGTGCTGGCCATTTCCAACAGCGGCGAAAGCGAAGAGCTCACCGCGCTGCTGCCCGTCATCAAGCGCCTGGGCGTGACCTTGCTGGCCATGACCGGCCGCCCGGCTTCGTCGCTGGCCCGCCATGCCGACGTCGTGCTCGACAGCGCCGTGGCCGTGGAAGCCTGCCCGCTCAACCTGGCGCCCACCGCCAGCACCACCGCACAAATGGCCCTGGGCGACGCCCTCGCCGTGGTGTTGCTGGAGCTGCGCGGCTTCCGCGCCGAAGATTTCGCCCGCTCTCACCCCGGTGGGGCCCTGGGCCGCAAGCTTTTGACCCACCTGCGCGACGTCATGCGCGCGGGCGACGCCGTGCCCCGCGTGCAGCCCCAAGCCAGCTTTGGCGACGTGATGCGCGAGATGAGCGCCAAGGGCCTGGGCGCCACCGCCGTGGTCGACGCCGCTGGCAAGCTGCTGGGGGTGTTCACCGACGGCGACCTGCGCCGCAAGATCGAGGCCGGCGTGGACCTGCGCGCCCTGAGCGCCGATCAACTCATGACGCCCGCCCCCCGCACCATCCGCGACGACGTGCTGGCCGCCGAGGCCGTCTCGCTCATGGAAGCCCACCGCATCAACACCTTGCTGGTGACCGACGCCGCCGGGGCCTTGGTGGGCGCGGTCAACACCAACGACCTGATGCGCGCCAAGGTCATCTGAACGCGCTGTGCCCATGTCCGACGCCATCACCCTGCAAGCCACGCTGCGCTTCGACGAAGCCCTGCGCGCCCGTGCCCGCCACATCCGCGCCGCCATCTTTGATGTGGACGGCGTGTTGACCGACGGCACCCTCTACATCTCTGAAGCCGGTGAAACGCTCAAGGCCTTCCACGCGCTCGACGGCCACGGCCTCAAGTTGCTGGCCCAGGCCGGCATCACGCCTGTGGTTATCACCGGCCGCGACTCGCCCGCCGTGCGCCGCCGCCTGGCCGACCTGGGCGTGAAAGAAGCCGTGTTCGGCGCGCACGACAAGCTGGGCGTGGCCCAGCCGCTGCTGCAGCGCCTGGGCGTGGACTGGTCGCAAGTGGCCGTGATGGGCGACGACTGGCCCGACCTGCCCCTGCTCACCCGAGCCGGGCTGGCGATCGCCCCGGCCAATGCCCACCCCGAAGTGCGCGCCATCGCCCACCACCTCAGCCCCTTGGCCGGTGGCCGCGGCGCTGCGCGCGAGGCCTGCGACCTCATCTTGTGGGGCACGGGCCATTACGAGCGCTTGCTGCAAGGTCACCTGGCCACGCTGGACACCACGGCGGCCGGCCCGCGCACCTGAGCACCGGAAGGCCCCGCCCGCCATGCACCCTCGGCTCTTGTGGACACTCGACAAGCTGCAGGCTTCGCTGCCTTTGCTCGCGGCGGCGGGCCTGGCCGGCTTCACCTGGTGGCTGGTGCAGTCGTCGCCGCGTGACGGCGGCCCGGCGCGCACCCCCAAGGTGCTGAGCGAGCCCGATTACGTGTTGGAGCGGGCCCGTGTGGCGCGCTTCGACGCCAGCGGCCGCATCGTGGCCGTGGTGGACGGCGACCGCATGGCCCACCTGCCTGACCGCGACGTGCTGCTGATCGACCAGGTGCAGCTGTCGGTGAGAGACGCCCGAGGCCGAGGCCTCATCGCCCAGGCCCGCCACGGCGAGGCCGACCCCCAGGCCCATCAAGTCTGGCTGCAAGGCCAGGCGCGGGTCACGGCCTGGCCCGAGTTGGGCGCGGGCGTCGCAGGCTCGGGATTGCCGGCACCGCTGCGTTTCGACGGTGAAGAGCTGAAGGTCGACACCGCACGGCGCAACCTGGTGTCCACCCGACCCGTCAAGTTCATCCGCGCAGACAGCCACATCGACGGCTCGGCCCTGCGTTACGACCACGCCAGCGGCGTCACCGAGCTCGACGGCCGCGTGCACGGCGCCTTCAGTCAGGTGCCGCGTTGAGCACGGCCCCGCACCGGCCGTTGGCCTTCATCACCGGGGCGTCGAGCGGCATTGGCCAGGCGCTGGCGGCCGAAGCTTACGCGCGGGGCTGGCGGCTGGCGCTGCTGGGCCGACGCGGCGAGGCCATGGCCGAGTGGTGCCGTGCGCAAGGCTGGCCTGCGGAGCGTTGGGTTGTTTACGCCGCCGACGTGCGCGACTTGCCCGCCCTGGCCACGGCCTGTGCCCAAGTGCTGGCGCAACAAGGGCTGCCCGATGTCGTCGTGGCGAACGCCGGCATCAGCGTGGGGGTGGATTTGAGCCTGGCCGAAGACCTGGCGGTGGTGCGCGACGTGTTCGACACCAACGTGCTGGGGCTGGCGGCGACTTTCCAGCCCTTCATCGCGCCCATGCGCGCCAGGCGCCACGGCACCCTGGTGGGCGTGGCCAGCGTGGCCGCCATGCGGGGCTTGCCGGGTCACGCGGCCTATTGCGGCGCCAAGGCGGCGGTCGTGAACCTGTGTGAGACCTTGCGCGGGGAGTTGCGCCCCGATGGCGTGAAGGTGGTGACCATCGCGCCGGGTTACGTCGACACGCCCCTCACCCGCGACAACGATTACCCCATGCCCTTCCTGATGGCCCCCGAGGCTTTTGCCCGGCAGGCCTGGGACAGCATCGAGCGGGGCGACGCCTGGCGCGTCATCCCCTGGCCGATGGGGGTGGTGGCGCGCGTGCTCAGGGGCTTGCCGCGTGGGTGGTTCGACCGCCTGGTGGGCGCCCAGAAGCACCGCAAGAAGCGTCGCCGCGACGCCTGAGCGCGCGCTCAGTGCCCCTTGCCGTGGCCCTTGCCATGGCCTTTGCCTTCGTGGCGGTGGTCGTCGTAGTGGTCGTGATCGTGGCCACCGCCGTCGCGCACAAAGTAGACGGGCTGGCCGCACGCACGGTATTCACGGCAATGCTTGGACCACTTGCGCTCGTGGCCCGGCGGCACGCGCAGGTAGATGGGTTGTTGATGCACCGTGCGTCGCTCGATGATCACCGGCTGGGCGTAGATGACCGGGGGCGGAGCGTTGCCGATGTCGATGCGGCCATAGACGCCGGGCTGGTTCACGCTGACGCTGACGCCGACATTGGTGCCGGCCTGGGCCAGGGCGCTGGCGGCCAGCAAGGGCAGGGCGATCAGCGAAGTGCGAAGGGTCTTGGACAAGGCGTACTCCTGAAGCAACAAGTTGAGGGGCATTGTGGAGAGTCCGCCCGGGCCCATGGTGTCCGAATGTGAAGGCCCTGATGCCAGCAAGGTGGTGTGTGCTGGTTGCACACGACACACCAAACAAAACAGGCGAGGCCTGTGAAGGCGTCGCCTGTTGAGTGATCGAGCCCGGCGGGGTCACCGGGCTGTGCCGCTGGGCAGATCAGTAGCCGTAGCCACCGTTGCCGCCGTCGCCGCCACGGCCACCGCCGTAGCCACCACGGCCGCCGCCGCCGTAGCCACCGCCGCCTTCGCGACGGCCACCACCGTAGCCGCCACCGCCTTCGCGGCCGCCGCCGTAGCCGCCGCCACCGCCTTCACGGCCACCGCCGTAGCCACCGCCACCGCCTTCACGACGGCCACCACCGTAGCCGCCACCGCCGCCATTGCCACCGCCGTAGGGGCTGCGGAAACCAGCCGGGCGCTCTTCACGGGGGCGAGCTTCGTTCACCACCACAGCGCGGCCAGCCACGGGCTGACCGTTCAGGCCGTTGATGGCGGCTTGCGCTTCAGCGTCCGAACCCATTTCCACGAAGCCGAAGCCCTTGGAACGTCCGGTTTCGCGATCCATCATGACCTTAGCGGACGTGACGGTGCCGAATTCGGCAAACGCTTGTTGCAGGGAGTCGTCACGCACGCTGTAAGCGAGGTTGCCGACGTAAAGCTTATTTCCCATGGGGGAAGCTCCTTATCAATCACCAAAAGACCATGTGGAGCTTCAACCCAGCGTGAACCCATCAAGCGAAGGTGCCGCGTCCATACACAGCAAACACGGGCCAGCACGCAAGCTGCCCCAAAACATTATGAGCGTATTTCCCGGCCGGTGGGGAATCTCAGAAGAAGAAAGTGTCGCTTTTCCGCCCGGCGCACCAGCCTGGGGCCCAGAATCCCGCCATGGACTGGCTCAAACCCTTGATTGCCCTGTTGGCCATCGTGAATCCGATCGGTGCGGTGCCCTTTTTCATTCACTTCACCCAGACGCTGTCGCCACTGGAGCGGCGGCGCAC
>JBEEJT010000329.1:0-10266 GCA_041169085.1 Pseudomonadota bacterium | reverse complement strand
TTGCGTCATTCGTGTTGACGGCTTGTTACGTGTGGACCCTCCCCGCGCGTTTCAGCCCTCCCCCAACTGCCGACAGCACACCGGAGTTCCCCATGCCCCCTTCCGCCACGCAGGACAAGGTCATCACCTACTTCAAGTATTTGAAGAACATCACGGTGAACGACATCAAGCAGATGTATGACCTGTACGCGTCTTATTACGAGAACACCTCGCTGGACATCTTCCTCAATGACCTGAGCAAGAAGACCGGCGCGATCATGGTCGTGCGCAAGTCCGACGGCAAGGTCGTGGGCTTCTCGACGCAGCAGGTGCTGGAGCTGGACATCCACGGCAAGAAGGTGCGCGGCGTCTTCAGCGGCGACACCATCGTTGAGCCGCGCTACTGGGGCAACAACAAGCTGGGCGTGGTGTTCTACCGCTTCCTGATCCGCGAGAAGTTCCGTCGCCCCTGGGTGCCGTTCTACTGGTTCCTGATCTCGAAGGGCTACAAGACCTACATGTTGATGGTCAACAACTGCTACAAGTACTACCCGAACGTGTCCGGCAACAAGGCCGAGTACGTTGAGATCACGAAGGCGTACTGCAACCAGTTGTTCCCCGAGTACTTCGACGACAAGTCGATGCTGCTGGACTTCGGCGAACAATATGTGCGCCTGAAGGAAGCCGTCGCCGAGATCACGCCCGAGCTGGCGCAGGCCAACGAGCACATCGCCTACTTCGAAAAAATGAACCCGACGTGGCGCCGTGGCACCGAAATGCCGTGCCTGGGGTCGATCGACATGGGCAGCGCCTTGTATTCGTTCTATGCTCGTCCGATGAAATGGATCCGCAAGAACATCCTGGGCACGCACAAGCCGGCCGGTCTCGATCTGGCGCGTCAGCAAGAGGCTGAACGCCTCGCTGCGCAGCGCAAGGCGCACTGAGCATGGGTCTCGGGACCCAACTCGGACACCAACTCCTCAAGCTGCTGGTTGCCCCCGGGCAACGCCGTTTCGAGCGCCACCTGGGCGAACTGGAGACCATCCAGCGCGCCCGTTTGGCACGTTGGTTGGCCGCCGCCGCACGTTCCCCTGAAGGCCAGCGCCGAGGCATCTCGGCGGAGTGGTCGTGGGAAGACTTTGCCCGGCAGTTGCCGCTGACCACCTACAAAGAGTACGCCGACGTCATCGCGCGCCAGCGCGAGAGCAAGCAGTCGCTGCTGATCGACTCGCCGGTGGAGCGCTACCAGCCCACCAGCGGCTCCACCTCTGCGGTGAAGTGGGTGCCTTACACCAAGATGTTCCTCGCCGAGCTCGACGAGGTGATCATGGCCTGGGTGAGCGATCTGTATCAGCAGTACCCCAAGCAGGCGCAGGGCACGCACTATTGGTCGCTGTCGTGGATCCCGACCGAGCTGCGCAGCCAGACGGCGGGCGACATCAACGACGACATGAAGATGCTGTCGTTCGGCAAGCGCCTGCTGGCTTACCTGACGCAGGCCGCGCCGCAAGAGATCGCCCTGGCCGAGACTTCGGACGATTCGCTGTTCGCCACCATCGCCTACCTGGCCGCCGACGCGCGCCTGGGCTTCATCTCGGTGTGGAGCCCCACCTTCGGCCTGGGCCTGATGGAGCAGATGAGCAACTGGCGCGCCGAGCTGGCCGATTGCCTGAAGCGCGGCAGCTGGGGCGCGCGCACGGCCCGCATGGCCGGCCTGCCCTGCCCGCGCAACGACCGCGCCGCCGAGTTGCTGGGCCGCTGGGACGGCCAGCTGCAAGCCGCCTTCTTCGAAAAGCTGTGGCCACAGCTGGCCATCGTGAGTGCCTGGGACACGGCCGCGGCCACGCCCTGGGCGGCCAAGCTCAAGGCGCTGCTGCCGCATGCCGGCTTCCAGGGCAAGGGCTTGTGGGCCACCGAAGGCGTGGTGACCTTCCCCTACCAGGGCCGCTTCCCGCTGGCTTACCAAAGCCATGCCTATGAGTTCGCCGACGCCAACGACGGCCGGGTGTACGCACCCTGGCAGCTCAAGACCGGCCAGGAAGTGATCCCCATCATGACGACGGGCAGCGGCTTTGCGCGCTACCAGATGAGCGACGTGATCCGCGTGGAGCGCCCGCTGGGCCAGGTGCCTTGCTTCACCTTCCTGGGCCGCAACGACGGCGTCGACCTGGTGGGCGAGAAGACCTCGGCCACCACGGCACAGCAGGTGCAAGACAGCCTGCAGCTGCACGGCACCATGCCGGTGACGCTGCTGGCGCTGGACGAAGCCCGCGGCCGCACGCCGGGCTATGTGCTGCTGGTGGAGTGCGCCGATGGCCTGGCCCAGGACGCACGCCGCGCCCTGCAAACCGACCTGGGCGCCCAGGTCGAGCAGGCGCTGCAAGCCAACTTCCACTACAAGCTGGCCCGCGAGTTGGGCCAGTTGCAGCCGGCCGCCTGCATTGCGCTGCCCGACATGCGTGGCGTCTACCTCGACCAGTGCCGCGAACGCGGCATGATCGAAGGCAACATCAAGATCGAGCCGCTGCGGCACTGGCGAGGCCAGGTGCCGGGCGTGCTGCGCCAGGAACTGGACGCCTGAGCGCTGTTTCCACTCAGACCGTGAGACCCTGAACATGGCCATCACCATTCGCCTCGGCACACCCGCCGACAACGCCAAGATCCAGGACCTGGTGACCAAGATCACCATGCCCGGCCCCGCCCAGATGTGCTTCCAGCGCGCGCCGGATTTCTTCACGGGCGCCAAGGTGATCGGCGACGAGTTCGTGCTGACCGTGGCCGACGACGACGAGCGCCCCGACGTGCTGGCCGGGCTGACGGTGTTCTCGGGCCGCGACCTTTACATCAGCGGCAAGCCGCGCCGGGTGTTCTATTCGGGCGACACCCGCGTCGACCCGTACTACCGCCGCCGGGGCATCGCCTCGCAGATGTTCATCGCGCAAAAAGAGTACCGCAAGCCCGATGAGCTGCTGCAAGGCATCGTGCTGAAAGAAAACACCGCGCCGCTGGACGCTGCCGCCAAGGCGGCCGATGGCGTGCTGTTCCGCTACTGGATCAGCCACACCATCGAGACCAGCTTCATCTTCGTGCGCAAGATCAAGCCGCGCATCCCCGCTGGCGTGACCGTGCGCGCAGCCACCGCGGCCGATGCGCCCGCCATGCAGGCATTCATGGACCGCGAGGCCCCGCGCCGCAACGGCTACCCCGTCTACAGCCTGGAAAAGCTGATGGCAGGCGACCCGTATTACGCGGGCCTGCGCATTGGCGACTACGCCCTGGCGCTGCGCAACGGCGAGATCATCGGCATGGTGGCCGGCTGGAACCAGAAGGCCTACAAGCAAACGCGCGTGGTGGGCCTCAAGCCCGCGATCAAGCTGCTGCGCCCGATCTACAACATCTACGCCGGCCTGGCCGGTGGCTTCAAGCTGCCGCCGGTGGGCGGGGTGCTGAACTACCTGTCGCTGTACAACACGCTGATCGCCAACGACGACGTGGCCGTGCACCGCGCCCTGATCGACTGGATCATGGCCAACCCCGGCGCGAAGTACGACGCGCTGGCCACGGGCATCACCCAGGGTGACCCGCTGGTCGAGACGCCGCGCGGCTACAAGCGCCAGAAGCTGATCTCCAGCCACTTCTGGCTGAGCTATGGCGACGACCCGCGCGGTGGCATCGACGACCGCCCGCTGTACGTGGAGCTGGGCCGGCTGTGACCGGCGCGTGAACAAGGGGCCCTGCGGGGCCCCTTGGCTCTTGGGGCGCCCGGCAAGGCCCTGCGCCTCACACCAGGCGGCGCACGACCACCATGCCCAACACCAGCACCGACCACCACAGCGTGCGCAAGAGCAGCACGGGGCGGGTGTAGAGCCAACGGCGTGCAGACATGGCGTTCACCGTCCGATCTTGTCCGAGGGGGTGCGGTCGATGGCTTCGATGAAGTCGGCGAACACGCGGGCCACGGGCAAGAGCTTGGTGCGGTCCACCTTGTCGAGCGTGTCTTGCTCGTCGTAGAGGTAAGCCGGGCCCGAGATGAAGCTGGCGGTGGGGATGCCGCCCGTGCAGGCGAAGGCGTCGGTGGGGATGCCCACGGTGCCGCACAAGGTGTGGGCCCCGAGCACGGCGGTGCGGCGCAGGTCGTGGCGCTTGACCGCGTCTTTCAGGGCGCGGGTCAAGGGCGCGCGGAAGCTCTCGAAGATGCCGAAGACTTCGGACTGGCCACTGAGCACCAGGCGCCCGCCCCGGTTGACGGCTTCCTTGGCGATGTGTTCGATGGTGACGTCGGCCACGACCTTGTACGGGGCCTGCAGGCCCATCCACTTCTCGCCAAATGAACGGTGCACCTGGTAGCCCGAGAAGTGGCTGTCCATGGTGACGAAGACCAGGGTCTTGTCGAGCTGGCCATCAGGGCGGGAAGCGAAGTACTGGGCTTGCGCCAACACGCTGGCGGTGCCGCTGCCGTCTTCCACGGCGCCTGCCCACACCGAGTCGTGGTGCGAGGTGACCAGCACGGCGTCACTGGTGCGCCCGGGCAGCACGCCCACCACCGCCCGGCCCGGCACCTGTTCGCGGCGGGCCTCGAAATCAAGCCGGGCCTGGGTGTTGCGGCCGTTCTTGAGCAGGGTGCGGATGCGGGCCCCTTCGCCCGGGCTGACCCACACGCCCGGCACCGTCACCTCCAGGCGGCGGTAGAACTCGTTGTAGTAGCGGTTGGACTCGTGGTAGTCAGCGAGCACGCCCACCACGCCCACCGCGCCCGCGTCCATCAGCCGCTTGACCGCGCTGACCAGGTTGGTCTGGTAGGGGTTGGCGACGAAGAGCTGGGGGTTGAAGGCGCTGAGCGTGGGGTCCCAGAGGAACTCCATCAAGGGCAGGAAGGCCGCCGTGGACACCTCGAAGCGCAGGTTGAACAAGGCGATCTTGCCCTTGACCGACCGGCCCACGAGGTCGACCGCCCGCCCGTCGCCCACGTCGACGATCTCGGCCTGCAGCCCGTTGGGGCCGGTGGCGTAGTGGTTGGGCACACCGGGCTCGACGGCAGAGAAGGCCACGGGGAAGCTGTCGATCTGGAAGCCATTGACCTGCAGGCTGTGGCGCGAGGCTTCCCAGAACCAGGTGGGCGCGGTGTGGAAGTGCACACCCTGCAGGCCGAGGGCCTCGAACTGGCACTTCACCCAGGCCGCCGCGCGGGCGTTGGCTTCGGTGCCCGAGCGGCGCGGGCCGAAGGCCACGATGTCTTCGATCCAATGGAAGATGCGGTCACCCGACGGCATGCCCACGGCCTGGGCGTCTCGCACGCAGGGCGCTTGCGCCTCGGGCTCGAAGGTGGTGGCGGCGCTCGCGTGTCGCGCCGAGACCAGCCAGGCCAGGACGGCCAGCAGGGGCCACAGGGTCAACATCGCAGACAGGGGCGGCTTGCGCATGGGTCGTCTCCTCCGTTTGGGCTCACCGGGCAACCCGGTCAAACCATTCTTCGAAGGCGCTGTCTGCGGCGGTCTCCCGACCGGTCAGAGCTGCATTCATTTCCCGCCAGCGGTGGGCGCCCGTGGCGTTGACGCAGATCACCGTTTGCGCGTTAACCCCAGGCCGCACCCGTATCCAGGTGTTTCAGACAGCAGTCAGAACCAGACACGCCCGGCGGCCAGTGGGTATTGGTGGAGATACCGTGGCCGACGCTCGCCACTCGCCGTTGAATGGCTACCAGTGCATGCGCGGGCACCTGTCCGACTTGAGCGCGCCGTCTAGAGCGCCCCTTTCCGCGCAGCCCCACCCCACCGGGGCGAACCGATCAGAGAGGAAGCGCAGGATGTCGTCCATGCAAGCGGCGAAGCCCACCGTGCCTGTGAGCTATGTGTGGCTGGTGATCAGACTGGCGGAAGAACGTGGCGTGAGCCCGCAGCGGCTGCTGTCGGGCCTGAAGATTTCGCCCGCCCAACTCGACAGCCCCGAGGGCCGCGTGGGCCTGCTCGACGACTACGCCGAGCTGTGCCGCCGCGCCATCGCCTGGACAGGCGAGGCCGGGCTGGGCTATGAGTTCGGGCTGCGCGCCACGCTCACCACCCACGGCATCCTGGGCTATGGGCTGATGAGCCAGCCCACCCTGGGCCACGTGATGGGCTTTGCGGCGCGCTTTGGTGCCGTCTTGCGCATGCCCGCCTGGGACATGCGCTTCACGGCCGACGGCGACTGGGCCGGCATGCACGCCACCGAATCGATCTCACACGGCGACCTGCGGCGCTTCTCGCAAGAGCAACTGCTCGTGAGCGCGCTGTCGATGATGCGGCAGTTGCTGCCCGAGCCGCACCACGACGACATCGAGCTGTTCTTTGACCACCCGGCCCCGCCCTACCACGCTCGCTTCGCGGCGCGGCTGCCGCGCTGCCACTTCGACAGCGGCCAGGTGGCGATCCGCATGCCGGGCCGGCTGGCCGACGTGCCGCTGCAAACCCGCGACGTGATCGCCGCCAAGCTGGCCGAACGCGAATGCGAGCGCGAGTTGTCGCTGCTGCAAGCCCGGCGCGACCCGGTGGCGCTGGTGCGCGCGCGGCTGCTCAATGGCGAAACCGGTTACCCCAGCCTGGAAGAAGTGGCGGCGCAGCTGCATGTGTCGGCGCGCACGCTGACGCGCCAGCTGGCCGAAGCCGGGCTGCCGTTTCGGCAATTGCTGCACGAAGCCCAACACCGCGACAGCCTGCACCTGCTGCAAGACCCTCGCCTGAAGCTGGGCGACGTGGCCGACCGCCTGGGCTACAGCTCGGTGGCGAATTTCGTGCGGGCCTTCAAGGGCTGGCATGGCGTGACGCCACAGGCGTGGCGAGACGAGCACCAAGGGCACGATACTGATGCCTGTGTGCTTCGTTGAGCTTGCCGCATGACCGCCCCCACCTTCTACACCGACACCCAAGACATTGGCCACCACATCGACGGCCAGACACTGGCGCCCCCAGCGGGCCGTTTTGCCGACGTGTGCAACCCCACCACGGGCCAGGTGGCCCGCCGGGTGCACCTGGCAGAAGCCGACACGGTGGACGCGGCCGTGCAAGCCGCGGCTGCCGCGTTCCCCGCCTGGGCCGACACGCCGCCCCTGCAGCGCGCCCGGGTGATGCAGCGCTTCCTGGCGCTGCTCAACGCCCAGCGCGACACCCTCGCCGCCATGATCACCAGCGAGCACGGCAAGGTGTTTTCCGATGCGCAGGGTGAGGTCACGCGGGGCATCGAGATCGTGGAGTTCGCCTGCGGCATCCCGCAGCTGCTCAAGGGCGACCACACCGAGCAGGTGTCCACCGGCATCGACAACTGGACCGTGCGCCAGCCCCTGGGCGTGGTGGCGGGCATCACGCCGTTCAACTTCCCCGTGATGGTGCCGTGCTGGATGTTCCCGGTGGCCATCGCCACGGGCAACACCTTTGTGCTCAAGCCCAGCCCTACCGACCCGTCGCCTTCGCTGTTCATGGCGCGGCTGCTGGCCGAAGCGGGCTTGCCGCCCGGTGTGTTCAACGTGGTGCAGGGCGACAAGGTGGCCGTGGACGCGCTGCTGGCCCACCCCGACGTGAAGGCGGTGAGCTTCGTGGGCTCGACGCCGATTGCCCAGCACATCTATGAAACAGGCGCGCACCACGGCAAGCGGGTGCAGGCGCTGGGGGGCGCCAAGAACCACCTGGTGGTGATGCCCGACGCCGACCTGGACAAGACCGTGGACGCGCTGGTGGGCGCCGCTTATGGCTCGGCGGGCGAGCGCTGCATGGCGATCTCGGTGGCGGTGCTGGTGGGCGATGTGGCCGACCGGATCGTGCCCTTGCTGGCCGAGCGCACGCGGCAGCTGAAGGTGAAAAGCGGGCTGCACGCCGATGCCGAGATGGGGCCGATCGTGACGGCCGCGGCGCGTGAGCGCATCCGGGGCTACATCGACGCGGGCGTGGCAGAGGGGGCGCAGCTGCTGTGCGATGGGCGCGTGCAGGCCAGTGCCGAGCACCCCGACGGGTATTGGCTGGGCGGCACCTTGTTCGACCACGTGACGCCGCAGATGAAGGTCTACCGCGAAGAGATCTTCGGGCCGGTGTTGTGTTGTGTGCGGGTGCCCGATTTCGCGGCCGCGCTGCAGCTCATCAACGACCACGAGTTTGGCAACGGGGTGTCGCTGTTCACCCGCGACGGCCACGTGGCGCGCGAGTTTGGCCGACGTGTGCAGGTGGGCATGGTGGGCATCAATGTGCCGATTCCCGTGCCCATGGCCTGGCATGGCTTTGGCGGCTGGAAGAAGAGCCTGTTTGGCGACATGCACGCCTACGGCGAAGAGGGCGTGCGCTTCTACACCAAGCAGAAATCGATCATGCAGCGCTGGCCGGACAGCGTGGCGCAGGGCAACGCGTTTGTGATGCCGGTGTCGAAGTGAAGGCGGGCTGACCTCTGGAGGCTGTTTGTTTGCGGGCGGGGGCGCTTTGGCGGGCGACGCGCCTTTGGTCTGCTTCCTGCCAGCCGCAGACACGCTCAAAAGGCGGCTTCTTGCAAGCAGCGTCTGATGGGCGCTCAAGCAGCGCGCGAAGTTGGGCGTAGTGCATTGGACGTGACTCAACCTCGCAGGGCCATGGCGCGCAGCAGCGCGTCGATCTGCCCGAATGCGTCCTGCTGCCACTGTTCAGGCGTGCGGTCCCCCAGGGCCTGCGTGTCCTGGACGAAGCGCCGCACGCAGGTCGGGCCGTATCCCTCGTAGGCATCGAACTTCTCCGCGATGTGCCGGAAGCCGCGTTCACCGCTGGCATGTCCTAGCAGCGCGCGACATTCCTTCGCCAGTGCCTCGATCCCATCGGGGTAGTTCCGCACGCAGTAATAAATGTCGTAGGCGTCCTTCTGCTTGTAGCGGCCTGCCAGCGCGTGGCCCTTCATTGCAAGCAAAGCGGGTATGGAGCACACCGCGATCTCGACGCGGTTCGTCCCTCCGTCCGGCATCGACCCCGACACCGCCACGAGTTGGTAGAACCGAATCGCCAGTTCAGCGCCATCTGCCCGTTGTACGGCGAAGTCGCTGATCAGTGGCGGATCGTTCTTGACGATATCGGCGTCGCGCGGCATCAAGAAGTCGACCACGACATCGATCGCATCTCCGCCATCTCGGGCGGGGACCTGGCGAACCAACTGGAAGCGACGAAGCCCTTCGCGTTGGGCGTATCCATGGCCTTGAAGCGCCCCGATCAAGGTCGCGTATTCGCCATCGCCGAGGGCCTCCGCGTCCAGCCCAACATCCACGTCAAGTGTGCCGACGTGGGGCATGTCTTCGTTGGCCAGCAGCAGCCAGGGAACTGCGCCGCCTATGATGGTGAACTTGCCCTGGAAGCTACCCAGGATCTGGCCTATCTCGACCAGCACGGACTTCACTGCTGCGGTGGTGCGATCGTCGTACTCGGCCGCCGACTGCGGTTCCTGCGGGGGTGTTACTTGAGCCATGTGAGGCGTTCCTGTCGCAGGTGGTCTGCGGCCTCGGCGCCGCGCTCACCGGCAACGAAGAGGTCGAGGTAGGTTTGCACCGGGCTCGTACAGACTGCACCTGGCGCAGGTTCAACGGTGTCGGCAAGCAGTCCCTCGTCCTTCGGCACTGTGATGACCACGTTATCGCCCTTTGAGCTGGGTGTGAGCTTCAGCGCCGCTTGGAGCTTGCGCACGCCATCCTCGTCCGCGAAAAAGTAGTGCGAGCCTGTGCGCGCATAGGGAGAAAGCCATTGGGCCGCCGAAAACGAGGCAAATGCCGCACGCCCGGGACCACTGTCCGAGTGCAGCGCGCTTCGAGCTGCTGTTTCGAGCGCGCTGCCATGCAGCGGCGTGTAGAACTGCAACCTCTCGCCTGGCGGCGCGGTGTAACTGTCTCGCCATGCGTCCAACAGGGCATCGGGCTTCGAGAGGACCAGACCATCGCCCGAGGCGTGCGCCCATTCACGATCAATCAAGCCGGTGCGTACATTGCTGACGTGGCCGAGGCTGACGCCAGAGGCTTCCGACAATTCGGTGACCCGCCATGCCCGGCCGGGCTCACGCAGCATGGCGCGTAGCACCTGGGCAGATTTCGGCCTGAAAAGTGTCTTGAGTTCGCGTTGTTGGGCCGCAGGCTTGTCAGCCACTATGCGCTCAATGAACACGCCTTCAAAGGCGATCCGGGCGTTTCCCTCCAAGTCGAGATGGCCGACGCCAGCCTCGTCGCACAACTGCCTCACCGCAGGTGAGATGTAGGGAGCGATGAAGACAGGCGTTGCCTTAGGGGCTCGGTGCGCAACGTAGTTTCTCAATTCCAGTATCGCGAGC
>JBEEJT010000328.1:0-5644 GCA_041169085.1 Pseudomonadota bacterium | reverse complement strand
CGGCTTCGTGCAGATCATCCGCGACACGGCCCGCGCGCGCGGCGCCCACCGGCTGCCCAACACCGCCGGCTGCCGCAGCGCACAAGAGGCCATCACCCTGGCCCACATGGCGCGCGAGCTGCTGGGCACCAACTGGATCAAGCTGGAAGTGGTGGGCGACGAGCAGACCCTGCAGCCCGACCCCTTCGAGCTGGTCGAAGGCGCGCGGCAATTGAACCGCGACGGCTTCACCGTGCTGCCCTACTGCACCGACGACCTGGTCACCTGCCAGCGCCTGGCCGATGCCGGCTGCCAGATCCTCATGCCCTGGGCCGCGCCCATCGGCAGTGGCCTGGGCCTGCTCAACCCGTGGGCGCTGCGCACGCTGCGCGCCCGCCTGCCCCACCTCACGCTGATCGTGGACGCGGGCCTGGGTGCACCCTCGCACGCCGCCGCCGCGATGGAGCTGGGCATGGACGCCGTGCTGCTGAACTCGGCCGTGTCGCAATCGGCCGACCCGGTGCGCATGGCGCGTGCGTTCGCACAAGCCATCGAAGGCGGCCGCCTGGGCCACCGCGCCGGCCTCATGCCCACCAGCGACGTGGCGATTGCCTCCACGCCCGTGGGCGGCCAGCCCTTCTTGCTGAGCTGATGGACACGCCGCGCCCACCCATTGTCTGGAGCATCGCCGGGCTGGACACCGCCGGTGGCGCCGGCCTGAGCGCCGACCAGCGTGCCGCCGACGCCCTGGGCGTGCACCTGTGCCCCGTGGCCGCCTGCCTGACGGCGCAAAGCTCGCTAGGGGTGCAAAGCATCCACCCGGTGAGCGTGGCCGTGCTGAACGCGCAGCTGCAAGCCCTGGCCACCGACCTGCCCCCGCGTGTCATCAAGACCGGCCTGCTGGGCGACGTGGCCCTGGTGCAGGCCGTGGCGCAGTGGGTGGATCGCCTGCGCGCACACGCACCGGCGGGCGTGGACCCGCACCACCACCTGGCGCTGGTCGTGGACCCCGTGCTCAAGGCCAGCGCAGGCGGTGCACCCTTCGCCAGCGCCGAGATCGTGGCCGCCTACCGCGAGCACCTGTTGCCCCGCGCCACGCTGGTCACGCCCAACCGGGCCGAGGCCGCTGCGCTGCTCGCCACCGATGCGCCTGCGCCCACCTCGCTGCCCAACTTGGCGCAAGGCCTGCTCGCCTCAGGCGCTCGTGCCGTGGCCATCACCGGCGGCGATGCCCAGGCCGTGGGCCTGAGCGCAACCGTGGGCGCCCAAGACCAGGCGCAGGCCATCGACTGGCTGCACACCCCCCACGCCCAAGGCTGGCTGTGCGCCCCACGTGTGGCCACCCGCCACACCCATGGCACCGGCTGCACCTTCGCGTCGGCCGCCGCGGCCGCGCTGGCGCTGGGCCATGTCGAAGCCGATGCCGTGGTGCTGGCCAAGATGGTGACCCGGCAGGCCTTGGTGCAAAGCCATGCCGCAGGCCAGGGCCCGGGCCCCGTGCGCGCGGCCGCCGCGCCTGGCCCGCAGCCTTTCGGGGCCATGCCTTGGTTGGGCATGGGCGAGGCGCTGCCATGGCAACTCACCTGGCGCGAGCAGGGCGAGGCCGAAGGCGCCACCTTGTTTCTGCCCTTCGAGCCCCCTGGCGACGGCCTCTACGGCATCCTCGCCGACCACCAGGCCTTGCGAAGCGCCGCCGAGGCCGGTGTGGCTTGCCTCCAGTTGCGCCACAAGGCCCGTGCCGGCGTCGAAGCCCAGATCACCGCAGCGGCCGACGCCTGCGCTCAACACGGCGCCACCTTCTTCGTCAACGACCACTGGGACCTGGCGCTCGACCTGCTGGGCACCGAGGCCCACCGCCACCTCCAGCTCGGCTTGCACCTGGGTCAGGAAGACCTGCTGGCGCTGGACGCCCAAGGCCAGGCGCGGCTGCGTCAGGCGCGCCACCGCGTGCGCCTGGGCCTGAGCTCACACAGTTTGTGGGAGTTGGCCCGCGCAGCCGGTTGTGGCGCCAGCCTGATCGCCTGCGGCCCCGTGCAAGCCACCACCACCAAGGACATGCCTTGGCTGCCTCAGGGGGAAGACAACCTGCGCTGGTGGGTGGCCCACAGCCCGGTGCCCGTGGTCGCCATCGGCGGCCTGCTCACGCCGGCCGACCTGCAACGCCATGCCGCCTGCGGCCCGGCCACCTTGTGTGTGGTGCGGGGCCTGGGCCAAACGCCTGACGACATGGCACGCCTGCTGCCCCCTTTGCGTGAAGCCGTGAGGCTGGGCAGAGCAGCGGCGGCTGCAGCGCCTGAGCCAGCGCCGCGGTGCCACGCGGTGTTGCCCCACTGACCCGGCAGGCCGTGGGCCGCGCTGCGCTCAGGCGTCCAGCCCGCCCTCGGTCAACCACTGGCGCAGGGTGCGCACCGTGTCGCGGTCGTGGGCCAGCCAGGCGCTGTGGCGGTATTCGTTGAAGTAGGACTCTTCAGCCGATTGCGCCCCCATGGCCTCGTAGACGTAACGCAGGACCAACTGGCCGGGCTGCGGGGTCTCCAGGCTGATGGTGAGCTGGATCGGGGTGGTGCCGCCATGGGCTTGCGGGGTGAAGCGCAGCTCACGCATGGGCGTCACCTGGATCAGGTCCACCAGGGCGTGTGGACCAAAGACTTGTTCGCGACGCAGCTGGCCATCCCCCAGGTCGCTGACCGTGCACTGGTCAGGCCCCATGGGGAAGCGCTGGGGTTCGCGGACCTTGAGCATCAGACCCCGCCACAACTGCTCGACGGTGAAACCAGGCACCACCATGTCCACTGAGGACTGGAGCGCGTTGATCTCAATGAGATGTTCGAAACGCATGGCCGCAGCTTAACCGAGCGCGCCCGCCTCACCGGCCACCCACATGCCCTGCGCGCCGCATTTTGAGCATTTTTTTCATTTTGCTCGGCGCGCCTGCAACGCTGCCCCTTGCGTCACGTGAAAGCCGGTTGCGGAGGACCACATGCCCGCAGGGCCGCACAAAGAGGGCATCGGCACTACACTGGCGGCTCTTTGTATGACCCCGCACAGCCCGGCCATGTCCTCCTGCTCGACGCCCGCCGCCCCCGCCGCGCAACCCATCCAGATCGTCAAGCCCAAGCCCGTGCTGAATTCGCACGGCTGTGGTGGCGACTGCCTCGACCCGGACTTCCTCGAAGGCCGCTGGCCCCGTCCGCAAGTGCTGGCGCTGTTCAACCTGCCGTTCAACGACCTGCTGTGGCAGGCGCAGCAGGTGCACCGCGCCCACTGGGACGCCAACGAGGTGGAACACGCCACGCTGCTGTCGGTCAAGACGGGCGGCTGCCCTGAAGACTGCGGCTACTGCCCGCAATCGGCCAGCCACGACACCGGCGTGGAAGCCGGCAAGCTGATGGCGCCTGAGGCCGTGCGCGAAGCCGTGATCGCCGCGCGCGACGCGGGCGCCAGTCGCTTCTGCATGGGCGCGGCCTGGCGTGCCCCCAAGGACCGCGACATCGAGAAGGTGGCCGAGCTGATCGGCGTGATCAAGGCCGAAGGCCTGGAGGCCTGCTGCACGCTGGGCATGTTGACCGACACGCAAGCGCAGTCGCTCAAAGACGCTGGCCTCGATTACTACAACCACAACCTCGACACCGCGCCCGAGCTGTACAACGACATCGTCACCACCCGCGACATGCAGGACCGGCTGGACACGCTGGCCCATGTGCGCAACGCCAACATCAAGGTGTGCAGCGGCGGCATCGTGGGCATGGGCGAAACGCGAGAAGGCCGTGCAGGCCTCATCGCGCAGTTGGCCAACCTGCCAGCGCAACCCGAGTCGGTGCCCATCAATGACCTGGTGCGTGTGCCGGGCACGCCGCTGGCCGACACGCCGCAGCTCGACCCGCTCGAATTCGTGCGCACGATCGCCGTGGCGCGCATCACCATGCCGCGCGCACGGGTGCGCCTGTCGGCCGGTCGCCAGCAGATGAGCGAGGCCGTGCAGGCCTTGTGCTTCCTGGCCGGCGCCAACTCCATCTTCTACGGCGACAAGCTGCTGACCACCGGCAACCCCGACTTCGACAAGGACCAGGCCTTGATGGCCAAGCTGGGCCTCAAGAGTGGCAAGGCCGTCACCGCCAAGGCCGAAGCGGCCTGACGCCTGTCAGCGCCAGGCCGCCGGCCTGGTGCGTCAGAAGCGGTAGCCCAGGTAGACGCCGGTGCTCACCGGGTCGAGCCTGACGTCGATGGTCTGACCGGTGCTCAAGGTGCTGCGCGTCTTGAGCTTGGTCTTGCCCACCATCAAGTCGACGAACACGCGTGGCCCCAGGCTCACGCTGACCCCGGCCTGCACCGTAAAGCCCAGCTTGTTCTGGATCTTCATGGTGGTCGGTTCGCCCCCCGGGTTGGTCAGGCCGGTGAGCGTGCCATTGCCCGTGGTTTCCATGAAGTAGGCATAGGTCGGCCCGGCCCCCACGTAAGGTCGGCAATGCCAGTCGGTGGGGCCGAAGCGGTATTGCAGGAACACGGTGGCCGGCAAGCTCTTCGTGTAGCCGATGTCGCCCGAGCCGGCGATGGCCCCATCGCCCTGGATGCGGCTGCGGATGGGCAAGGCCAGTGGCAGGTCCACCGACACGTGGTCGGTGAGCATGTAGCTCACGCCACCACCCACCACGGTGTCGGCCGTGACGTCGATGCGCGTGTCGGGCACGCTGGGCGCGGACAACTCGCCGCTCTTGACCTTGGGCATGACGGACGTGAGCCCGCCGCGCACCAGCCAGCTGCCCGCCGATTGGGCCTGGGCAGGCGCGGCCAGGCCCAGGGTGAGGCACAGGGTGGCGCCGCCGATCACCGAGGCGCGGCCAAAGGCGTGTGGATTGCGTTTCATGTCAGGCTCCCTTCATCACAGCCAGCCGGCTTCGGTCAGACGCTTGGCCACGAGCTGGCCCAGCAACTGGTGACCATAGGGCGTGGGGTGGAAGTTGTCGGCAAACAGGTAGGTCTTCCACCAGTTGGTGCCGTTGACCGCATCGTGCTGCGGGGTGATCGCCGAAGCGGCGCTGTCGCTGCAGGCACTCACCGTGGACGGGGTGGCCAAGGTCACCGAGCTGGCGGTGCTCATGGTGGTGGTGGCGTTGTGGTTGACCACTTCGTCGCAGACCGTGGCCGACACGTTGGTCAGCCCGAACTGCGTGGGGTTGCTCAACTCGTCGTTGAAGCCGGTGTAGAGGTCCACGATCACCACGCGGTCGCTGTAGGCCGCCAACTCCGACGACAAGGCCGTGTTGTAAGCCTGGACCCAAGCCCTGAACAAGGGGCCCAGCGAAGGGGTCGCGGCGATGTACGGCGCCAGCTTGGGCGTGCGGGTCACGTCCAGCGTGTTGAGCACCACCACGCGCTTGGCCCCTTTGTCGAGCGCCTGCGTCTTGATGCTGGCCGCCAAGGTTTGGGCCAGCTTGGTCATGTAGGCCTGGCCTGCGGCGAGGCCGCCGTCTGCCGCCAGCACCCCCAGGCCTGCCGTCGCACCGCTGTCGTTCATCAGCGAGTTGATGATCTGCTTGAACACGGTGGTGGCGCCACTGGCGCCCGCGTCGGTCAGGTAGCCCGTGATGAGCGTGGCCGTGTCGTTGGCCGAGCCTTCGCCCACGACCAGCAGGTCGCCTGCGGCGTAATTGCCGGCCCCCAGCAA
>JBEEJT010000327.1:0-12612 GCA_041169085.1 Pseudomonadota bacterium | reverse complement strand
AAGTTGACGGTGGCGTCCATCTGCGAGAGGTACCAGCGTCCCTTGTGGGACATCATCTCTTCAGGCTGCAGGGGCTCGGTGAGGTGGGTGGACTGGATGGTCAGGCCGATCCAGTAGTTGTTGAGCAGGTCGGCGGCCAGGTTGCCCAGGGCCACGCGCCAGGCGGAGTGACCGGTGGCCAGCGCCAGCAGCGGCATCGCCACGTATTCCTTGGCCACGATGCGGCCCACGGCCATCCAGTGGCGGCGGCGGCGCGAGGGGCGGTCGCCACCGGGGTTCACCAGGGCGTAGCCCTTGTTGCCTTCGGGGAACTTGGCGGCGCGGAACTCTTCGTAGAAGCCCAGGTTCTGGTCGTTGAAACTGTAGAGCACGCCCGGGTAGCCGGTGAGGAAGTAGCCGAAGAACTGGAAGCGGTGGTAGGGGTTCCAGGGCTGGCGGTCGTTCATGCGCAGGATCCCGTGGTTGAGGTCCGGGTCCTTTTCATACACGTTGGTGTGCACGTGGTGCTGGCCGTTGTGCTCACGGCGCCAGGCGGCTTCGTCCACCGGGGTCTTCCACTTGAAGTGGTGGGCGTGGAACTGCGGGATCTCGGGGAAGTAGTCGTACTGGCCGTGCAGCACGTTGTGGCCGATCTCGATGGCTTCGAGGTTGCGGTGCAGCCAAAGCAGGCCCACGCCGAGCACGAAGGTGACCGGATCGCGCCCGAACCACAGCAGGCCCCGACCGGCGGCTTCGGCCAGGCGCGAGGTGCGGCGCAAGCCGCGGATGTAGGCCACGTCGGCCGGGCCCAAGGCCTGGCGGTAGCAGGCCTTGATGGCGTCGAAATCGGCCTCGATCGCGTCCAGGCGGGCGAGGTCTGCGGGGCTGAGTGGGGGACTGCTGCTCATGTCTCGGAGGCGACCGGGCACTGCCAGGCCGCACGACGTGTCTGTGGACGAGCGGCATTTTTGAACGCACCCCATCTAACCATTTCAGGTGGAATCCCTTTGACATCAGGATGCTGCAATGGCCAGATGCCTGGCGCCCGGGGTTGCCGGACAAAACCGCCCCGACATCTCGGGGTGACCCGTTCGGGACATACCCCTACCCCAAGGGGCCGGTGGTCAGTTGGGTGCATGCCAGGGGCGCTGAGGTCAATCGCTCAGGGTAGACCTTTGGCCGCTGGCGCCTCGCCTGAACGCATAGTGGACAGGCCTTTTTGGGCGCCCGTCCGTTCATTTGATGCCCCCCACCACCATGCAGTTGTCCCGCCGCCGCTTTCTGGGCACCAGCGCCTTGCGCGGTGCCACCTTGATGGGCTTGCCCGGTTTCGCCGCCCACACCGCCCTGGCGGGCGAGATCGCCGCCGGTCGGGCCTTTGACAACGTGGCCGCGCGACCGGCCCTGCCGCTGGCCCAACTCGCCAGCCAGGGGCCTCTGCCCGTGGTGATCGTGGGCACGGGCTATGGCAGCGCGGTGGCGGCTTTGCGCCTGGCCGAACAGGGTTTCAAGGTGGTGATGCTGGAGATGGGCCAGTTGTGGACCCAGCCGGCCCAGGATGGCCGCATCTACAGCAAGACGCTGGCCCCCGATGGCCGCGCGATGTGGTTCAAGACCAAGACCGAGGCGCCGCTCAAGACCTTCCTGGGCCTGGACCTCATCAACAAGAAGATCCCGGCCTTTGCCGGCGTGCTGGACCGGGTGCACCTGGGCGGCATCGACGCTTACGTGGGCCGTGGCGTGGGCGGCGGCTCGCTGGTCAACGGCGGCATGGCGGTGACGCCACGCCAGCAGGATTTCGCGCAGATCCTGCCCGGCGTGGACGCGGCCGAGATGTACGCCAAGTGGTTCCCGCTGGCCAACCGCACCCTGGGCGTCAACAGCGTGGACCCGGCCTGGTTCGAGCAGGCCAGGTGCTACCGCTACGCCCGCGTCTCACGCGACCACGCCCACCGGGCCGGCTACCGAACCGCCTATGTGCCCACCGTGTACGACCTGGGCTACCTGGCGCAGGAAGACCTGGGCAAGGTGACGCGCTCGGCGACGGCGCAAGAGATCCTGTACGGCAACAACCACGGCAAGTGCAGCCTCGACCAGAGCTACCTGGCCGACGCGGTGGGCACCGGCCGCGTGACGATCTACACCTTGCACGAAGTGACGGCCTTGCGCCAGGCCGTGGGCGGCTACGAGTTGGATGTCAAACAGATCGACGCCACAGGCAAGACGCTCGCGCAGACCACGCTGCGTTGCGCCAAGCTTTTCTTGGGCGCCGGCAGCCTGGGCACCAGCCAGATGCTGGTGAAGGCCCGCGACACCGGCGCCCTGCCCCGCCTGAACGCGCAAGTGGGCGCGGGCTGGGGCCACAACGGCAACGTGATGACCGCTCGCACCAACCCGGCCTTCACGGCCCTGGGCGCGGTGCAGTCGACCATGCCGCTGATGGGCATCGACGACCGCGACCACCCCACGCGCCCGGTGTTCGCCGAGATCACGCCCTTGCCGACCGGTTTCGAGAACGGCATCAGCATGTACCTGGCCATCACCAAGAACCCGGAGCGCGGCACCTTCCGCTGGGACGCCGCTTCCGTCACGGTGAAGCTGGACTGGCGCCCCGAACAGAACGCCGCCAGCGTGGCGGCCGTGCGCAACCTGATCGACCCGATCAACGCGATGCTGGGTACGCGTTACCGCACCGACTTGTTCGGAGGCGGCAAAGCCGTGGCCGACGACTTCTGCTATCACCCGCTGGGTGGTTGCGTGCTGGGTCAGGCCACCGACCTGTTGGGGCGGGTGAAGGGCCACAACGGGCTCTATGTGGTGGACGGCTCGCTGATCCCGGGCTGGACCAGCGTGAACCCGTTCGTGACCATCACCGCGCTGGCCGAGCGCAACCTGGCCCACCTGTTGCGCGAGGATTTCGGCGTGGCGGCCTGAGTGCCCAGGCCTCGCGGCGTGAACAAAGTCACGCCATAAGCCCCGGCCCCGGGGCTTTTATTTCGCCACCGCAGGCTTGCGCTTGGTGAAACCATGCGGAAAGCGCTTTGGAGCGCCGACAGGTCACCGCATGAGCACCCCACCACCGGCACAGGGCCCCGCCCTGATCGGCAAATACCGCGTGATCCGCAAGCTGGGCGAAGGCGCCAGCAGCGAGGTCTATCTGTGCCGCGACGATTTCCACGACCGGGAAGTCGCGATCAAGCAGGTGCGCGCCTCGGCCCTGGGCGACGCGGTCGACGGCCCGGTCTACGCCCGCTTCTTCGCCGCCGAAGCCGCCCTGGTGGGCCGCCTGCAGCACCCGAACGTGGTGCAGATCTTCGACGCCGTGGGCGACGCCACCTCCCCCTACGTGGTGATGGAGTACGTGCCCGGCACCACGCTGCGCAGCTTCTGCCGCGCCGACCAGCTGCTGCCGTTGGAGCTGGTGGTGGAAGTGGGCTTCAAGTGTGCGATGGCGCTGGGCTACGTCTACCGCCAGGGCTTGATCCACCGGGACGTGAAGCCCGCCAACATCCTGGCCATCACCAACGCGGCCGGCGTGGTGACCGACGTGAAGATCACCGACTTCGGCAGCGTGCTCAACCTCGCGGCCGAATCGACCCAGGTGCACCAGGTGGGCTCGCTGGCCTACATGGCGCCCGAGCAGCTCGACGGGCAGGTGCCCGACTGCCGTGCAGACGTCTATTCGCTGGGTGCGGTGCTCTACCACCTGATCGCCGGCCGCCCCCCTTTCGACGCCCCCTCCCAGGCCGCGCTCATGAACATGATTTACCACCAGCCC
This sequence comes from Pseudomonadota bacterium, assembly GCA_041169085.1. Classification (GTDB taxonomy): domain Bacteria; phylum Pseudomonadota; class Gammaproteobacteria; order Burkholderiales; family Burkholderiaceae_C; genus Aquabacterium. Next base: position 8,855 of record JBEEJT010000327.1, on the reverse strand, counting down.
CCGGTGGCGCCGTCGATGTTGCGCCAGGGCGTGGACCCGGCCGTCGACGCCGTGGTGCTCAAGGCCCTGGCCAAAGCGCCGGCAGACCGCTTCCCCAATTGGGACGCGTTCGCACAGGCCTTGTCGGGTCTGATCGCCGACCACAAGGTGCCACGCGGCCACTTGCAGGGCGTGCTGGACTCGGAGCGTTTCAACCTGTTGCGTTCGCTGGACTTCTTCTCGCAGTTTGGCGACGTGGAGTTGTGGGAAGTGGTGCACCGCGCCAAGTGGCAGCGCTTCTCGTTTGGCCACGCCCTCTACCGCCGCGGCGAAGAGGGCCGCACCTTCCACATCATTGCGCAAGGCGCGGTGGAGGTGTACCGCAATGCCAAGCGCGTGGCCTTGCTGGGCGCGGGCACGTCGGTGGGCGAAATGGCTTACCTGGCCCCCAGCCCCGAGTTGCGCCGCCACAGCACCGACGTGGTGGTGACCGAGCCGACCACCACCATCTCCTTCACGCCCGAGGCCATGCAGCAGTTGAGCCCGGCCTGTCGCCACCTGTTCGACGAGGCCTTCATCCGCGTGCTGGTGCGCCGATTGCACGCGGCCCACGAAGCGCTGGCTCACCCCCGCCGCATCATGTGAGCGCCGCGCCCGGCCCCTTCAGGGCTGGGTGGTGACGCTGGTGGCGCTCACCCGCACTTCGCGCTCCACATAGCCCGGCTGCGTGACGCGGCCCGCGTCGGGGCAACCCGCCGAGCTGTTGCAGGCCACGGCCTCCACGTTGTAGATGCGCACGGTGCGCGGCGTGACGCCGTCTTCGTCCACGCCTTCGGTGTAGTCGGTCGCGGTGCAGCTGAGCACCACCCACATGCCGTTGGTGTTGTGCAGGTCGATGTTGGTGCTGGCCGTGCAGCTGTTGTTGCGCAGCGCCTGGTAGAGGCCCCACTCGGCCCCGGCCCTCGCGGCCTGACGGGCCCGGGCCGACAAGGTGCTGGCCGCCGTCGTGGCCTGAGAAGACCAGGACATGCGCATGAGCGCGGCCCCCAGGGCGGTCAGCAACACCACGAGCAGCACCGCCACCAGGGCACCCAGGCCCCGTTGTCGGCGAAAGGGAGACAGCATGCGGCTCATGGTGCGTTCATCACGTGGGCACCGACGGCCAGGCCGGCGGTTTCGCCTTTGCGGGCGACCTGCAGGTTGATCCAGACAAAGCCGTTTTGTTGGGTGGCGCCCTGGTTGGCGTCGTAGACGATGGTGCAGGCCTTGACGTTGCGCACCACCACCGGCGCACCGGTGGGGTCCGGGCAGCTGGCCGGGTCGGAGAAGTCACGCACCACGCGGTAGAGCGTGCCGGTGCCCGTGCCTTCGCTGTCGGTGCCGATGCCCGATGCGGTGCACACGTAAGCCACGCGAGGCTCGTTGGCCGACACCGTCTGGAAGCGCCCCCCCACATAGCCTTGGTGGAACTGGGTGGTGGCGATGTTGATGCGCAGCACGCCCTGGCTGTTGGGCGAAGCGCCCACGCTGCTGACCAAGGCGCGGTTGCTGCCGTCGTAGACCTCGCCACCGTTCTGGTTGTCGATGACCACCCAGTCGTTGGCTGCGGGCGCGCTGCCCGTGATGTTGAGCGCGTCGAAGCGGCTGGTCTCGCCCGTGTTGTCCACCCAGGCCGAGCAGGTGGCGCTGGGCCCCGCGCTGCAACCCGCAGGGGTGTTGGTCATCACGTCGGAGCCGGCGGCCATGCGGTAGCGGCCGCCACCCGCCGTGGGCACGACTTCAAAGCACTTGCTGGTGAACAGGCGCATCGAATGGGGCACGGCGCGGCGCACATCGGCCAGCATGCGGCGCACGCTCAAGTCCGATTGTTCGGCCAGGTCCGAGCGCTGCTGGCCGGCGAAATAAGCGTCGATCGCCGGCTTGAGGAACACGCCCACGGTCACCCCCATCACCGACAAGACCACGATGGTCACGATCAATTCCACCATGGTGAAACCCGAAGCAGGACGGCGCCTCATCAGGAATCTCCGTAGCGGGTGCGCCAGCCATGCAGCACGTAGCTGTCGCTGCCGCGTCGGACGGTGACCGTGATCAACAACGCCTCGGTGACACCGGCCAGGGTGGTGGCGGCGACGGTGACGCTCACGCCGTAAGCAGACAGGTCGCTGATGACGTTGCCGTCGATGTCACACACGCCCGCCGTGGTGGCGTAGCCGTTGTAGTCGAACACGTTGACGTAGTCGTCGCGCGCGCAACCCGTGAAGCTGCCGCTGGCGGCCGTGGCGTAGGGCTTGAGCTGGATCTCTTCCATCATCTCCTCGGCCAGGGCCACCAGCTGGTTGACCATGACCGGGCTGGCGCTGCCTCGGACCGCGTGCATGAACACCCCCACCACGCCGGCCAGCGCCACGGACACCATGACGATGGCCACGATGGCCTCGACGAGCGAGAAGCCGCGCTCAGTACGCATAGCCCGTCGTCCCTTCCAAAGTGATGGTGCTGGCCCCGGTCGGCGCCAGCGTCCAACCCCAGTTGCGCACGGACATGGCCCCGGAGAAGGTGTTGCTCACGCGGCCATCGGGCTGGAAGTAGACGGTGGCCGTTTGGCCCAAGGCCGAAGACGTGGCGGTGTCGCGCACCACGTAAGTGATGGGCGTGGTGGCCGTGGTGTTGCGGCTCCGCGCGAAGGTGGCGGTGCCGTCCGGGCCCATCAGGGTGCCCGCACAGCTCGTCGAGGTGCGCAACAAGGCGATGGTCAAACTCACGCTGCTGTTGTTGAAGGTGGCGCACACCACCCGACGGTGCGACATGGCGGCGCTGCGCGCGTGGCGCATCGCCGAGATGGCGCCATCGCGCCAGGCCTGGTCACGCAGCCCGTCGACGTTGGTGAACTTGGGCAACAAGGAGGCCGACAACACCGCCACCACGGTCATGGCGACGATGAGCTCCAGCATGGTGAAGCCGCCAGGCCCAGCCCGGCGTTCGCGTGGGGTCATGGCACCTCGACTTGGTGGACCGAGCGCCTGGCTTCAGGCGAATAGACGCCAAAGGTGGCCCGCGCAGAGGGGTCGTGGTCCCAGGTCAATGCGCCCGTGCACCCGAACTTGCTGCCGTATTGCGAACGCAGCCAAGGCAGGCCCGCGCCCACCGTGACCAGCGACCGCGGCGCGCGCAGGCACGAGCGGTCCTGGGTCAGCAGGCCCAGGTTGAGGGCCACGTCCACGGTGCCGGTGTAAGCCACGTTGGCGGGGTAGCCCGACCTGGGCTGCGGGGCCTGCAGCGTCAGCGTGCCCTTGCCCCCGACCACTTCGATCGCCTGCCCCCCGGCGGTGGGCACCACCGCCGTCTGCCAGTTCGCCGCGCTGTTGCCGCGCGCGTCCATGTAGTTGTCCAGCACGATGGCGGACACGGGCACGCGGGTGCAGGCGTCGTCGCTGTTGAGCACCCACAGGCCATTGGCCGCATAGTTTTGCAACTGCACCGGCAGCACCAGCGACGAGCGCTCCGAGCCAAACATGTTGGTGATGCGCAAGCGACCGCTGCGCAGGTTGAGCGACGAAGCGGCAGACGTGCCGGTGAAAGTGGCCCCGCTGATGGTGGACGAGGCCAGCACCGTCACCGCCGACGTGGGCGCCGTCAAGGGGCTGCTGAACGTGAAGGTTGGCGAAGGGGTGGCGCGCCCCAGCGCGAACGCCGAGGCCGCCAGGCTTTGCCCGGCCGTCAAGCTGCCCGAGCCGCCACTGGCGCTCAAGGTGGTGGCATTGGCCCAGTTGGTGCCATCGAAGTTGTAGGTGCGGTTGCCAGAAGCGTTCTGCGCGATGACCTGCATGGCAAAGGGCTGGCCACTGTAGGTGAAGCCACCGCAGCCCTGGTTGGTCACCTGCACCTGGAACTGGTTGGGGATGAAGCGCCCCACGGCACCCGTGGTGCCGGTCAGGCCCGTGGCCGTCATGCCGGTGGACAGGTAGTTGCCACTGGCCAGCGTGGCCGTCAGGTCGCCATAGCCCACTTCGTCCATGCTCAGGTTGCCCGCCGTGACGGCGCCGCTGGCGAAGCCCGTCAGGGCCGAACTCACCCCGCTGCCGCTCAGCACACCGGTGCGGTAAGCCGTGACGCCATCGCTGGCCAGGCCCGTGGGCGAATGCCGCGTCCACGCCAGGCGGATGCCTTCCGGCGTGATCTCACGCCCGAAGTTCTTCGTCACGACGCCCTTGCTGTTCAAGGCCTTGATGGTGGCGGAAAACGGCGTGCCCGCCTTGATGGGCCCGGCGGTGACCCCCGTGATGCTGAACGACGCCGGCGCGGCGGTGATGTCGACCGTGCCGCTCAGGCTCAGGCCGGCCGTCAGGCCACTGCCTGTGAAGGCCGCCGTCAAGCGCACCTTGCCCACGTCGTCGTAGCCCAGGCTGGGGATGCTGGCCAGGCCATTCGAGTCGAAGGTCAGCGACACGCCCTGGCTGCTGCCGTCGCAGCGAGCGGTGTTGCTGCCCGAGGCATTGAGCCCCACCGCACCAACGGTCAGCGGCAGGCTGTTGACCGTCGAGTCCGACGCGTAGGTGGCCGGGTTGGGCTGCAAGTTGGTGCAACTCAACTGGATGGTCTGCAACCCCACCAGCCCCGCCACACAGGTGTTGGGCGCGGAGGGCAACGCCTGCACCGCCTGGATGGGCAACGCCACCGTGTTGCCCGAGCGCAAGGTCAGACCGCTGCCGTTCGAGTTGAGCAACAAGGCGCTGCTGGCGTTGGTGTAGGTGCACGCCGTGCTCGACCCCAGCAAGCAGGTGGTCGTGTTGGACGCCGTGGGCGCGGTGGCCGTGGCCCCCAGCGTGATGGTGCCGGCCGTGGTTTGCCGAAACACCACCGGCGACAACACATTGGAGCTGGACCCGACCGGGATGGTGAACGATGGGCCGGTGACGAAGTTCACCGTCTGGCCCGCCCCCGTCCAGGTCACGGTGCCGACCACGCCCCCCGTGAAAAGGCTGGAGCAGTCCGAGTTGGCACAAGCCGTCACACGCAGGGTCGTGGGGTTGCACGTCAGCCCGGTGTTGGCGTCGGTCTCCACGCGCAAGTGGTGGGGCCCCGCCGTCACGATCATCAGGCACGAGCTCAACATCGAAGCCGAGCCCCCCAAGCCACACCAATAGCCCGGGTTGAACGCGGGCGTCACCGTCAGGCCGGTGAGCGAGAACGCCGCCGTGCCCGCCGTGAAGCTCACCGTTTCGGTGGTGATGCCGGTGGCGCCCACCGTGAACGACTGCCCCGTCACATAAGTGGGCGTCACCCCAGTCACCTGCAAATTGCCCGATACCCCGCCGGTGTACAGCGTGGTGCAGTCCGCCGTGGCGCAGGCCTTGATGGTCACGGTGACGTTGCTGCTCGCCCCACTGGTCGCCGCACTGGTGCTGATCTCCATGTGGTGCAGGTAGGTGCAAGTGGGGGCGTAGCTGTATTCGGTGGTGACCTCCGCCGCGGTCAACACGTGGTTGAAGAAGCGGACGTTGTCGAAATAGCCACCAGAAGACAGCATGAACTGCGACGATGTGCTGCGGTTGTCGCCCACAAACAGCGTGCCGATGTTGCTGTGCAGCGCACCGCCGCCCGCGGTGAACGTGGCGGTCTTCACCAGGGCGCCATCGACGTACATCTTCAAGTTGCTCGCGCTCGATCCCGACTTGACGAACCAGGTGATGACGATGTGGGCCCAATACTGATCGGCGAACAGCTGGTTCTCGGTCACGGAATGGTGGGTGCCGTTGGCGTCGGTCACGTAGAAGGTGAGGTCGACGTCCTTGTAGCCAGGCGTGACGCTGTTGTCGTCGCGCGCAAGCATGAAGCGCGCGCCGCTTGACGTGGTGGCGTCGATCAGGGCGCGGTCGCGGTATTCCAGGTTGGCGGACTTGTACCAAAAGGCGATGGAGCCCTGGTTGCCCAAGGCCGTGTTGACGTCCATGCCGGTGTCGATGGCGTTGGAGGTCGACGTCGCCTCGTAGGGCACATACACCCCACGGCAGGTCTTGCCACCCGCGTTGCTGGTGGCGTTGTTGACCCGGCGGCCATGGTTGCCATTGCCAGAGGCGTCGACCACTTCACTGGCCGTGCCGGTGTACGACGTTTCTTCAAAGCGGTATTCCGCCACCAGGGCGGCCCAGGCCGGGCTCACCGCCCCCAGCAGGCTCCAGGCGAGCCAGCCCAGCACCCACAGGCACCGACCACATGTCTGACTTCTGAACATAGCTGACCGCTCCAAGTGCCGCACATGCATGCGCTCGGCCCATTCTGGGGAAACGAGGCGCATGCAATGGGGCAAGAAACGGGCATATTTCACGCCGAATCTGGCCTGCCAACGCACAAGGCAAGCCGTCGGCGCGGGCCGCAGCCACCGCGCGGTGTCATCCAGGAGGCGGATCGGTGCGTTGAACCGGCTGCCCGGCGTGTTTGCCCGGCCCCAACCCAACGGAGAATCTCATGCGTGCTGTGATCGCCACCCTGTCCCTGGCCCTGCTCTCCACCTTCGCTCACGCCGCCGACGCCGGTTGTGAAGCCAAGGCCGTGGACAAGAACGGCAAGGCCCTGGCCGGTGCCGCCAAGACCGCCTTCATCAAGAAGTGCGAAAAGGACGCCGGTGGCGCCGCCCCCAGCTGCGAAGCCAAGGCCGTGGACAAGAACGGCAAGGCCCTGGCCGGCGCCGCCAAGGCCGCTTCGATCAAGAAGTGCGAGAAGGACGCCGCTGCGGCCAAGTGATCAGTGGGTGATCAGCGGGTGCCCACCCCGCGCGCCAACAGGGCCCCTGCCAGCGGCAACAGCAGCAGCAGGTGCGCCTGGATCATCACCAGGCGGCGCGTGGCGCGCACCTCGTCTGCTGCAGGCAGGGCGCCGCTGGCGTCCAACTGCTTGCGCCAGCGCCGAAAGGTGAGCGTGGGCTTGATGGAAATCAAGCCAATCACCAGGAACAAGGTGACCTTGGCGTGGAAGAGGGGCTGGTGCCCGTACCAGGCGCCGCCCTTGAGCCCGTAGAACACGCGGGCCAGGCCCGTGGCCAACACCGCCACCGCCGCGATCCCGTAAATCAGGTCGACGCGCGTGAGCCGTTGGACCACTGCGGCGTTGAGCCACTCCGGCCGGCACAAGGCGGCCTCGCTGGACAGGAAGACCACCAAGGTCAGGATGGCGATGAAGTGGGCGTAGGCCAGGCAGGTGTCGAGCAGCATGGCCGACATCATGCAACAGGCCCGCGCCTCAGCGCTGCGCGCAGGTCAGTACAGCTCGAACGTGCTGTCAACGTAATCCACCCGGCCCTTCTTCACGTCGACCACGCCCAACAGGTCCGTGCCCTTCAAGAGGTTGAAGGTGTCGAACTCAGGCAGGTAGGTGGCCGCGATGCCGGAAGGCGTGCTCACCGAGATGCTTTGCAGCTCGCCAGAGCCTGCCACCTTGGCGGTCAGGAGCACGGTGTCGCTGCCCTGCACGTACTGGCCCTTGATCACGCGGTCGACGGTGTAGTCCATCCCCATGGCCAGGTGGACGCTCAAGTCCGGGCGACCGTTGAGCATGGCCAACTTGCCGTCGACTTCCAAGGTGGCGTCCTGGTAAGCGCCTGACTGGGCCGACGTCACGTTGGTGGGGGCGAGCACCTTCACCGTGCCGTCAAACAACACGGCTTGTTGAGCGTTGCGCAAGATGGCCCGGAAGGAAGCCTGGCCGCGCCCCACTTCCTGCGCCACTTGCAGGTGGTCCAACGACAAGGTCAGCACGCCGTCGGCGGTCGAGCCATCGTCGCCTTCCATGGCGATGTGCAAGGACGCACTGGCGCCAGATTGGTCGTCCGGCGAGTCGGACGCCAGGTCGCCCGGCACGGCGCTGCGCACCAGCACATAGCTGGGGTCGGAGAACTTCACCACCGCCGCCGTCAGACCGGGGCGGATGGCCTTGATCGTGCCAGTCAGGTCGATGCGGGTGAACGCCCCTTGCGCCCCCACGTTCAAAGACACATCCAGCGACTCGGATTGGTCCAGGTGCGACATCGACAGCGGGGCCAGGTCGCCGAGGATCCTGGCCTGGGTGAGTTGGCCCGCGCCATTGGCCTGACGGGTCAACGTGGTGGTGAAATCGGCAGACAAACGCTGGACATTCGTCACCACCGTCGAGCTGGACGACGACGACGGCTTCACCAGCGCCCCCGTATTCGGGTCAAACACCGCAGGCGTGTAGACCCAATGGTCGACGCGGGTGCGTTGAACCATGCGAGACACCACATTCACCTGTCCGGCCGTCGCGCCCGGCGTCAGCACCAGGACCACCGACTTGATGAAGTAAGTGGTCAGGTACTCGGATTGCCCGTTGCTCGACGCACTGGAGGTGGTGCCTTGGTAGTCCCAGTCGACATCGGTCACGCAGCGCACGCTTTTCACCGCAGCCGGCTGCTTGGCCTCCACCGTGCCGGCCACATCGCTGTGATAGAAGCAGCTTGCATCGCCCAGCATGAAGCTGCTGGCGTAGGGCAAGCGGGGTTCCGCCAGTCTGTTGGCGGCGCCCGTCATCGTCGTGATGGCATTGACCATGCGGTCGCCCACCAGGGCCCCGACTTGGTCAAACGACAAGCCGACGGTGTGCAAGCGATCCTGCAAGGCGTCGGTGGTGGACGTCTGGGCATTGCTGCGCAGGTTGGCCAACAAGGCCTTGGCTTCGGCCACGCCCGCCTTGACCGCGTCTGAGGTGAAGGGCCCCGGGACCGGCGCAGGGCTGGGCGGGACTTCCGTGCCGCTGTAGTTCACCTGGCTGCGAGCCTCACCCAACTGTTTGGCCAGTTCGGTGTCTTGCACGCCCTTTTTGCTCAACTGAGCCACCACACACGCGACCGCCGCCCCCACGTCCGT
>JBEEJT010000326.1:0-7277 GCA_041169085.1 Pseudomonadota bacterium | reverse complement strand
CCTTCGACGGCGTGGTGCTGGCCCACAGCAACGAAAGCGAGTGGAAGGCCTTCCGCAACAACAAGAACAACGAGGCCTTCCTCGACCGGATTTACATCGTCAAGGTGCCTTACTGCCTGCGCGTGAGCGAAGAGGTCAAGATCTACGAGAAGCTGATCCGCGGCTCGTCGCTCTCGGCCGCGCCGTGCGCCCCGGGCACGCTGAAGATGATGAGCCAGTTCGCCATCCTCACGCGCCTGAAGGAGCCCGAGAACAGCAGCATCTACAGCAAGATGCAGGTGTACGACGGCGAGAACCTCAAGGACACCGATCCCAAGGCCAAGTCCATCCAGGAGTATCGCGACTACGCGGGCGTGGACGAAGGCATGGCCGGCATCTCGACCCGCTTCGCGTTCAAGATCATCTCCAAGGTCTTCAACTTCGACGCGGCTGAAGTGGCGGCCAACCCGGTGCACCTGATGTACGTGCTCGAACAGCAGATCGAGCGCGAGCAGTTCCCGGCCGAGACCGAGCAGAAGTACATCGCCTACATCAAGGAGATGCTGGCGCCGCGCTATGCCGAGTTCATTGGCAAGGAGATCCAGACCGCTTACCTGGAAAGCTATTCCGAGTACGGCCAGAACATCTTCGACCGCTATGTGACCTACGCCGACTACTGGATCCAGGACCAGGAGTACCGCGACACCGACACGGGCGAGATCTTCGACCGTGGCTCGCTGAACGCGGAGCTGGAAAAGATCGAGAAGCCGGCCGGCATCGCCAACCCGAAGGACTTCCGCAACGAGATCGTGAACTTCGTGCTGCGGGCCCGCGCCAACAACGGGGGCAAGAACCCGCTGTGGACCAGCTACGAGAAGCTGCGCACGGTGATCGAGAAGAAGATGTTCAGCAACACCGAAGAGCTGTTGCCGGTCATCAGCTTCAACGCCAAGGCCAGCGCCGACGAGGCCAAGAAGCACGAGGACTTCGTCAACCGCATGGTCGACAAGGGCTACACCGCGAAGCAGGTGCGCTTGCTCTGTGAGTGGTACCTGCGTGTGCGCAAATCGTCCTGATCTCGCAACAGTTTGATCAAGAGGCCCAACATGATCAACGCCGACGGCCCCCCTCGCTGCTCTTGAGGCAGCGATGCCCTCCGCCCATGAAGTGGAGGGCTGGCCGCGGTGCAAAGGCAAAGCATGACACGGCAACACATCATTGACAGGCGGCTGGCGGGCAAGAACAAGTCCGTTGGCAACCGCGAGCGCTTCCTGCGGCGCTACAAGGACCAAGTCCGCGAAGCCGTGCAAAGGGCCATCAATGGCCGCAGCATCCGCGACATCGAGAAGGGCGAGGACATCGCCATCCCGAAGAAGGACTTGTCGGAGCCGGTGTTCCACCACGGCGACGGCGGCGTGCGCGACGTGGTGCACCCGGGCAACCGCGAATATGTGCAGGGTGACCGCATCGAGAAGCCCCAAGGTGGCGGCGGGCAGGGCGGTGGCGGCGGGCAGGCCAGCGATTCCGGCGAAGGTGAAGACGATTTCGTTTTTTCCTTGAGCAAGGAAGAGTTCATGCAGGTCTTTTTTGAAGACCTGGCGCTGCCCAACATGGTCAAGACGGCGCTGGCCGAAGTGCCTGAGTGGAAGAGCCACCGGGCCGGCTTCAGCAGCGATGGCACCCCCAACAACCTGCACGTGGTGCGCTCGATGCGCGGCGCGCTGGGTCGCCGCATCGCCTTGGGCGCATCCAGCAAGGGCGAAGCCAAGGAGTTGGAAGCTCGCCTGGCCGAGTTGCGCGCGGCCCCCGTCACCGGCGACGACGCGCTGATCCGCGAGCGTGCCGAAGAGATCGAGGCCATCGAAGCCCAGTTGCAGCACCTCTATGGCCGCATCAAGGGCATCCCTTTTCTGGACCCGATCGACCTGCGTTTCCGCAGCCGCATCAAGGTGCCGGTGCCCACGACCAAAGCCGTGATGTTCTGCGTGATGGACGTCTCCGGCTCGATGGACGAGCAGCGCAAGGAGTTGTCCAAGCGCTTCTTCATCCTGCTGTACCTGTTTTTGACGCGGCACTACGACAAGATCGAGCTGGTCTTCATCCGCCACCACACCCAGGCCCAAGAGGTGACGGAAGACGAGTTCTTCCACGCCACCGAAACCGGCGGGACCGTGGTGTCGAGTGCGCTGGTGCTGCTCGATGAAATCATCCGGGCGCGCTACCCGACCAGCGAGTGGAACCTCTACGTGGCTCAGGCCTCGGACGGTGACAACTGGCACCACGATTCTTCGCGTTGCCGCGAAGTCATCGAGCAGAAGATCTTGCCCTTGGTGCGCTACTACGCTTATGTGCAGGTGGCGCAAACCGAGCAGAACCTGTGGGACGAGTACCTGGTGCTGGCGGAGCAGTACAAGCACTTCGCCATGCGCAAGGTGCTCGACGCTTCGCAGATCTACCCGGTGTTCCGTGAGCTGTTCAAGAAGGAAGGGGTCGATGCATGAGCAAGTTACCCGGACCGTCGGATTGGTCGTTTGAGCTGATCGAGGATTACCACGATGTGATCCGCGCCACGGCGCAACGCTACAAGCTGGACACCTACCCGAACCAGCTGGAGATCATCACCGCCGAGCAGATGATGGACGCCTACGCCAGCGTGGGCATGCCGGTGAACTACCGGCACTGGTCGTACGGCAAGGAGTTCATCGCCACGGAGAAGAACTACCGCCGGGGTTTCATGGGCTTGGCCTATGAAATCGTCATCAACTCCAACCCCTGCATCAGCTACCTGATGGAAGAAAACACCATGGCCATGCAGGCCCTGGTGATCGCCCACGCGGCCTATGGCCACAACAGCTTCTTCAAGGGCAACTACCTCTTCCGCATGTGGACCGATGCGGGGTCGATCATCGACTACCTGGTCTACGCCAAGAACTACGTGAACAAGTGCGAAGAGCGCTATGGCGTGGACGCGGTCGAAGAGCTGCTCGACAGCTGCCACGCGTTGATGAACCATGGGGTGGACCGTTACCGCCGGCCTGGCAAGTTGTCGCTGGACAAGGAGTTGGCCCGCCGCGAGGAGCGCGAGGCTTACCTGCAGCAACAGGTCAACGACCTGTGGCGCACGCTCCCGCGTCGTGCCGACCGGCCGGAAGAAGAAGCCGTGCGCCGCTTCCCAGCCGAGCCGCAAGAGAACCTGCTGTATTTCATCGAGAAGAACGCGCCGCTGCTCGAGCCCTGGCAGCGCGAGATCGTGCGCATCGTGCGCAAGGTGGCGCAGTACTTCTACCCGCAGCGTCAGACCCAGGTGATGAACGAAGGGTGGGCCACATTCTGGCACTACACCTTGCTCAACACGATGTACGACGATGGCCATCTGGAAGACGGCATCATGATCGAGTGGCTGCAGTCGCACACCAACGTGGTGTTCCAGCCGCCGGTGGGGCACCGCGCCTACAGTGGGCTCAACCCGTATGCCTTGGGCTTTGCGATGTACACCGACCTCAAGCGCATCTGCGAGAAGCCCACGGAAGAAGACCGGCACTGGTTCCCGGATTTCGCGGGCTCCGCCGAGGGGGCCGACCCGAAGGAACACGCCTGGCTCAAGACCTTGGACTACGCCATGCGCAACTTCAAGGACGAGAGCTTCATTGGCCAATTCCTTTCACCGAAGGTGATGCGCGACTTCCGCTTGTTTGCCATTCGCGACGACGAGCAGGAGTCGGAGTACGAGGTCAGCGCCATCCACGACGAAAGCGGCTACCGCAAGTTGCGCGAGACCTTGTCTCGCCAATACGACCTGGGCTCGCGCGAGCCCAACATCCAGGTGTGGAGCGTGAACCTGCGTGGTGACCGTTCGCTGACCTTGCGTCACACGCAACACAACGCCCGACCGATGCACGACAGCACCCGCGAAGTGCTCAAGCACGTGGCGCGGCTGTGGGGCTTCCCGGTTCACCTGGAGAGCGTGGGCCAGCAAGGTGAGGTGCGCCAGCAATGGACGGTGGTGCCTGCGTCGATGGAATGACGCCTGCGTGATTGCGGCTTGCGAGCCGCCTGACCCAAGCCATGAAGCGGCGACCTGTGTGGTCGCCGTTTTTCTTCTGGCGCGCCGGCGGGGCTCCGTGGCTCCGTGGATCAATGGCTCAGTGGCGCGGGGCGTCGAGGTCTTGCAAGAGGCTGTCGACCGTGCGCTGCATGAGGCTGCGCTCTTGCAAGCCGGTGGCCAGCCCGGCCTCATGCAGCTTGCGCAGGGCGCCTTGGGTGAGGCTGTGCAAGTGGCCGTGTTGGCGGTCTTTGACGACCAGGTAGGCGCGGTGCTCGCTCACCCACAACACGCGGCACGTGTGCCACTGTGATTGCAGTTGCAGCTTGAGCCAGGCCCCGGCTTGCAGGCTGTCGAGCCAGTCGATGGCGGCCTGGGCAGGGGATTGCCCGTCGGGCATCAAGGCCATGGGCACCGTGGGCAGCATGCCGATGTCGGTGTCCACGCCCCAGGGGCGCTCGTGCATGGCGGGCGCAAGAGGCTCGTCGCCCGGGTCGTCTTCGGCACCTGGCTTGCGGAGCTTGGGCGGCATCCTCAGGTATTGCGTGTGCACCACCATGAGCGCGTCGAGCGCCGCGGTCTGCTGCGCCTCTGGCACTTGGGCCTGGTTCAGCGCCTCCTGCACCTGGCTCACCAAGCTCGGGAGCCCTTCGCGCAAGGCCTGTTGTTCGACTTCGGAGCTCGGCGGCTGCAGGCTTTGCATCAGGGCTTCGGTGGTGGCCAGCAGCCCTTGCATGCGGCTGTCGGCGTCTTCGTCGCTCATGGCCTGGGTGAGGGCGTCCACCCAGGGCCCCAGCAGGAACTGCGGGATGCTGGCCGGCAGCTTGGGCTTCTTGCGCACGGTTTGGCCATCGGGGCCTTTGCCCAGGCGTTCGCGCAAGAGGGGCCCGAGCTGCAAGGCCATTTGCTGTTCCACTTGCTGCGCGAGCAGCGGCCGCAAGGCCTGGCGCCTGTCGTCGGTGTGGAGGGCTTGCACCTGGGCGTGCACCGGCTGGGCGGCCGCGTGCAAGGCGGCGTGGCCTTGCTGCTGCAAGAAGGCTTCCGACTGTTGCAGGGTGTCGGAAAAATCGGCCGGGCGAGGGGGGCGCATGCCAGCCACCCGGGCGATCCGGGGCCCGATGTGGGCCAGGAAGGCCTTGAAATCGCGGTCTTCGCTGTGACCAAAACCGGCGGCGGTGGCCGCCAGGTGTTCGAGCAGCCGCCACATGGGGTGGTGGGGGTCGTCGATCACCTGTGGTTGTTGGCGAGCCAGGTGGGCCGCGGCCTCTTGCAGGTGGCCGATCAAGGCCCGCACGGGGGCTTGCACCTGGGCGTCCCGCCCCATGGCCGACCACAGGTGTCCGATGAGGGCGGCGGCTTGGCCGCCGTCCAGGTTGACGACGCCTGGGCGCGTGGGGGCGGTGGCGCCAGCCTCATTCAGGCCTCGTTGCAAGGTGCGTTGCATGGCGCCCAAGTCGAGCTCCAGCCCACCGTCGGCTGGCCGAGGCGCGGGGGCTTCACCCGCTGACGGCGACCGGGCTTGTTGCGAGAGTTCCGGGTGTTGGCGGACCAGCTCGGACAAGGCGCCAGGGCGGGTGGCGTCGATGCCGCTGGACGCCGCCGAGGCGGAAGGGCGAGGGTGGCTGGGGGCCTGGTAGCTGCGGGGTGCCACGCCAGCTTGTCGCAGGCGTTGGCATTCCTGGGCATACACCTCTTTGAGCAGGCCTGCGAGGGCCTTGCCCGCAAGGCGCAACATCATTTGCCGCTCGCCGTCTTCCAGCTGAAGCCCGCGCACGGTGTCGGCCAAGGCGCGGGCAAAGGTGGCCGGGCGAAACGGCTGTTGCTGGTCGGCGGTTTGGCGGTGGCCGTCCAGGGGGCCGGCGGCACCGGGCAGCATGGCGGCGAAGGCCTGCATTTCGCGCAGTTCCCATTCCGCCTGAAGGTCGATCCACTGCACGGTGCGAGACACCTCGATTTCGCGCTCGGCCTGGCCTTCGTCCACCAAGGTGAGCTGGTCAAAGTCGACGGGCTGGGCTTTGGCGCTGGTGGGCTCGGGAGGGCGTGCGCTGGCTTGCAGGTGCCGGGTGAAGTCGGCCTCCAGCTGGGGGCGCCGTTGTTGCAGGGCTTCCGACACCTGGTAGAGCAACTGTCGGTCGTGGGCCAGGGTCAGGTCGGCGCTGGCCGCCCGCAAGGCCTGTTGGGTGCGGCCCCAAAGGGCGGCAGACCAGGCAGGCGCCAGGCTCAGCATGTGGGCCACGTGGTCTTGGCGGGTGATGGGCGAGGCAGGTCGGTCCATCGTGCCAGGGTAGGCGTTTGGCCGGCATTTCAAGCCTTGAAAAGGTCGGGGTGGATCCGGCAATTCAGAGCAGGGTTGGGGTCTGCGGATTGCGACATGCAAAACGCTGGGCGTCGGGCGCAGAGATGGCGGGGCGGGCACCGTTTTATCGGCCCCTCGGCAGGGCGCCTGCCCCTCAAGAATCTGAACATCCCGTTTCACCACCTTTGCCCCGCATGTCGGACAGCGCCCAGGACAAGAAACTCCCAGCCTCGGCCCGCAAGCTTCAGAAAGCGCGGGAAGACGGCCAGGTTGTTCGCTCCAAGGACTTGGGGCACTTCCTCGTGATCCTCGCGGCAACCGGTGTCTTGCTGGGGCTGGCCCCGGTGTGGGTGAGCCACACCCAGGACATGCTGACGGCGGGCCTGCGCTTCGATGCGCGCACGGTCGCGACCCCGGACGTGATGGGCGAGCGGTTGAGCGAGTGGGTGGTGCGTGCCCTGTGGGTGGTGGTGCCCTTTGCCACGGGCATCGCGGTGGCGTCGGTGGCCGCCAGCGTGCTGGCAGGTGGCTGGGTGCTGTCGTTCAAGGTGATCCAACCCAAGTTCAGCAAGCTCAACCCGCTGACCGGCATTGGCAACATCTTTGCCAAGCAGCAGCTCATCGACGCGCTCAAGGCTTGCGCACTCGGCCTGGTGCTCGGCACCGCCGGATGCATTTTCCTGGTGAAGGCCTGGCCCAGCCTGGTGGACTTGCTGGCCCAGCCCTTGCCCGCCGCCATCCACGACCTGGGCGTGACGATGGGGCAGGTGTTGGGCTCGATGCTGCTGGTGATGGCCACCTTCGCCTTGCTCGACTGGCCGCTGCAACGCTACCTGTTTGCAGAGCGCATGAAGATGACGCTGCAGGAAGCCAAGGACGAGCTCAAGCAGCAAGAAGGCAACATGGAAGTCAAGGGCCGCATGAAGCAACGCATGCGGGAGATGGCCAGAAAGCGCATGT
>JBEEJT010000325.1:0-59653 GCA_041169085.1 Pseudomonadota bacterium | reverse complement strand
GCGCTGGCAGCGGCTGATCTGGCATCAGGACTTCGGCTGGAGGGTGGGCGCCCAGCGCATCCTCTAACTCGTTCATCGCATCGTTGGATGCAAGCCTGGCCGCCAGTGCATGGTTGTCCCAGTTGTCCAGGCCGGCGTGGTGCCCGGCAATGATGTATTGCAGGACGCGAGACACCATCGCACCTCGCGGGCCTGCCTGTTGGGTCAGCCAGCGGTGAGCCCACAGCGCGCCTGCTGCAGAGTGGGTTTTGCTGGCATCGGGGACTCGGCCTTCAATGTGCGCTTCTGCGGTTTGGCGGATGTAGCGCTGGAAGCCCGGACGGTACTTGCCCAGGTCATGCCATAGCCCGGCCAGCTTCAGCCAAGTGGCAGCTTGAAATGGTGTGCCGTAGGCTGCGGCCAGATCGGCAACCGATTGGAGGTGCTCCAAAAGGTCATGAAAATTGATCTCTGGGTTATCGCCGTCGGCGCGACTGTGGGCAATCGGTCGGTGTGCTGTACACGACAAGGTAGTCCTCTGGCTTAGATTTGATTCGAGCCATTCTGCACACCCCACAGGCTCACCGAGTGAGCCTCACCCACCTGATCTGTACATCTCCTCCATCCGAAGGACTTCTTCCGCGACACAGGTGCGCAACTCCGCAGGCGCCAGCACCTCGCAGTCAGCGCCAAAACGCAGCACGTCCATCATCAGCTCCCGATGATCCGTGAAGGGCACGCGCAAGGTGTAGCGGCCATCGGCCTCTGTATGCCCCAGCTGATCCGGGTGCCACTGCTCACTGGCCACCCAGCGCGCACGGTGCTCTGAAAACCGCAGCGTGGCCCATTGCAATGACCCTTGGGCGAAGATGCCATAGCCGGGCCCCAGGGTGTGCGCGATGCTCTTCTGGCTCACGGCCTTGGCGGCCACGTCCAGTGGCTGCACCGAAGAGATGCAATCCACCGAAAAATTGCGCAATGCCTGCCGCATGTGGCACCAGGCGTCCAGATACCAGTTCTCCCGGTAGTGCACCAGCCGCAGGGGCGACACTTCGCGCTCGGTGGTCTCGGCGGTGCTGCGGGCCTTGTAGGTGATCCGCAGGCGCTTGCCTTGCAACAGCGATTTGCCGATCTGTTGAAAGTGCGCCATGCGCAGCGGGCGCCGACCCACGCTGGCGATCAGAACCTTACGCCGCACGGCATCGGCTGAATCATTGGCCGATCCCAGCATGGCGTTGAGCCGAGCGATCAGTGGGGCGACGTGGTCTTGCAAGATGCCGCCCGCGCCCAGTTCACCCAGGAGATGCTGCATGGTCAGCAGCGCATGGATTTCCTGCTCTGTGAACCACAGGCCCGGCAACGCGTAGGCTGGGCCCAGGGGATTGGCGGCGGTGAACCGGTAGCCACCCGCCTCACGGCTCCATTCAATCGGCGCATGGAGCCTGCTGCGCAAGTACTCCAGGTCGCGCTTGAGGGTGGCCTTGGACACGCCCAATGCCGCCTGCAATTCGACAAACGGCACGACCTTGCGGTCGTTCAACATCTGGTCGATTTGGTAGATCCGCTCGGTTTGGCTCATGACGGGTCATTTTGGCCCGTTCAGGGGATCACGCTTGTTGTTTCGCGATCTCTCGCAGCGCCTGCACGTAATTCGCCACCGGCTGCCCACCCGAAATCAGGTGGCGCTGGTTGATCACCACCGCGGGCACGGCGCGGATGCCGGCGTCCGCCACCATGGCTTCCGATTGGCGCACCTCTTCGGCGTAGCGGCCCTCGTTGAGCACGGTTTCGGCTTCGTTGAGGTCGAGCCCCGCCTGGCCCACGCAGGCCAGCAACACGTTGCGGTCGTCCATGGCCTGGCGCTCGCTGTGGCAGGCCTTGAGCATCAGCTGCTTGAGCAGCAACTGCTGGGCCGTGCCTTGCTCGCCCGCCCACATCAACAGGCGGTGGGCGTGGAAGGTGTTGTAGATGCGGCCACGGCCGTCCGGGCTGAAGGCAAAGCCCACCTCGGCGCCACGCTGGCGGATGGTCTCGCGGATCTGCGCCTGCTGTGCGGGCGTGCTGCCGTACTTCTGCGTGAGGTGTTCGGTGATGTCTTGCCCACCCGGCACCATGTCGGGGTTCAGCTCGAAGGGCAGGAAGGCCAGCGTGGCCTTCACTTCGCCGTTGAGCTGCTGCAGCGCCTGCAACAGGCCGTGCAGCCCGATGGCGCACCAGGGGCAGGAAACGTCAGAGACGAAGTCGATGTGGAGCGTGGGCGTGGTCATGGCGCTCAGGTCACTTCGCCAGTTCAGCCCGCATCGCGTCGATCACGCCCTTGTAGCTGGGCTGACCAAAGATCGCGCTGCCGGCCACGAAGGTGTCCACGCCCGCATCGGCGGCGCGGCGGATGTTGTCCACCTTGATGCCGCCGTCGATCTCCAGGCGGATGTCGCGGCCCGAAGCTTCGATCAGGCGGCGCACCTTCTCGGCCTTGCGCAGCGAGCTGTCGATGAAGCTCTGGCCGCCGAAGCCGGGGTTCACGCTCATCAGCAGCACCACGTCCACCTTGTCGATCACCCATTCCAGCACGTCAATCGGCATGGCGGGGTTGAACACCAGGCCGGCCTGGCAGCCTTCCGATTTGATCAGCTGCAGGGTGCGGTCGGTGTGGGGCGAAGCGTCCGGGTGGAAGGTGATGATGTCGGCGCCGGCCTTGGCGAAAGCCTGGGCCAGGGCATCGACCGGCTGCACCATCAGGTGCACGTCGATGGGCACCTTGGTGCCGTCGGCCTTGACCGAGTGCTTGCGCAGCGCCTGGCACACCATCGGCCCGAAGGTCAGGTTGGGCACGTAATGGTTGTCCATCACGTCGAAGTGGATCCAGTCGGCGCCCGCGTCGATCACGTTGCGCACCTCTTCGCCCAAGCGGGCGAAATCGGCGGAAAGCAGGCTGGGGGCGATGCGGAAGGTGCGTGACATGGCTGGAGGCGGGCGGGGGCCCGGGGCAGAGGCTGGAAGGGCCAGATTTTATCTGGCCTGCCACTCAGGCTTTGGCCATGCCTAGAATGGGGCTCATGAGTGCTGCCATCCCCACGTCCCCCGCCGGCGCCCGCTTCGCGGTGTCTGTTCAACCGCAATACGTGGAAGACCAAAGCCACCCGTCGCGCAGCGAATACGTGTTCGCCTACACGGTGGTCATCGTCAACGCGGGCGATGTGACGGCCCAGTTGATCGGCCGCCAATGGCTGATCACCGACGCGCTGGGCCGGGTCGAAGAGGTGCGTGGCCTGGGGGTGGTGGGCAACCAGCCGCTGCTCAAGCCGGGTGAGCGCTTCGAATACACCAGCTGGACCAAGCTCGACACCCCCCACGGGCTGATGCAGGGCACTTACTTCTGCATGACCGAAGACGCGCAACCTTTCGAGGCCGAGATCCCGGCTTTCACCCTGGCGCGCTCGCAGTCTCTGCACTGAATTCACGGCTTCTTTACACAAGCCGCCCACAATGGGTTGCTCCTGACATCAATGGCCTTGCTTCGTTGCGGGCCCTCATGAAGGATGCAAGACCGACGATGGGCCTGGCGGCCCGACCGCCAGACGTGGTGGCCCAGGCCGGGCAACGGCTTTGAGCTCGCCGACTGGCTGGACCAGGCTGACCCGCAGCAATCGCGCACCGAGCGCAACATCTGGCTGATCCGCCTCTTCGACTGGGTGCGCCGTGGCGAGCCGGTCAGCGGCGCCCAGGCCGTGCTGGGCCACGTGCAAGGCGATGCGGCCCGCCGCGACCAGATGGTGACCTGGCTGCGGGCCTTTTGGGCCGACAACGACCTGGCTGCACTCCTGGCCGATGGCGGCCTGGCCACCCGGGCGTCGTTCCGGGGGGAATGGGCCGAGCGCGTGCGCCGCAAGTTCATCCCGCTGTCGCCCGACAACGGTGACCTGGCCCAATGGTTCGATTTGCTGCTCAAGGCCCCGCAGGACGCGGGCTGGGTGGACCAGCTCGATGACCGCACGCTCGACAGCCTGGGCGACTTGCTGCAAGACAGCTGGGCGCAGCGTGGGGGCTGGCGCGAACCGTGTTGGGACGCCCTGGCCTTCCTGGCTGCGCAAGTGCGGGCCACGGGCTTGTCGCCCGCGTTTCGCTTGCGCCTGGAGTTGCGCTTGGACGATGGTCACGAGGCGGAGTCAGGCGGCCGGGCGGCGCAGCAGTCCTTCCGGGCGCTGGCCCATGCCGTGGACCGGCTGCACGCCATCGACCAGGCTCACCAGGCGGCCCCCGACGCGGCCAGTGCCCGTGTGCAGCGCGTGGCCATGGCCCAGGAGGCGCAATTCCTGCGCGGCCTGTTGGACCAGTGTGCGGCCGCCGCCGGGGGCCTGCACGGCCACCTGGACCGCCACGGCGTGTCGCTCGACCTGGTCTTCCAGATCGACCAATTGCAGCAACGCTGCGAGCGCATGGCCTTGTTGCTCGACGTCTTGATGGCCGAGCGCGCCGCGCCCGAATGGCGCCGCCTGGTGCTGGCCTTGATGTCGGCCAGCCAGTCGCGCCGGGGCTTGCGTCACTGGGCCCGTCAACAGCGCGCCTTGCTGGCCCGCAAGGTCACCGAGCGCAGCGCCGAAACCGGCGAGCACTACATCACGCGAGACGCTCACACCTACCGCGACATGTTGCGCAAGGCCGCAGGCGGTGGCGCCGTGCTGGCGGGCACCACCTTTGCCAAGTTCGCCATCTTGTCGATGGCGTGGACGCCGTTCTGGCTGGGCATGGGCGCCGGCGTGAATTACGCGCTCAGCTTCTTGCTGGTGCAGATGTTGCACCTGACCGTGGCGACCAAGCAGCCCGCCATGACGGCCCCGGCCTTGTCGGCACGGCTGGCCGAAGTGGGGCAGCCGGGGGGCGACGAGCGCTTCGTCGACGAAGTGGCCCACTTGATGCGCTCCCAGGTGGCGGGGATCGTGGGCAACATGTTGGCGGTGGCGCCCTTGGTGGCACTGGTGCAGTGGGCCACGGCCTGGTGGCGTGGCGAGCCCTGGGTGGGCGAAGCCGAAGCGCTCTATGTGGTCCATTCGCTGACCTTGCTGGGCCCCACGCTGGCGTTTGCCGCCTTCACCGGCGTCTTGCTGTTCGCGTCGAGCATCCTGGCGGGCTGGGTGGAAAACTGGTTCGTGTTGCACCGGGTGGACCGCGCCCTGCAATGGAACCCCCACCTCCAAGCCTGGCTGGGCGCCGAGCGCGCCGCCCGTTGGGGGCAGGCCCTGCGCGCCCAGGTGGGCGGGGTGGCGGCCAACGTGTCGCTGGGCCTGATGCTGGGGCTGGTGCCTGTGCTGGCGCACTTCATGGCCTTGCCGCTGGACGTGCGCCACGTGACCTTGTCCACCGGGCAGTGGGCCGCCGCCGTGGTGGCGCTGGGCGACCAGGTCTGGCACTTGCCTGAGGTGTGGTGGACGTTGGCGGCCCTGCCCTTGACGGGCGTGATCAACGTGGGCGTGAGCTTCTGGCTGGCCTGGCGGGTGGCGGTGCGTGCCCGCGGCTTGCAAGGGCGCGACCAGGCGCGGCTCCGTTCGGCCCTGTGGCGCCGCTTGAAGCAACAGCCGGGCAGCTTCTTGCGCCCACCCAAGGGGGTGGCCGCGGCCGCGTGAGCGCGATCGGCCACAATCTCGGCCATGTTCGAGCGAGTGTGTCGAAGCCAGCCCTTGGCCGCTGGCTGGTGGGGCGTGTTGGCGTTGTCGGTGCTGAGTGGCTGTGCCTCTTGGGTCGAGCGCCAGCCTGATCGGGCCCCGGTGCAGGGGCCGGCCCCGGCGCGGCCGGTGAGCCCGGGCCCGGCGGGCACGGCGACCACCCCGCCTGCGCCCGTGGCCCTGGTCACGCCCAACCCCCGCCCAGCGCCGGGCGTGGTCTTGCCCCAGCCTGACGGCGCCGGGGGGCTTTGGCGGCCCAAGGCCCATTGGGCGGCGGCCCGCTTCGACGACTTGCCTGGCTGGCCCCGCGACCGCGTGAGCGACTGGTGGCCCGCCCTGTGGCAGAGCTGCACCAAGCCCAACCCAGGCTGGGCCAGCGTGTGCGCCGAAGTGCGCAAGCTGGGCGTCAACTGGGCCGCCCAGGTGGGCGACGACCTCTTGCGTCAGTGGGTGCAAAGCCAGTTCCAGCCCTGGCGGGTGACGGCCATCGACGGCGCGCCTTCGGGCCTGCTCACCGGCTACTACGAACCCCTGATGGACGCGCGCCGCCAGCCCGATGCGCGCTTCCAATACCCGCTGCACCGCGCGCCGCAAGACCTGGGCAGCCGCAAGCCTTACCTGAGCCGCGCCGAACTCGAAACCACGTCCGAGGGCCGCAGCGCCCTCGCCGGGCGTGAGCTGGTTTACCTGGCCGACCCGCTCGACGTCTTGATGGTGCAGGTGCAAGGCTCGGGCCGGGTGCGCCTGCTCGACGACCTGGCGCCCGGCGGGCAGCCCAAGGTGGTGCGCCTGGCCTTTGGTGGCCACAACGACCAGCCTTATCAGTCGGTGGCGCGCTGGCTGGTGGACCAGGGCGCCTTCCCGCTGGAGCAGGCCTCGTGGTCGGCCATCCGCAACTGGGCGCAGCAAAATCCCGGCCGCATCGGCGAGATGATGCGCGCCAACCCCCGGGTGGTCTTCTTCAAGGAAGAGCCCTTGCCCGATCCGCAGCTAGGCCCCAACGGGGCGCAGGGCGTGCCGCTCACGCCGGGGCGCTCCATCGCCGTGGACCGCGACAGCATCCCCCTGGGCTCGCCCGTCTGGCTGGACACCACCGTGCCCCAGGCCTGGCAGCCTGCGGGGGCCTTGCCACAGCCCACCGCCCCGATGCAACGCCTGGTGATGGCCCAAGACACCGGCGGCGCCATCCTGGGTGCGGTGCGCGCGGACTACTTCTGGGGCTGGGGCGACGAGGCCTACACCCAGGCCGCCCGCACCCGCCAGCCGCTGGCGCTGTGGGTGTTGTGGCCCCGCCAGCCTTTGTCGGCACAGAACTGAGGGGCTTCTCTCGTGCAGATTGCACGAGTTGTCCACCAAGGGGCCGGGCAGACTCGGGTGATCTGACTCCGGAGGTCCCGTGCTGGATCTGGCGCAGCTTTTCGTCTGGCATATCGACCCCGCCCTGCTGATGGCCGGGGTGTACGACCCCTGGCTGGTGGCCTTGTCGGTGGGGGTGTCGATCTTTGCTTCGACCATGGGCTTGCACGCGGCCTGGCAAGCCCGCCTGACCGCCCACGCCGGCACCCGCCGCTGGATGCTCCTGGCGGGCTCGGTGGCCCTGGGCACCGGGGTGTGGGCCATGCACTTCGTGGGCATGTTGGCCTTCCAGCTGTGCACCGCCATCAACTTCGACGTGCCCTTCACCCTGGCGTCGGCGCTGCCCGCCGTGGGCGCGGCCTATGTGGCGCTGCGCCTGCTCAGCCAGCCGCACGTGGCCCGGCAGCACGTGGTGCTGGGCGGCGCGCTCATGGGCGCGGGCATCGGGGCCATGCATTACACGGGCATGGCGGCCATGCGCTTGTCGGCCCAGTTGCGTTACGACCCCACCATCTTTGGCTTGTCGGTGGCGGTGGCCGTGGTGCTGGCCATCCTGGCGCTGGGGCTGCGCTTCGGCCTGGCCGCCCGGCTGCAGGGCCGGCCCATGTTGCTGACGGGGGTGAGTGGCGTCTTCATGGGGGCGGCGATCTCCGGCATGCACTACACCGGCATGTCGGCGGCGCGCTTCGTGGGCCACAACCATTCGACCGATCACGCGCCCCTGCTGGACCCGGCGCCCCTGGCCCTGGGCATCACCTTGGTCACCGTGGTGGCCACCGTCATGGTGGCGGGGGTGATCGCCCTGGCGCGCTACCGGCAGCTGCTGCAGGCCATCACCGCGCAATCCAGCGAGTTGCAGGCCGTGTTCGACACCTCCATCGACGGCCTGGTGGTGTTCAACGACCGCGGCCAGATCCTCAGCCTCAACGCGGGTGCACAGCGCATCACGGGGTGGTCGCCTTCGGCTCTGGTCGGCGGCCCCATCGCGGCCATGTTGGTGCCGCCCTGGGCCGAAGAGGCGCGCGGCGACTTCCTGGGCTTCATCGCCCGCCGCCAGTTCGACGAGCCCATGGAGACCCACCTGTGCTGCGCCGACGGCCGTGCCGTGCCGGTGCGCCTGACCATGGGCCGCACCACGGGCGAGGCCGGCGGCTTGTACGTGGCCGCGTTCGCCGACATCGGTGAACAGCAGGCCATGCAAAAGGCGCTGCGGCACAGCGAGCAGCAGTTCCGCTCGCTGATCGGCAACATCCCGGGCATCTCGTTTCGCTTCCGCCTGGCGCCCGGCTGGCCCCTGGTCTACATCAGCGACGCGGTGGAAGCCTTCACGGGCCACGGGCCGCTGGCTTACCTGGGCGACGCCCCCGACCACGCGCTCTTCAGCCTCGTGCCGCCCGAGCAGCGCGAGGCTTTGCGCCAACAGATGACGGACGCGGTGCACAGCGGCCAGCCCTTCCGGCTCGAATTCCAGATGCGCCACGCCGATGGCGGCTTGCGGTGGATGTGGGGCACGGGCCAGGCCGTGCGCAGCCATGAAGGCGACACCACCTGGGTGGACGGCGTGATGCTCGACATCACCGACCGCCGGGGCATGGAGGAGGCCTTGCGCGCCGCCAAGCTGCAAGCCGAAGAGGCCATGCACGCGCGCACCGCCTTCCTGGCCAACATGAGCCACGAGATCCGCACGCCGATGAACGCCATCATCGGCTTCACCGAGGTGGTGCTGGCCGCCACCAAAGAGCCGACGGCCCGCCAGCATTTGCTGACGGTGCGCACCGCGGCGCGCTCGCTGATGGTGCTGCTCAACGACATCCTCGACTCGTCCAAGCTCGAACGCGGCGCCGTGGAGCTGGAACACTTGCCCTACAACCCGCGCCAGCTCATCAAGCAAGTGGCCGACGAGCAGGTGCTGGTGGCGCAACGCAAGGGCCTCAAGCTGGTCACCGATTGCGACGCCGCCGTGCCCGACGTGTTGATGGGCGACGGCCACCGTGTGCGCCAGGTCCTGGTCAACCTGCTGAGCAACGCCGTGAAGTTCACCGCCCAGGGTCAGGTGACGGTGGGCGCCCACGTGAGCGACACGGGCCGCTTGAGGCTGTGGGTGCGCGACACCGGCATCGGCATCCCGGCCGATCGTCAGGCGCGCATCTTTGAAGCTTTCACCCAGGCCGACGCGTCGATGAGCCGCCGCTTTGGCGGCACGGGCCTGGGCACCGCGATCTCTCGCCAGCTCGTGGAGTTGATGGGGGGGCGCATCTGGGTGGAAAGCCGCGAGGGCGAAGGCTCGACCTTCCACGTCGAGCTGCCCTGTGAGCCCGCCGGTGTGCATGGGGGCCTGTCAGACACGCAACCCGGCGTGCTGACCGACAGCGCGCCACTGGCGCCTGCTGCGCGCAGCTGGCGGGTACTGGTGGTGGACGACGCGCGCGACAACGCCGAGCTGCTGGCCGTCATCCTGGCCCACGAAGGCCACGTGGCCACCTTGGTGGACGGCGGCGCTGAAGCCGTGGCGCACCACGCCCAAGGCCGCTTCGACGCCATCCTCATGGACTTGCAGATGCCCGAGATGGACGGCCTGGCGGCTGCCCGTGCCATCCGAGCCCAAGAAGCGCGCAGCCGCCTGCCGCGGGTGCCGATCCTGGCTTTGAGCGCCACCCGGCGCCCCGAAACGGACGAGGCCGTGGCCGCCGCCGGCATGGACGGCTTCATGCTCAAACCGGCCAAGCCCGCCGCCTTGCTGGCCGAGCTGCGCCGACTGGTGGCCCAGCCCGCCCGCTCGGCCGCGTCCGACCCCGATACCGGCGAGCCCTTGTTGCAAGCCGACCTGGCGCGAGAGCGCTGGGGCGACGACGAAGCCTGGGCCCAGGCCCTGGCCCAGTTCTGTCGCCACAAGCGTGACTGGTTGCGCAACAACGACCCCGACACCCCGCCCCACGCGCAGGAAGCGTTGGCCGTGGCCCACCGCTTCCGGGGCGTGTCGGCCAGCCTGTCGATGCCGGCGCTCGCGGCCGCCGCCGCCGACCTGGCGCTGCATGTGGAGCGCCGCTTGCCCCTGGGCGACGCCTGGTTGCGCGTGAGCCGGGTGGTCAACGCCACCCTGGCCGTGGCCCAGGCCGAGTGGGACAGCGTGACCCGTGAGCTGGTTCAGACGCAGGCGGCAGACGCCTCCCCCGCCAACCTGGTCGGAGACGCCCAATGGAGCGAAGCCCTGCACGCCGTGGTGGAATGCCTGCATCGCGGCGAGCACCCCGACGAGCATTGGCACCGCGTGAGCGCCAGTGGCACCGCGCGCTTTGGCGCCGGTCCCTGGATGGCCTTGACCCAGGCCATCGAGGATTTCGACTTCGACGTCGCCGCGGAGCGCGCCGAGGCCTTGCTGCTCAGCTTCCGCGCACCCGCTTGAGGAAGTCGCATGGACGCCCCCCCCAAAAGCCAGGCCACGTTGCTGTTGGTCGACGACGAGCCCAACAACCTGCAGGTGCTCAGGCAGATCTTGCAAGCCGACCACCGCTTGCTGTTTGCCCGGGATGGCCAGAAGGCGCTGGAGCTGGCCCGCACGGCCCAGCCTGACCTGATCTTGCTCGACGTCATGATGCCCGGGCTGACCGGCCACGAGGTGTGCCAACAGCTCAAGGCCGACGCCGAGACGGCCCGCATCCCGGTGATCTTCGTGACCGCGCTGGCCGACGAGGCCGACGAAACCCGGGGCTTCGAGTTGGGCGCGGTCGACTACATCACCAAGCCGGTGAGCGGCCCCATCGTGCGGGCGCGGGTGCGCAACCACCTGTCTCTGGTGCAAGCCGAAGAGCTGCGGGAAACCCGGCTGCAGATCATCCGCCGCTTGGGCATGGCCGCCGAGTACAAGGACAACGAGACCGGCATGCACGTGGTGCGCATGGCCCACTTCGCCCGGCTGCTGGCGCTGGCCGCAGGCTGGTCGCAAGCCGCCGCCGACGAGCTGTGCGACGCAGCGCCCATGCACGACATTGGCAAGATCGGCATCCCTGACCACATCTTGCAAAAGCCGGCCAAACTCACCGATGAAGAGTGGCAAGTGATGAAGCGCCACCCCCGCATTGGTGCGGACATCCTGGGCGATCACCCTGCCAGCCTGATGCGCCTGGCGCACACCATCGCGCTGGGCCACCACGAGAAGTGGGATGGCAGCGGCTACCCGCAGGGCCTGGCTGGCGAGGCGATCCCGCAGGCGGCCCGCATCGTGGCCATCGCCGACGTGTTCGACGCGCTCACTTCGGTGCGGCCCTACAAACGGGCATGGACCATCGAAGAAGCGGTGGCCTTGCTGGAAAAGGAGGCCGGCCACCATTTCGACCCCGCCTTGGTGCCGCTGTTCATCGGCGTGTTGCCGGCGGTGTTGGAGGTGCGCAGCCGCTTCAGCGACCACGTGGACGAGAACGCGCGCTCAGCGTGAACGCTTGAAGGGCAGCGGCAAGCTCAAGATGAGTTGGGTGCCCTGACCGAGTTGGCTGTCGATCTGCAACCAGCCGCCCAGCAGGTCGGCGCGGGCCCGCAACTGGCTCAAGGTGGTGTGGGCTTCTCGCGTGAAGGCACTGGGCGGCGCGCCTCGGCCGTCGTCACGCACCAGCAAGGACAAATCGCTGCCCGAATGCCGCAGGCGGGCGACCACACCCTGGGCATGGCTGTGGTGGGCCACGTTGTCCAAAGCCGCACACAAGGTGTCGAACACCAGCGCGCTCAAGGCAGGCGGCAAGCCGGTGGGGTCGCGCTCCGCGTCGCTGGACCAGTCGGTGACCACCCCCGTGTCACTGGCGAAGGCCTGCGCCACTTCGTCGAGGCGCAACACCAGGAGATCGATGCCCTCCACGCCGTCGGCGCCGCCAGGCGGGGGCAAGCCAACGGTGGCACCGAGGTCGGGCGCTTCAAGGGGGTGCAGCAGGGTGGGGCACATGGTGCCCGAACCGAGAGCAATCGCTGTGCCACCTCTCAGGGCTGTGGGCGTGTGCCCAGCGCCTCGGCCACGGCCTCGGCCAAAGCGGTGGCGGCCTCGTGCGCGGCGGGCAGAAAACGCCCCATGTTGATGAAGTCGTGGATCATGCCGGGCCACACCTGCACCGAAACCGGCACATCGGCCTGGCGCAGCCGGGCCTCGTAGGCCTGGCCCTCGGAGGTGAGCATGTCGCACTCGGCCAGCCCGATCCAGGCCGGTGCCAGCTTGGCGTGGCTGGGGGCGTAGAGGGGTTCGCGGTGCCAGGGCTGGCGCAGCGGCGGGTGGGTGAGGTGGCGGCTGTGGCGTTCAAACCAGTCGAGCACCTGGCGGTCGAGCAGCGTGTTGTCGCCATAGGCCTCGTAAGAGGGCGTCACCATGCGCGCCTGCACCATGGGGTAGAACATCGCCTGCAGGGCCAGGGGCAGCCCGGCGTCGCGCGCCTGCAAGGCCGTGGTGGCCGCCAGGGTGCCGCCCGCGCTGTCGCCCCCCACGGCCAGGCGCTGGCCGTCCAGCCCCAGGCTGGCACCTTCCCGGTGCAGCCACAGCAGGGCGTCCCAGGCGTCGTCGAAGGCGGCGCGCAGCGGGTGTTCCGGGCACTTGCGGTAGTCCACCGCCAGCACGGCCGCGCCGCTCAGGCGCGCCACGGTCTGGCAAAAGGCGTGGCAGGTGTCCAGGCCCCCCACCACGAAGCCGCCCCCATGGAAGTACAGCAACACGGGCTGGCCGGGCTCGCTGCGGTCGCGCCAGAGGCGAGCCGGGCGGGGGCCGTCGGGCAGCGGCAGGCTGAGGTCTTGCACGTGGGCGACCGGGGCGGGCGGCAGGGCCATCACGCCCACGGCGGCGGCGTATGCGGCGCGGGCCGGGGCCACGGCTTGCTGGTGCAGGGGGGTGTGGTTGGCGCGGCGCACGCGCGCCAGCATGGCTTGGACAGAGGTCGAAAACGGGGCAGCCTGGCTCATGGGGCGGGGGAAAGGGGGTCGGTCGGGGCGTCGGTGCTCACGCGCACCCACAGCGCCATGTTGCCTTGTTCGTCGAGGCTGCGGGTCGAGAGCGTGGTGCCGCGCTGGCGGCTCTGGGCGTCGAGGCCGCTGCCGCTGCGCGCCAGCAGGGTCCACTGGCCCAGGGGCAGCGCCAGGGTGGTGGCCAGCTCGGTGCGGCTGACCTGGCCGTCGGGGTCGAACCCGCTGGTCTGGGCCTGACCAGGGGCCAGCGCGCGGCTGCTGCGCGCTTCCACGTCGAGCGACACCGGCTGGCGGCCACCCGGCCAGCGGGGGCGCACCACCAGGCCGTCGCCCAAGTCCAGCCACTGGGTTTGCGACTGCACGCCCTGGGTGCCCTGGGCTGACATCACGAGCTGCCAGCTCTGGCGCGCCACCTGCCGGCCCACGAACAGGCGGGCCTGCTGGCCGTTGAGCACCCGCAGCGACTGTTCACTGTGTTGCTGGCGCTCGGTGCTCACGGTGGAGGCCCCCAGGCCGGTGCGGCCGATCACCTGGCCCCGGGTGTCCACGATCACCTGGCCTTGCACCACCTGGCGGGTGTCCTGGCGCTGGCTGGCGTCTTCCAGGCGCCAGGCCACGGTGAGGTTGACCACGGGTGGGGCCGCGTGCACCGGCATGGCGCACCAGGGTGTGGACAAAGTTGCAAAAGCCGCAACTGCGCGTGCTCGCCAGTTCATTTCGTGATCTTTCCAAATGGTGAATGCGGCGATGCTCAAGACATGCCCAGGACGGTCGATAAGCGACCAATCTGCCACAAAGATCGCGCCCCAACCAGGCTCGAAAACGGCGCGGCAGGGGCGTGATGTTCATCGAGATGGAGGCTGGCAGACATGCAGCTCGAAGCACTGTTCAAACAACCGCAGGCCCTCCCGGCCGTTCCCAAGATCGTTCACGAGTTGATCGACAGCTTCAACAGCGAGGACGTTTCGATCGACGACATCGCCAAGAAACTGGCGGCCGATCCGGTGCTGTCCGCGCGATTGCTGCGGCTGGCCAACTCGGCGTACTACCACGTGTCCCGCACCATCGGCACCGTCAATGACGCGTTGTCGATGCTGGGGTTCGTGACGGTGCGCACGCTGGTCATCAGCTCGGGGCTCACCGGGGGCTACAAATCCATGCCGGGCATGGACCTGTCCCAGTTCTGGCGCTACAGCCTGCACACCGCAGGCGTGGCCGGCTGGCTGGCGCGCAAAACGGGCGTCAACGGCGACCAGGCTTTCACCGTGGGGCTGATGCATGGCATCGGGCAGCTGGTGATGCACGCCGGCATGCCCGAGCAGATGCTGCACCTCGACAAGTTGGCCTCGCCCATGGACCCGCGCCGCATCGACATGGAGCGCACCTCGTTCGGCTACAGCTTCGCCAACGTGGGCGCCGAGCTGGCCAAGCAGTGGCGCTTCCCGCTGACCTTCGTGGACGCCATCGCCCACTTCCCTGACCCGCTGCACCACGAGCCGTTCAACTCGGTGGCAGGGGTGATCCACCTGGCGGTGTGGCGCGCCCGCGCTGAAGCCAACAAGCTCAGCAAGGAAGAAATGGCGGCCACGCTGCCGGCTGACCTGTGCACCAAGCTGGGCTTGCGCCCCGAGGAATTCCTCGACGACATGCCGCCGCTGGCCGAGCTGTGCGAGGGGTTGGAGAGCATGCTGGGCTGAGGCAGCTGCGCTGTCCCACCAGACAGGCCGCGAGCGAAAGTTCGCGGCCTGTTGTCATTTCAGGTGTCCCGGGTTGTCCCCCGTGTCAACTGGCCAAACCGTGCGCATCATGAGAGCCATAAAAAGCACATCAGGGATGCCATGTTCACACTCAGCCGTACTTTGGCGGGGGCTTTGGCCTTCGTCGCCCTCAGCACCTCCACCGCTTCTTGGGCTGCTGATGCCGCAGGGGCCACGCCGGCCTACTCGGTCAGTGCCCTCTCCGGCTACCCCAACGAAAACCCATGGACGCTGAAGCGGCAGGATATCCAGCCTCCGGTCCTTGGCCCGGGGGTCTCCTTCACGTCGATCTACACACTCCGCAACAGCGCCACGGGCGAGGTGCAGAGCTTCACCCGCGTGCACAGTCGGCTTCTGTCCGACAGTGTCAACAGCCTTGGCCAGGTGTTGGTGACCACGGGCGATTACCAGGGCTTGCACAGCGCCGAGCTGCTTGACAAGCAAGGCGGCCACATCAGCTCTTTCTCCAACTTCAGCGGGTACCTGACACAGGGCGCAGACGGCTCGATTTCTGGCGAGTTTTACGGCGCCGACGGGTCGTCTGGGTATCAGGGGCAATACATTCGGGATGGGCGGGTCTACACACTGGCCAAGCCTGGACAGCCTGGCAGCAGCAAGGTGACCGGTGTCAACGCATCGGGTGTGGTCGTGGGCACGGTCACCGCCCTGGACTACAGCAATGCCGTAGCGACGATGCGCAAGGCTGACGGCAGCGTTGTCGCGCTCAGCAGCGTGCCTTCGGCAACCTATGGCAGTCGCACCTGGGCCAACGCCATCAACGACCAAGGTTGGGTCTTGGGGGCGCAAGGCAGTTTGCTGACTGACAGCCGCGCACTGATCTGGGACCCCAGCGGCCAGATGATCGACTTGAATGACCGCCTGTTGACCGGGCCGGTTGGCGCCGTGCACCTCAAGGAGGCCATGGCCTTTTTGCAGGATGGTTCGATCTGGGCCCGCGGTTACGCATTGAACAACCCCAGCGTTCCCTTGAACTTCAAGCTCAGTGTGGGGGCCGTGCCCGAGCCTGGCACCTGGGCCCTGATGGGCCTGGGCCTGGTCGGCGTGGGGGCGGTGGCACGCCGCCGCCAGGGCGCTCAGCAGCCGGCCTGAGCGCTGCACTCAGATCGCCAGCGGGTCCACGTCCACCGCCCAACGCAGCAGCCCGCCACGGCGGTGGTGTTTGCCCAAGGCGAGCCAGGTGGGCTGGGCCGCTTGCAAGAAGCGCTGCAGCAGCGGGCGTGAGGGGCTTTCGATCAGCAGCTGCGCGCGTTCCACGTTGGCCACCTTGGCCACGGGGCTGGGCACCGCCGGGTACACGGTGATGCCGCCGTCCTTGGTCAGCAGCGAGCCGGCGAGTTCACCCACGAGCGCAGCCGCGTCGGCCAGGAAGGCCTGAGCGGCTTCCTGTGTCTTGCCTTCGGCGCGCAACATGGCCAGCGAAGCGTAAGGCGGCAGGCCCGCCTGTTCTCGCTCCTTCAACTGCTGGCGCGCAAAGGCTTCGAAGTCGTACTTCACCAGAGCCTGGTACAGCGGGTGGGCCGCGTGCCAGGTCTGGATCCACATCTCGCTCACGTGGGCCACGTTGGCGTCTCGACCAGCTCGGCCTGCGGCTTGCAGCAGCAGCGAGAACTGCCGCTCGGCCGCCCGGAAGTCGCTGGCGAACAAGGCCGCATCAGGGTTGACGGCCGCCACCAGCGTGATGCGGCGGAAGTCGTGGCCCTTGGCCACCATCTGCGTGCCCACCAGGACATCGACCTCGCCTGCGTGCATCTCGGCCAGCTTGGCTTCCAGCGCGCCCTTGTGCTTGGTCACGTCGGCGTCGATGCGCCCCAGGCGAGCGCCAGGCAGCGCTTCGGCCAGTTGCTCTTCCAGCCGCTCGGTACCGCGGCCCACGGGCTGGATGTCGGTGTTGCCGCAGTCGGGGCAGGCGCGGGGCACGCGCTCCGAGAAGCCGCAGTGGTGGCAGCGCAAGGTGCGGTCCACCTTGTGGAACACGCGCCAGGCGCTGCAATGCGGGCAGCCGCTCTTCCAGCCACAGTCGCTGCAATGCAGCACCGGCGCATAACCCCGGCGGTTGAGCAGCACCAGGCTTTGTTCTCCCCGCTCCACCCGCTGGGTGATGGCGGCCAGCAGCGGCGGCGACAGCGGCGGGGGCTCTTTGCCTGCCGGCAGCTTGGGCTGGGCCGACAAGTCCAGCAGCCTGACTTTGGGCATGGCGCCGCCACCCACGCGGCTGGGCATGGCCAGCCGCAGGTAGCGCCCGGCGCCGCCTTCGGCCACGGGCAAGGCGTTGTGCCAGGTTTCCAGGCTGGGCGTGGCAGAGCCCAGGATCACGCAAGCGCCCTCCATGCGGCCGCGCAGCACGGCCAGGTCGCGGGCGCTGTAGCGGGCGCCGTCTTGCTGCTTGTAGCTGGGGTCGTGCTCTTCATCGACCACGATCACGTCGAGCCGGGGCAAGGGCGTGAACACCGCCAGGCGCGTGCCCAGCACGATGTCGGCTTCGCCCAGGTGGGCCAGCAACCAGTTGCGCAGGCGCTGGGCGGGCGTCAGGCCGCTGTGCAGCGACACGATGGTGCGCCCCGCAAAGCGCGCGGCCACGCGGGCTTCGAGCTGCGGCGTGAGGTTGATTTCGGGCACCAGCATCAACACCTGGCGGCCCGCGTCCAGCGCTTGTTGCGCACGGTGCAGGTAGACCTCGGTCTTGCCGCTGCCGGTGCTGCCCCACACCAGGGCGGGCTGGCTCGGCAGGCCATTGAGCGCCGCACACACGGCCGCCTGCTCGGGGCTCAACGGGGGCGCGACGTCGGCCTCCGGCGCGGGCGTTGGCTTGGGCGCCGGCTGGCGTTGGCCGGCGGTGGCCGTGGCCTGACCGGCCGCCAGGGCCTTGTGCAGGCGCTTGTGTCGGCGCGCCCATTGGGTGGCGTCCAGCGTCTTGAGCTCGGGCGGCAGCACCATGGTGGCGATCTCGCCCAGGCCGCGTTGGTAATAGCCCGCCGTGAAGCTCACCAATTGGCGCCAGGTGGCGGGCAGCGGCGGCAGGCCATCGAGCACTTCGGTGATTGGCTTGAGTGCCGCCTCGGCCACCAGGCTGCCTTGCGCGTCGGGCTGGCCAGCCGCCGCCGGGCCCCACACCACCCCGGTCAGGGTGCGCTTGCCCAGCGGCACCCGCACCAGCGTGCCGGCCGGCAGGTCTCGGTCACACAGGTAATCCAGCGGGCCATCGAGGCCACTGTGGGCAGGGGTGTCCACCAGCACCGCCAGACGGTGGGGCGTGGCGGCGGGGCCGGGCATCAAGTCTTGTCTCCTTTTTTCTGACAGGGCAGTGAAATCCTGCACGCAAGTCTTTGATTGTCATGGCGTTCCCCCTTATCCACGGTGGATGTGGATAACTTTGTGGGAAAGCCTTGTAAACGCGCGCTAACTGCTTGTCAGACCGTCATTTGCTACAAATTGCCTCAGAAAGAGGCAGTGCCGCGCAGTCTATATGAATCAATGACTTAGCGGTGCCTGTGCGCGAAATCACCGGGTTGGACAAAGGGCGCCGTTCAGGGGGCCCCGGGGGCGATTCCGTGGGGATAAGTGTGGCAGCACCGGCAAAAACCTAGGGCATACCCTAGTTGCTCGAAGCCTGACACGGCTTGTCAGCCTGGTCGGCAGCTGTGCCCAGCTTCACGGGGGCCTGCAGGCTGGCCGACGGGCAGGCCAACCCGCCAGTTTGGACCGCTTCGGTGCATGGCGCACCAATTTATTCGTGGAATTCCGGACGAAATCGCACCGCATTTGCCGCGCAACGTGAAAGCCAAGCGCTCGCAAGCGCTTGCAAGTGCTTGATTCATCACGCTGTCCACAGGCCCGCAAAGGCTGTGGATAACTTTGTGGGGAAAGCTGGCGCATCCGTGGACAAGGGCGTTTCAGGACAGGGTTGGGCCGTCATGGTGCAAGGCCTGTGCGACCCGGAAAAGTGCAATCAAATCAAGGGCTTGCAAGACGGATTCGGGCCTGTGGGGCCGCCACCTCATGCACCACATGAGGGATGGCGTCGCTCGTCATTTCGTGGGGATAAGTGGCTTGCGATAGCACAAATTTGGCGTTGCCTTGGCGTCGGTGCAGCCGGATTTTTGTGCTAGCCGGGTGCGCACCGGTACCAGCCAGATGGGAGTCGGGGTATGCTTGGCGCTGGTGCCCGGCAGATCGACTTTGCCTGACATGCACGGGAGCCGCATCCCAACCCTTGTACTGAAGAGACAAACATGAGCTTCTCGATCGAATCCAAACTCGGCGACCTGCTGGACAACGAAGCCACCAAGGCCATCTTGGAAAAGCACATGCCCGGCATCTCCACCCACCCGCAAATCGGCATGGGCCGCGGTTTCGCCCTGTCGATGGTCGCCAAGTTCTCGGGCGGCATGATCACCGAAGAAATGCTGCAAAAGGTCAACGCCGAACTGTCGGGTCTGTGATCTGACATGCAGCGCCACACCCGCGCGGTGTGGCGAAAGCGAAAGGCCCGCCTCTGGCGGGTTTTTTTACGCCTGATGTTCAGGCCCGACCGTCGCCCGGCGCGTGGGCCTCACAACGCCCCTTGGCAACGCGGCGCGCCGCAGCGGCAGGCCAGCTTGCCCGCGTGGTGGGTGGCGCCGTAGCGCACCGTCAGTTCTTCGCCTGCGGCGATGTCGCGCAGCGCGTAGAAGGCCACCCGACCTTGCTGCACCTTCAGCACCATGTTGGGCAAGCATGCGTGGTTGGCGTAGCGCAGCGGGTCGGTGGAGTGGGTGGCGTCCACGCTGCGTTTGTCCGAGATGGCGACCATGAACACCCGTCCGCTGTCGCGCAAGGCGGCCTTGACCCGCTCGCGGGCTGTGCGCTGGTCGATGAATTCGCCGCGCATCTCACCGATCTTGGCGCGGGCCGCGATGGGCTCGGCGGCGAAGGCGCCCTGACCGTCGATGCGGCTGGGGCCCACCGTCACCGCGAACTTCTGGGGGTTGGCCACACCGGGCCGCGAGGCGCTGGGGGCTGGGCCGGGCGCAGCAGGTGGTGTGGGACTTGCCGGGGTGGAAGGGCGCAACTGGGGCATGGCCCGAGCATAGCCGCGCCCAGGCGCGACGGCGGCGCCTCAAGCGTGGATGAGCGCGGGCCCTTGCCACTCCAGCACGCGCCACTCCACTTCGTCGTCGCCCAGCCTGACGTGGGCGCTGTGGGCATCGAGCCGCTCGACGCGCAGCGGCAGCCGGGCGCCTTCTTCTTCAGGCAAGGTGCTGCGCTCGACCACGCAGCAGCCCGGCTCGATGCGCCCGAAGGCCACGCTGCAATCGAGCCAGTCGAGCACGTGTTGCGGCTGATGGATCAGGACCTCGCGCAGCGTGGTGCCGGCGGCCATGCCGCGCGGCCAGGGTTTGCTGCGGGCGCGCACCAAGGCGATGTGCTGGCCCGCCACGAGCAGTCGGCGGCCGTTGTCGAGGCCGTCATCGTGGAAGCCGGCCAGGGCCACATGCCGCCCGCCGGAGTCGGGCAAGCGTTGCCAGACTTCGTTGTGGTCCACGTGCACCCCGATCTCCAGCAGTTCGTCGGGGCTTTGCGCCAGCAGCCAGCCGGCGTCGGGCGTGAGGCCGGGCGGCTGGAAATCGATGCGCCTGAGCCAGGTGCACAGCGGCCCTTCGGCCAGGTGTTCGAAGCGCACGATGCCGGCATGGGCCTGTTGATCGACCAGCGCGGTGAGCTCGCTCACGCGCAAGTCGGTGAGTGGCGCGGCGCGTCGGGCCTCCAGGCAATGCGCGGGCAGGCGCATGTCGACGAACCATTCGCCCGTGAGCAAGCGTCGCGCCCAGGTGGTGCGATCGGTCTGGGGCGTGCCGCTGTCTGCGCCTTGCTGCAGCAGGGTGCGCTGCCACACGCCTTTGAGATCGTCGGGGATGCGGTGCGACGTGTCGCTCATGGATGGGGCCGGGCTGGCAACCGCCGCGCGCAGGGGGAGCTGGGCGACAGCGGGGGAGACGGGCGCTTGCTGCGGGGGCACGCGGCAGGCGGGCCGGATGATCGCACCGAGTCGCCGTCCGGACATCCGGCCAAAGTCACTTTGGCGCGTTAAGTCCAATATTTGTGGTGCCTGGCGCGGTGAGCGCGGCCAGGAGAGCGTGGTCAGGCTGCTGCCGGCAGCAGCCCGCCTTCACGCAGCAGCTGCTCCAGGCACTGCTGGCGCACGCCGTAGAACGCCTTGATGTCGGCCACCTGTTGCAGCACTTCGCGAGCCGGCGTGGCCTGCGGGCGCTTGATGGCCAGGATCATCTTGTTCTTGTTGGTGTGTTCCAGCGAGATGAACTCGAAGACCTGCGTGTCGTAGCCCACGGCGTCGAGCAGCATGGCGCGCAGGCCGTCGGTGAGCATCTCGGCTTGCTGGCCCGCGTGGATGCCGTGCTGCAAGATGGGCTTGAGCGGGCTGGGGCTGAGCAGTTGGGGCCGCACTTCCTTGTGGCAGCAAGGCGAGCACAGGATGACCTCGGCGCCGGCCCGCACACCCAGGTGGATGGCGTGGTCGGTGGCGGTGTCGCAAGCGTGCAGCGCGATCATGACGTCGAGCCGGGCCGGGTGGTAGTGGCGCACGTCGCCCTGTTCGTAGCCCATGCCTTGCAGGTGCAGGCGGTCGATCACGCCTTGGCACAGCCGCACCAGGTCGTCGCGCAGCTCCACGCCGGTCACGTGAGGCTGGCGGCCCTGGGCGCTCAGCCAGTCGTGGACGGCGAAGGTGAGGTAGCCCTTGCCCGAGCCGAAATCGACCACGTGCAGGTCGGGAGCGTCCGCCAGGCGCGAGCGCGACAGCGCCGAGGCGAACACCTCGACGAACTTGTTGATCTGCTTGTACTTGCGCGCCATGGCCGGCACCAGCTGGCCTTGGGCGTCGGTGACACCCAGCTCGTGCAGGAAGGGGCGGTCTTGGCCGATGAAGCGGTGCTTCTCACGGTTGTGGGCCGCAGGGGCAGCCGCGTTCGCCGTGGCTTCTTCCTGGCCGCCTTCGGGCTGGCCATGCTGGCCGCAGCGCAAGGTGGCCTTGCCCTTCTTGCTCACGGCGTATTGCCATTCCTGGTGGCCGCTGTGCAGGTGGGCGTTGCGAAAACGGGCGTCGCTCAGCCAGGTGGCGATGCGGGCGAGGGCGTCGTCGACCGGCCAGTTCTGGGTGATGTCGCGCGTGGGCAGGCGCAGCACCGCACTCAGGTGGGGCTGGCCTTTGATCTGCACCGGGCGGGCCATGACCCGCACCAGGCCTTCGCCCAGCGCCTCGATGTCGGGGGCGCCGCCCTGGTAGTGCGCCAACACCAGCTTGAAGCCGGGGTCTTGCGCGAGGGCTTGCTGAAGCTGGGCCAGGAAGCGGGTGCGGGCGTCGGCCTGCATGGGGCTCAGTCGGCCTTGGGCTTGTCGTTGGCTTGCGCTGCGGGCGCCGGGGCGGCGGCTTGAACGCCACCTTCACGCGGTGCACGGGGTGCGCGGGGCTCGCGGCGTTCGCCTTGTGGCGGCCGTTGGCCACCCTGGCCCTGGCCCTTGCGCGGGCCGCGGCCATCGCGGTCACGGCGCGGGCCTCCTTCACGGCGGTCGCCATCGCGGCGGTCACCGACGGGGCGGCGTTCGCCACCCGGGCCACGGCGGTCGTGGACCGGGCGAGGGGCGCGGGCGTCTTCTTCGGCTTCTTGACGGGCTTGGGCCAGCAAGGCGTCGAGCTGGTCAGGGGCGATGCCCTTGAGCGCACAGAAGTTGGCCGAGGTGAGCTTGGTGAGGCTGTGGTCGCGCAGCAGTTGGGCGCGTTGGCGGCGGGCCTGCAGCGCTTCTTGCTGGGCCTGGGCTTCCACTTGTTCCTTGGCCTGGCGGCGCTCGCGGCGGCGCTTGAGCTCTTCCTGGGCGACCTGGCGGTGTTCGTCGGTCAACTCGCCGCCCGGCTGACCGTCGAGGTCGAAGCGATGGGGAGCGCGGGTCACGGCGACCAGGTAAGAGGTTGCGCCGGTGTAGCGACGCAGGAAGGCCGACAGCTGGGCCTTGCTGAATACGCCCGGGGCACGCTCCTGGATGTCGGCCTGGATGCGCAGCTTCAGCGGCTTGGGCGCGCCTTTGAACAGGGCCGGGAAGCGCTCTGCCAGTTGGGTGGCGGTCTGTGCGGTGTCGGCGGCAGGTGCGGCGGGCGCAGCGGCGGCGTTGTCCTGAGAGGCGGTGTCGGCAACTTCAGGCGCGACAGCGGTCGCGGGGGCCTGGGCCTGATCCTCGGGCAGCGTGGACATGGGGATGTGTTCGTGGAGGCAGCAAAGACGTGATTGTCGCCTCAACTCGACCCCGCTGGCTGCGGGATCTGCACGCCCCCGGCGCGCGGGGCTGGGGGGTGCATGGGCGCGGCCGGGTCAGGCCTGGCGCGCGCCAGCGTGATCAACAGATCACTTCTTCTTGGCGGCCTTCTTGGCCGGAGCCTTGGCGGCGGGCTTGGCAGCCGGCTTGGCGGCAGCCTTGCGGGCAGCGGCCTTCGGGTCCACGGCGGCCTTGAAGGTGGCGCCCGGGGTGAACTTCGGCAGCTTGGCGGCGGCGATCTTGATCTTGTCGCCGGTCGAGGGGTTCACGCCATTGCGAGCAGCGCGGGCGTGTTGCTTGAAGGAACCGAAGCCAGGGATGACGACGGCATCGCCCTTCTTGACGCTGGCGACGATCACGTCGAGCAGCGTGTCGAGGATGCGGCCGGACTCAGCCTTGGTCAGGGCGTGCTTGTCAGCCAGATGCTGGATCAGATCGGTCTTGTTCATGGGATTGGTGGTGTTCGGTTGCACCCGCATGCGTCGGGCAGGCCTATTGTGCAGTAGAGATGCGCGCCGCAAAAGGCTTTCGAGGCCCTGTTCATCGGGTCTGTGACCGATCGCAAGCGTGTGTCCGCAACTGTGATGCCCCCAACAGAGGGTCTTCACTCGGTTTCTGTAGGGCGCGCGAGCCGTTGGCGCCTTCATGCACCAGCTTCGTGCCGATCGGCTGGCCCCCAGCAGTTGCAACGAGGCAACGCATGGGGTGGGTGGGGTCTGCGCTGCTCAGAAATTCACCCGCGCCTGCAGCGACCACACGCGGCCCAGGGCGTCGTGGAAGCGGTCGTCGTAGCCCACGATGTTGGCCTTGTAGGGCATGTCCGCGGCCAGGGCTGAGGGTGGGCGGCGGTTGAACACGTTGTCGATGCCCAAGGCCAGCTGGACATGGGCATGGAGTTGCCAACGCGTTTGCCAGTCGAAGCGCCAAGTGCCAGGCACCTTCTGGCGCCAGGTGATGGTGCGGTTGACGGCGGTGCCGTAGTCGTCGGTGGTTTGCTGAGGCTGGCCGTTGTCGTCGAGCAAGGTGAGCTGCACGGGCTTGGCCAGCCAGCCCGACTGGTAGCGGGCCGTGAGGCTGTGTGACCAGGCGGCGCGGACCCAGGTGGTGCGCCACTGGGCGCGCCAGCGCAAGGACGGGGCGCCCATGAAGCCATCGCCGATGGCGTCGAAGCTGTTGGCGCCCGGGTAAGGCTGGTAGCTGTCGCGCAGCAGCGTGGTCAGGCGCAACTGGCTGTCGAACACGCCGATGGCCGAGCCGCGCAACACGCGGGCGTCGAGGTCGATGCCGGTGGTGGCGTTGGTGCCCAGGTTTTGTGGTGCGCTCACGAGCATGAGCTGGCCATCGGGCCCCACTTGCCAGGCCTGTGCGAAGCGCTGGGGTTGGGCGAACACGGTGTCGGCGCCAATGGTGCCGATCTGCCGTGTCACGCGCACGGCCCACCAGTCCAGGCCAATGCTGTGGCCCACCAGCGGCTCGATGCGCAAGCCCACGCTGGCCTGCTGTGAGCGCTCGGGGCGCAGTGCGCTGTTGCCGGTGGCCGCCAGGGCGAAGGTGGTGTATTGGTCGGCGGTGCAAGGGGTGGCGCCTAACTGGGTGGCCATGGCTTGCAGCTCGGCCGTGCACAGCTGGTAGCCCGAGCTGCCCTGGGCTTGCAAGGGCGCGCGCAATTGGCCCAGGCTCGGCGTGCGAAAGCCCGTGCCTGCCGAAGCGCGCCACAGCCACTGGGCGCTGGGCTGCCAGCGCGTGTGGACCTTGGCCGTGAGCGCTTGCCCGGCCTGGTCGTCTCGGTCGTGGCGCAGGCTGGCGCCCAGGTCCCAGCGTCGGTCTTCTTGTCGTTGAAGCGGGGCGAGGGCTTCGGTGAACACGCCCCACACGCGGCGTGAGGCCGCCATGGGAGTGAGCGCCACGCCCAGGTTGTCCAGCGGCAGCTGGGCCGTGTCGAAGGCGCCCGTGGCGCCACTGGCCACGTCGGTGACCAGCCCTTGCGCATAAGCGCCTGGGGCATAGCGCCAGCGCTCCTGACGCCAGTCGGCGCCCACGGCCCAACGCATGGGGCCGGCAGGCCAGCTCGGGCCGTCGGTGCTGGCTTGCCATTGCAGGCCTTGCAGCGTGTCGGTGCCGTGCAGCCAGCCGCCTTGGTAAGCCTGTTGGCGCAACACGCTCAGGCCGTTCGCGCTTTGCTGGGCGCCGGTGAGGAAGGGGTTGAAGCCCGCCGCCACGGCCGCGTTGGCCCCGGCGCGGCTCAGCAGGCCTGCGACCGAGCCGTCGTAGCGGCTGGTCGATTGCATCAGCCCGGCTTGCCAGGCCCAGCCGTGGAGCCGGCCTTCGGCGCGTGCGGCCAGGTGGGTGAGGTCGCTGGTGTCGCGCCGGCGGCGGGGGCCGAGCTCGGTCAGGCGCGTGTAGGCCGTGTTGTCGTAGCTGCCAAGGTCGGCCAGCAAGGTGTCATAGGGCGCGGTGTTGGGCAAGTCCAGCGCAACGGGCTCGGGCGACTGCTGCGACCACACCGTGCTGCGCGACCACAGCGCATCGATCATCCAGCGCTGGCTGTCGGCGACCTGGCTGGTGTAGCTGGCCATGAGCGTGTGCTGGCGCTGGGCGGGCACCAAGGTGGTGTCGGCTGCGTAGTTGTAGCCGCAGGTGCGACCGGTGGGGGCGGTCACCAGGTTGTGCCCGGCGGGGCAAGCGCCTGCACCCTGCAGGGCGGGGTTGCGGGCTTCGGCGCTGCGGTCCTGGTTGTCGCCAAAGTAGGCGAACACGTTGGCGGGGGCGCTGTAAAAGGAGCTGTCGTCGAAGCGCACGCGCTGGCCGCCGAGCATGAAGTCAGCGCGGGTCTGGCTGGCATAGCCCCGCGCGGTGGCGGGCAAGGCGCTGCGCCGCGTGACCGAGGCCCCCAGCGCCAGGTTGTGGCCGTCGGCCTGCAGGTCGCCCTGGCCTTTGTAGGCGCTGAGTGACCAGGTTCGGGCGCCGCCCTGGGCCTGTTGCCAACCGGCCGTGGCTTCGTTGACGTCGCCGTCGCGACGGGTGATGAGGTTGACCACCCCAGCCAGCGCATCGGCGCCGTACAAGGCCGACGCGCCATCGGTGAGCACCTCGATGCGCTCGATCATGGCCAAGGGCAAGGTGTTGGCGTCCACACTGGCCAGGCCGCCAGTGGGCGTCTGGCCACCGAAGGGCGCCACGCGCTGGCCGTTGATGAGGACCAGGGTGTAGCGGTCTGGCAGGTTGTGCAGCGCCAGGCTGGTGTAGCCGCCGGTGAGGTTGCCACTCACGGCCGAGCCCGGGATGTGGCCTTGCATGGCGGGCAGGCGTTGCAGCAACTCGGCGAGCGTGCGGGCGCCGCTGCGGTCGATCTCGGTGCGGGTGAGCGTGGTGATGGGCAAGGCGGCGTCGCGCCCGGGCAGGCGCAAGGCGGTGCCGGTCACGCTGAGCGCGGGCAAGGTGTCGTCGGGGCCGTCGGCGGCTGGGCTGGCGAAGGGCGTCAGCGTGGCCGCCACGGCCAGGGTGAAAGGCAGGCGGCGCATGGCGGGCGGCTGCTCCAAGGCAGCGGCGGTGGGCGGTGCCCGCGAGTCTAGGGGCTCGCCCCCGCCTTGCCGAGTGACCGAAGCCACCCGCTGTCGCCCAGGCGCCCTGTGGCGCGTTCAGCTCTGGGTCAGAGCACGTCGTACAGGTCGTTGAGTTCGACCTGCCAGCCCACCAGCTCTTCGGCCTGCACCTGCAGCCAGCTCAGGGCGGCCTCGCTGTGCGCGGTCCAGTCCTTGTCTGAGGGCTGTCCTTCGCTTTCCATCATCAGGTGCTCGGCCACGAGGCCGGCGGCCATGAGGTTCTGGACGTCGGTGTCGATGCGGTTGCCCCCCAGCCCCTCCAGGTCATGGTGCAGCCGAATGGCGGCCACGACATGGGGGTGGATGCGCCACAGGCGGCCCACCAGGGCGCCCACCACGGCGTGGTCGGTGCGGTGGTTGGCGTTTTCGGTGGCGATGAAGCTGCGGTCGGTGCGGGCCAGGCCTTCGGCCATGGTGCCGGCATAGCCCTTGCAGCTTTGCATCATCACCGGGATGCCGGCGTGGCAGAAGAGGCCGTAGGTGTAAGCCAGGTCGTCCGACATGCCCGTGAGCTTGCGCGCCATGAAGGCCATGGCCACGGCGCGCTTGGAGGCGCGCTCCCAAAAGCGGGCGAGGTGGGGGCTGTTGATGCGGATGGCGCGCTGCGCCAGGAAGCCCGTCATCACCGAGGCGGTGTGGTTCAGGCCCAGGCGGTTGAGGGCCTGGCCGATGGTCTGCACGGGCTGGCCGGCCGCATACAGCGGACTGTTGGCAGACTTGATCAAGGCCATCGACATGCTGACGTCGCTGGTCGCGATGCGGGCCACCTCGTTGAGGTCAGGCTCGGCTTCGGCCATGGCGGTTTGCAGCCTGGCCAGCAGGGCCGGGTAAGGCGGGAAGACGATGGTCTGGAACGGCGCGGTCTTGCGCACCTGGTCCAGCACGTCGATGACGGAGGACGTGAACTCGCTGATGGCCGAGGGGCTCTCGGCGGAAGCGTCTAAGGTGGCCGTGACCATGTCGATGGGGGTGTCTCTTGCGTGTCTCCCCACATGATCGGCGGATTGCCGCCGCTTTGCAGCGGGGCGCGCCCGGCCATCCGTGACATCGCGCACGCTTCGGGCGGCTTTTCACGGCGCAGGGGGCGCCCCCCCCTGCCGTTTGGCTCAGGCGGCCTTCAGCATGCGGGCGATCAGCGCGCCCTCAAAGCGCGCATCCAGCGGCATGCGCACATGCAGCGGGCTGCCCGGTGCGGCCTCGATGGGCACGCCGTCCATGTTGGTCATCTCATCGAGGCGCAGCAGCTGGTTGCCGCTGGGGTGGATGATCTCCAGCACGTCGCCCTTCTCGAAGCGGTTCTTGACCTCGACCTCGGCCCAGCCGTCGCCCAGCATGCCGCGCACCTCACCCACGAACTGGCTGCGGTTGAACTCGGAGTGGCCGGTGATGTAGTTCTGGTAGTCCTGGGCCGGGCGGCGCTCCAGCAGGCCGCCGGTGTAGCCACGGCTGGCCAGGCCTTCGAGCTGGATCAGCAGGTCGCGGTTGAAGGGGCGGCCCGCCACGGCGTCGTCAATGGCGTGGCGGTAGACCTGGGCCACCCGCGCCACGTAGTACAGCGACTTGGTGCGGCCTTCCACCTTGAGCGAATCGATGCCGATCTTGGCCAGGCGCTCGACGTGCTCGACGGCGCGCAGGTCCTTCGAGTTCATGATGTAGGTGCCGTGCTCGTCTTCCATGATGGGCATCAGCTCGCCCGGGCGCTCGGCCTCTTCGATCAGGTAGACGTTGTCGGCCGAGGGGTGGCGCTTGCCGTCGCCGCAGGCGCTGGGTGCAAAGGCGGCGGCCTGGGCATCGGCCTGCTCTTGCTGGAAGTTGAAGATGCCGTCCAGCTGGATGGGGATGGCTTCGCCCGAATCAGATTGTTCGGTGGCGCTTTGGGTCTTGTAGCTCCAGCGGCAGGCGTTGGTGCAGGTGCCCTGGTTGGGGTCACGGCGGTTGAAGTAGCCCGACAGCAGGCAGCGGCCCGAATACGCGATGCACAGCGCGCCGTGCACGAACACCTCCAGCTCCATGTCGGGGCATTCCTGGCGCACGCGCTCGATCTCATCGAGGCTGAGCTCGCGCGAGAGGATGATGCGCTGCA
Organism: Pseudomonadota bacterium; assembly: GCA_041169085.1. Taxonomy (GTDB): domain Bacteria; phylum Pseudomonadota; class Gammaproteobacteria; order Burkholderiales; family Burkholderiaceae_C; genus Aquabacterium. The sequence goes on along the minus strand of JBEEJT010000325.1, from coordinate 30,963 downwards.
CGCCCATCTTCTGCCAGAACTTGACGGTGGCGTAGTTGGTGGTGTTGGCCTGCACCGAGAGGTGGATGGGCACGTGCGGCCACTTTTCGCGCACCATCATGATCAAGCCCGGGTCGGCCATGATGATGCCGTCGGGGTTCATCTCGATGATGGGCTCGATGTCGCGCAGGTAGGTGCGGATCTTGTCGTTGTGCGCGATCAGGTTGCTGGTCACGTACAGCTTCTTGCCGCGCTGCTTGGCCTCGCTGATGCCCTGGGCCAGTTGCTCCAGCTTGAACTCGTTGTTGCGCGCACGCAGGGAGTAGCGCGGCTGGCCGGCATAAACGGCGTCGGCGCCGAAATCGTAGGCGGCGCGCATCTTGTCGAGCGAGCCGGCGGGCATCAGCAGTTCTGGGGCCGGGCGGCCGAGGGCATTGGACATGGTGAAAACGGGTGCAGGGGGCGGGCCACCCGCGGGTGCGTGCAGAGAAGGGCGGATTGTCGCAATTTTGGGCGCGGCGTGCAGGCCCCGACCCGGGTGGCGACAAGGTTGATGCGTGCGATCATCCCCGCATGGCCACACCCACATCCGCCCCGTTCGATGCCCTGCAGCCCGCCGCCGTCTGGGCCCACTTCGCGACCTTGTGCCGCATCCCCCGGCCGTCGAAGCACGAAGACGCCCTGCGTGACCACCTGCTGGCCTGGGCGCGCGCGAGCGAAGCCAGCCATGGCCTGCGTGCCGAGGTGGACGCCGCCGGCAACCTGATCATCCGCAAACCCGGCACGCCGGGCCTGGCCGCTGCGCCCATGCTGGCGCTGCAAGGCCACCTGGACATGGTCACGCAAAAGGCCAGTGGCAGCACCCACGACTTTTTCAAGGACCCGGTGCAGGTCGTGCTGGAAGACGGCTGGCTGCGCGCGCCCGAGACCACGCTGGGCTCGGACAACGGCATCGGCGTGGCGCTGAGTTTGGCGCTGCTCGAATCCACCGACGTGCCCCACGGCCCGCTGGAGGCCTTGTTCACCGTGGATGAAGAAGCCGGCATGGGCGGCGCCCAAGGCCTGGCGGCAGGCGCGTTGCAGGCCAAGCTGATGCTCAACCTCGACACCGAGGAATGGGGCGAGTTCTACCTGGGTTGCGCCGGCGGGCAAGACGTGGACGTGCAACGCCAGCATGCGCCCGACCCCTGGCCCAGCGGACACCTGGCCGTGACCTTGCGGGTGAGCGGCCTGCGAGGCGGGCATTCGGGCGTCAACATCCACGAAGAGCGGGGCAACGCCATCAAGCTGCTGGTGCAGATGTTGATGGGCCTGAGCGAGGGCGAGCCGGGCGCCGCCGCGCCCTGCCCCGAGCTGCGCTTGGCCAGCCTGCAAGGCGGCTCCGCACGCAATGCCTTGCCCCGCGAGGCCGAGGCCACCGTGGCGATCAGCCCCGAAGGCTGGGCGGTGTTGCAGTCTCACCTGGGGCGTTGGCAAGACCGCTGGCAATCTCTGTTCACCGGCGTGGAGCCGCGTGTCGAGGTGTCGGCGCAGGCGCTGGACGCCACCGCCGCCGCGTCGGTGCAGCCAGCCGGCGTGTTGCCGCAGGGCGAGCAGCAGGTGTGGTTGCGCAGCCTGCATGCGGCGCCCCATGGCGTGCACCGCCAGAGCCAGCGCGTGGCCGGGGTGGTGGAAACGTCGAACAACGTGGGCGTGGTGGCCATCCGCCCGGACGAGGGCCACGCGAACTTCATGGTGCGCTCGCTGCTCGACGACGGTAGCCAGGCGCTGGCCAGCCAGATCGCCGCGCTGTGGGCCCTGAGCGGCAGCACGGTGCAATGCAGCGGGGCCTACCCGGGCTGGGCGCCCAACCCCGATTCGGCGCTGCTGGCCGTGTGCCAGCGGGTCTACCGCGAGCGCTTCGGGGCCGATTCGCTCGTGCAGGTGATCCACGCCGGGCTGGAGTGCGGCATCCTGGCCGCCAAGCACCCGGGGCTGGACATCGTGTCCTTCGGGCCCACCATCCGTGGCGCCCACGCGCCGGGCGAAGCGGTCGAAGTGGCCACCGTGGCCCACTGCTGGACCCTGTTGAAGGACATCGCCGCAGCCGTGGCGCGGGCTTGAGCCTGCGGGCCTGTCGCATGGGCTCATGAGAAAAACCTGCTTGGCGGCGATGCCTGGCTCGGTTTACGCTGCCTGTCCCAAACCAGGAGACCCCATGCCCCATCCCAACCAGCCCCAATGGCGCTTCGAGACCGTGTCCGTGCACGGCGGCTATTCGCCGGACCCCACCACCAAGGCCGTGGCCGTGCCGATCTACCAGACGGTGGCCTATGCCTTTGACAGCGCCCAACATGGCGCGGATCTGTTCGACCTCAAGGTGGCGGGCAACATTTACACCCGTATCATGAACCCGACCACCGATGTGCTGGAGCAGCGCATCGCGGCACTGGAGGGCGGCATTGGCGCGCTGGCGCTGGCTTCGGGTCAGGCGGCGGTCACGTACGCCATCCAGACCATCGCGGAAGCCGGCGACAACATCGTGGCCTCCAGCGCCCTGTATGGGGGCACCTACAACCTCCTGGCGCACACCCTGCCGCAGTTCGGCATCGCCACGCGCTTTGCCGATTACCGAGACCCCGCGAGCTTCGAGCCGCTGATCGACGACCAGACCAAGGCCATCTTCGTGGAGTCGCTGGGCAACCCCCAAGGCAACATCACCGACTTCGAACGCATCGCCGAGATTGCCCACCGCCATGGCGTGCCGCTGATCGTGGACAACACCGTGCCCAGCCCCTACCTGTGTCGTCCGTTTGAACATGGGGCCGACATCGTGGTGCACTCGCTCACCAAGTACCTGGGCGGCCACGGCACGGCGCTGGGCGGCGCCATCGTCGATTCGGGCAAATTCCCCTGGGCCCAGCACAAGGCCCGCTTCAAGCGCCTCAACGAGCCCGACGTCAGCTACCACGGCGTGGTCTACACCGAGGCCCTGGGCCCGGCGGCCTACATCGGGCGTGCGCGCGTCGTGCCCCTGCGCAACACAGGTGCGGCCATCTCACCGTTCAACGCCTTCCTCATCTTGCAAGGCATCGAGACGCTGGCGCTGCGCATGGACCGCATTTGCGCCAACGCGTTGGCCATCGCCCAATACCTGCGTCAACACCCCAAGGTGGACTGGGTGAACTACGCCGGCCTGGCCGATCACCCCGACCACGCGCTGGTGCAGAAGTACCTGTCTGGCCAGGCTTCCGGCCTGTTCACCTTCGGCCTCAAGGGGCCTGCGGGCGGCGGGCGTGAGCGTGGCGCGCGCTTCCTTGACGCGCTGCAGTTGTTCACGCGCCTGGTGAACATCGGGGACGCCAAGTCGCTGGCCACGCACCCCGCTTCGACCACGCACCGCCAGCTGTCGCCCGAAGAGCTGGTCAAGGCGGGCGTGAGCGAAGACACGGTGCGGCTGTCGGTGGGCATCGAACACATCGACGACTTGCTGGCCGACCTCGAGCAGGCGCTGGCGGCTGTCTGACCCCACGCATGGCGGGTGACCACAACACGCAAGCCGGGGCACGGCGCAGGGCTTGCCTGCGGTGTGAGCGACCTTTGCCCGCTTGCGTGTGTGCCTGGGTGCGGCCCACGGCCCACCGCGTTCGCGTGGGGCTGTGGCAGCACCCCGATGAGGTGGGCCAGGCCAAGAACAGCGCCCGCCTGTTGTGGCTGTCGCTGCAGGCTTGCGAGCGCCATGCGCCGGCCGACTTGACGGCGCCCCTGCCCGCAGACTGGTTGCAGCCCGGGGTGGCTTTGCTGTACCCGACGCCCCCAGGCGAGGCGGCTGCCGGCACCGCACCCAGCGAGCCCCTGCAGGCCGAGGCGGTGCACACGCTGGTGGTGCTCGACGGCACCTGGCGCCAGAGCCGCGCCATGTTGCGCGCCCAGCCGGCGCTGGCGGCCTTGCCCCGTCTGGCCTTGCCCCAGGGCTTGTTGGCGGCCCACGGCCAGCGCTATCGCGTGCGCAAGGCCCACCAGGCGGGCCAGCTGTCCACGCTGGAATCGGTGGCGCTGGCCCTGGGCCATTTGCAGGGCGACGCGGCGGCTTTCGCGCCGCTGTTGCAGGCGTTCGAGGGCTGGGTGGACAGCCTGATGGCTCGCGCAGGGCGGGCCTGAACTGCGGCGGTCATGGCCGTGGCGGCGCCACACCTTGGCGACCCACCGCGTGACATCCGTCACGCGGGCCCGTCTTTCGTGTGGGCGCAAGGCCGCTAGCCAGGGTGGGGGCTCGATAAGCTGGGGCTCTTCGTGTTGTGCACCCTTGAGCCGTGAACCCAGCTGCCGGGCCGCCGCCTGCCGCCACCCCTGGCGACAGGCCTGGCCCTGATCCCCTTCAGGATGTGGACCGCGCGCTCGGCGAGGTGCTCGCACACGGCCACCTGGGCTTGCGGTTTCCGCCCGCGCTGGAGTCGGCCTTCCAGGCGCACGCCTTCGCGCCGCGCCGCCTCATGCAGACCTGCATGGCCTTGCTCGGCTTGCTGAGCTTCCTGTTCATCAGCCGCCAGGACGAGGCGCTCATGCCCGACCTGAGCGCCTGGTTGCCCACCTTGCACGGCTGGTCGATCTATGGCGGGCTGGCCAGCCTGGTGCTGGCCTGGGCCGTGAGTTGGCGGTGGCCCCGCACCTGGATCATGGAGCTGGCCACCGTGGTCAACACCGTGGGGCTCAACCTGGTGCTGATGGGGCAGACCGTGGCCAGCCTGGCCGACACGGCACTCACCCACAGCAACACCATCGCCGGGGTGATCCTCTACGTCTGCATCGCTTCGCGCCTGCGCTTCCGTTGGGCCTTGGGCAGCACGCTGTTCACCGTCGTGGCTTACGGTGCAGTCGTCCATGGCCACACCCCCTGGCAGGCCCAGGTCGCGGGTGCCAACCTGGCCTTGCTGTGCCTGGTGGGCGTGTTCACCTTGCTGCTCAATTACGCCTTTGAGCACGCCGACCGGCGCCACTGGTTGTTGCAGCTGCAAGACCAGCGTCAACGCGCCCGCATGCTGGCCGACACCCAGCGCTTGCAGCGCCTGTCGACCGAAGACCCCTTGACCGGGCTGCCCAACCGACGTCAGTTCGACGCCGACCTGCTGCGGGCCTGGAGCCGGGCGGCCAGCCTGAGGCAGCCGCTGTCGCTGGTGATGCTCGACGTGGACCACTTCAAGGCTTACAACGACACCCACGGCCACCCCACCGGCGACACCTGCCTGCGGCAGATCGCAGACGTGTTGGCCACCTGGGCCCGGCAGCACCATGGGCAGGCCGTGAGGCTGGGGGGCGAAGAGTTCGCATGCCTGTTGCCCGACCAGGGGGGCACAGCGGCCGCGACCATGGCGCAAGGGTTGTGTGAAGCCGTGGCGGCCCTGCAGCGCCCGCACCGCGCCTCGCCCGCGGCGGGGCATGTCACCGTCAGTGTGGGCGTGGCCGAAGCCCGCCCGGGGCGGGGGGTGTCGCCAGAAGGCTTGCTGAAGGCGGCCGACACGGCCCTGTACACGGCCAAGGACAGCGGCCGCAACCGCGTGTGCCTGCACCCCAACGTGGTGAAGTACAAGCGCCCGCCTGGCCACGCGCAGGCCGAGCCCCTGGCCGTGCCCTCTGCCTCGCCCCTGCCGCCGCCCGCGCACACCACCGAGGTGGCCCAGCCGCCGCAGGTTCGCCAGCTCCAGTCTTTGCTCACCAAGGGCCTGTGGCGGCTGCGCTTTCCGCGCGATCTGGAGCAGGCCTACCTGAATGCCCATGCCGACGAGCGCCGCGTGCACATCCGCCGCTCGGCGCTGTTGGCGCTGGTGCTGTTCAACGCTTACCTGTTTGGCGGGGTGAGCCACTTCCCTGATGTGCCCGTGCACCTGCTGTGGGCGCTGGCCGGCTTGAGCGGCGTGATGGTGGGCGCGGTTTGGCTCGTGGCGCAGCTCACCTTCACGGCCTGGCAGCGCGAGCTGGCCTACAGCCTGGGCATCACGGTGGTGGCCCTGGCCTCCGCCTGGGTCTTGTCGCACAGCCAGGCCAGCACGGTGTGGAGCTTCTTGAACTGCTTCATGTTGATCCCCTTGTTTGCCGGGGCGGCGGCGCGGCTGCCGTTTCGCTTTGCGCTGGCGCCCACCTTGCTGATGCTGGTGTCGCTGGCCTGGTGGTTCGAGCCCGCCACGGCGCGCACGCAACTCATCTTCCATGACACCTTGGCCAACGTCGCCAACGCCGCGCTCTACCCCATGCTCGCGGCTTATGCCCTGGACCACGCCGCACGCCGACATTGGCTGATGGGCCGCATCGCCGCCTTGCAGCAAGACGCCTTGCGCGAGCTCGGTGAGCAGCTGCAACGCCTGTCGATGACCGACCCGCTCACGGGCCTGCCCAACCGCCGCCAATTTGAAGAAGGCTTTGCCCGCCTGCACGCGCAAGCCCTGGTCGACGGTGCCCGGCTGGCCACCTTGGTCATCGACGTGGACCACTTCAAGCGCTACAACGACGGCCTGGGCCACCCCGCAGGCGATGCCTGTCTGCGCGAGATCGCCCAGGCTTTGAGCCGCCTGGCGGAGGCCAGCCAGGGCGTGGTGGCACGCCTGGGCGGCGAAGAGTTCGGTTTGCTGGCGCTGGCCGACCCCGCACGCGCGCAGCGTCTGGCCGAGCTGGCTTGCGCGGTGGTGCGCGAGCGGCGCATCCCCCATGCCCATGCCGGGCCCGCGTCGCCTGACCATGTGACGGTGAGTGTGGGCGTGTGCAGCTTGCTGCCGGCAGAGGGCGACACGCTGGCGTCGCACCTCGCTCATGCGGATGCCGCGCTCTACCAGGCCAAATCGTCGGGACGCAACCGCGCCCAGTGCGCCCAGTGCGCCCAGTGCGCCGTCAGCCCGGCGGCGCCGACGCCTGTGACGAGCTTGCCCACGCCGATGGCGCGACTCCCGTCCATCGCTTGAACGCACGGCGGAAGTTGGCCTGGTCGGTGTAGCCCAGCGCCCAGGCGATCTCTTGCAGGCTGAGCGCGCCCCCGGCCAGGTGCTGCAGCGCCAGGTGGTGCCTCACCTCGTCGAGGATCTGCTGGTAAGACGTGCCTTCGTCGAGCAAGCGCCGGTGCAGCGTGCGCGGGGTGAGGTGGAACTGGCGTGCCACCACCTGCAGCGAGGGAAAGCCGTGCTGGCGCTCCAGCATGACGCGGCGCACCTTGATGCTCAAAGGGGCGTGGGCGTCGCGCAAGTCGAGCTCTTCGCGGCACAGCCGAGCGGCGCGCTCGAACATGGCCGGGTCGGCGCTGCTCAAGGGGGTGTCCATCGCCGACAGGGGCACCACCAGCCCGCTCCAGGCCTGGTCAAAGCGCAGCTCACAGCGGAACAAGTCTCGCGCCAGGTCGGCGTAAGCCGGCTGCGGGTGGGCCAGGCACACGCGCTTGACTTCGCAGGCCCCGAAGGTGATCTGGTCGATGAGGTTCTTGATGGTCAGCACGATGGCCTCGTTCACCAACGGCTGCAACTCGCCCAGCGGCCGAGCAGGCGGGAAGGCCACCCACATCTCGTCGGCCTGCACCTGGCGGGTCACCGTGACCAGCGTGGTGCGCAACGGCAGGTAGGCCTCGACCAGGTCGAGCGCCTGACGCAGCGTGGAGCTGTTCATCGCTGCATAGCCCAACATGCCGTGGGTGTTGATGCGCAGCCGCGCACCCACCAGCAGCCCCAGCGCGGGCTCTTGGGTGGCGGCCACCGCCGCCTTCAGGAAAGCCTCGAAAGGTGCGAAGCCCAGGCCCCGCTGGCTGTCTCCCAGGTCGGCGGGCTGCAAGCCGGCCTGCGCCAGCACCGCCGGCACGTCCGCGCCCAAGGTGGACAGCAGGTCCGCGATGAGGCGCACGTAATGCAGGGGCAGGGCGTCGTCGGTCATGGGCGCCGCATTGTCAATAAATGACCTGTGCCTGTCAACCGGGCACCGCACGCCCCCGGGCCCCGGTTCCTACGATCCAGGCATCGTCACCCTTGCCTTGTGCCCATGTTGTCCTGGTTCAAGAAAGCCGCCCCCACCCACGCCACCATCAATGGCCAGGGGCTCACCGTGCAGCCACGCGAAACCCTGCTGCAGGCCGCGCTGCGGCAAGGCGTCGACTTCCCCCACAGCTGTCGCGTGGGCGGCTGCGGCGCCTGCAAGTGCCGCCTGGTCGAAGGCCGCGTGAAGGCGCTGACCCAGGCGGCCTGCGTGTTGTCTGACGACGAGCTGGACGCGGGCATGGTGCTGGCCTGCCAAGCGGTGCCGCAAGGCGATGTGCGCATCGAAGTCGACCTCAGCCGCTCGGCGGCTTGCCGCAGCGTCAGTGGCCGCGTGGTGCAGCAAGAGCGCCTCACGCCGGACATCGTTCGGTTGCGCGTGCAGCTCGACGAAGCCTTGCCCTACAAGGCGGGGCAGTTCGCCCAGTTGAGCTTCGACAGCCTGCCCGGCTTGGCGCGGAGCTACTCGTTTGCCAACGCGCCCGGGCCGGATGCCCAGGTGAGCTTCTTCGTGCGCTGTGTGCCGGGTGGACGCCTGTCGGGCCATGTGCACGGCCAGGACCACACCGGCCAACGGGTGAGCGTGCAAGGCCCGCTGGGCGATTTCTGGCTGCGCCCGGCCGATGCCCCGCTGCTGATGGCCGCCGGCGGCAGCGGCCTGGCGCCCATCCTGGCCATCTTGCAAGACATGGCGGCCCAGCGCGTGGCCCGGCCGGTGACCGTGCTCTTTGGCGCACGCACCCAGGCCGACCTGTATGCCCAGGCTGAACTGGCCGCGCTCGCCGCCCGCTGGCCTGCCGCCTTCCGCCACGTGGCCGTGTTGTCCGAAGAGCCGGCCGGCTCGGACTGGCGCGGCGAGCGTGGCCTGGTCCACACCCAGGTGACGCCGCACCTGGTGCCTGGCGCCCACGCCTACCTGTGCGGCCCGCCCCCCATGGTCGACGCCATCGCCCAGGTCTTGCGGGGCCACGGTGTGGCGCCTGAACACATCCACACCGACCGATTCACCACCTTGAGAGACGCCACCGAGTGAGACAACCATGAAGCTCTTCCATTACCTCAAGTACTTCCTCTTCCACGCCATCGGGCTCGTGGCCATCGCCATGGTCACCCTGGGCGGCGGCTGGATCTCGGCTGGTCTGCTGGCCATCCTGGTCTTCTACATGGCAGGCGACGCGCTGAGCGGCGACGACACCTCCACGCCCACTTACCGCTACCCCGGCGTGCTCACCGTGCAACTGTGGCTGGCCTTGCCGCTGTTGTCGGCCATCGTGTTCGCGTCGCTGTGGAGCGTGTCGTCCACCGACGTCCTGGGCTATGGCGCCTGGGTGCAGCAGCTCACGGGCTACGACGCGCTGGCCGCCCGGGAGGCCACCTTCTGGGGCCACCACGTGTCGACCTTCCTGGCCACCGGCCTGATGATCGGCATGGTGGGCACCATCACCGCCCACGAGCTGACGCACCGCACCTGGGACCCGGTTTCGATGCTGATCGGGCGCTGGCTGCTGGCCTTCAGCTTCGACACCATCTTCTCGATCGAACACGTCTACGGCCACCACCGCTACGTGTCGACCACCGAAGACCCGGCCACCGCCCCGCGCGGCCGCAACGTCTACTTCCACATCCTGGCTTCGACGATCAAGGGCAACATCAGCGCCTGGCGCATCGAAGCCAAGCGGTTGCAGCGCGAAGGCTCGGGCCCGCTGACCGTGCGCAACGCGGTGATCCGTGGCCACGCCATGAGCCTGGGCCTGGTGGGCCTGGCCTGGGCCATGGGCGGCTGGCCGGTGGCGGCCTTCTTCGTGGCCTGTGCGCTGTGGGGCAAGTCGCTGCTCGAGATCGTGAACTACATGGAGCACTACGGCATGGTGCGCGACCCCAAGACGCCCGTGCAGCCGCGCCACTCGTGGAACACGAACAAGCGCATCAGCTCGTGGTCGATGTTCAACCTCACGCGCCATTCGCACCACCACGCCCAGGGTGAGGTGCCTTACCAGGACCTCAAGCCCTTCCCAGATGCGCCCATGATGATCAACGGCTACCTCACCACCATCGTGGTGGCCATGCTGCCGCCGCTGTGGCACAAGCTGATGACCCCCAAAGTCCTGGAGTGGGACCGCCGCTACGCCTCGCCCGACGAGCTGAAGCTGGCCGCCGAAGCCAACCGGCGCAGCGGCATCGCCGAGCTCATGGCCGCCAGCCGCGGCGCGCCGGACGCGGCCCGCCGCGCGGCCTGAGCCGACGGCCCCGCCACGGTGTCATTTGCCTTTGGGGGCGGCCGGCGGGGCCGACGCCGGTGTGGCGGCCGCAGCGGGCTTGGCCACGGGCTTGGTGACAGGCTTGACCACGGGCTGGACCGGGGCCACGCCTGAGGCGCTCGGGTGAACGTGTGCCGGGTGATCGGCCCGGTGTTCGTGCCGCCCTTCGTGGCGCTTGCCGTGGCGCTCGCTGCCTTCGTGCCGTTCGTGCTTGTCGTGGTCATGCCCTTCGCCGTGCATCTTCTTGTGCATCTCTTCGTGCTTGCGCTGGTGCTCGGGGTCTGACATGTGGCCGTGCATGCCGCCATGCATCGGGCCAGAAGCGGGGGCCGACACCGCAGAGGCCGCTGCAGCCGGGGCCACGCTGGCAGAAGGGGCTTGGGCCCAGGCAGACATCACGCCCAGGCTCAGGGCAGAAGCGGTCAGCAACGATTGACGCATGTGAATCTCCTTCAAGAAGGGGCGCAGCCCACGCACGGCCACTGCTGCACGCCTGCGCACCTGTCTGTTTGAACGGGCTGGCCAAGCCGTGGGTTGACTCGGTGACTTGATGCAGCGCAAAGCGCGAGCGTGGCCGGGAAAAGGCACATTTCCTTGATGTGGATGAAGCCGGCGCATTGATCTGGGCGCCGGGCCTTCCTACACTGGGCTCACCAGGACGCCGAAGGCGCCGCTGCAGGAGACCCGATGCTGGCCGCGTACATCACGCACCCCGACTGCGCCCGTCACGACATGGGCGAGCACCACCCCGAATGCCCCCAGCGGCTGGGCGCCATCCAGGACCACCTGCTGATGAAGGGCCTGCTGGACTACATGGTCCCTTACGAGGCGCCCCTGGCCACGCCCGAACAACTGGGTCGCGCTCACGCGTCGCTCTATGTCCAGGAGCTCTTCGCCAAGTCCCCTGCCGAGGGGCTTGTGCAAGTTGACCCGGACACGGCCATGTGCCCGCACACGCTGCAAGCTGCACGGCGGGCGGCCGGTGCGGCCATCGAGGCCACCGACCTGGTGCTGGCCGGTCAGGTGAGCGCGGCCTTTTGCGCGGTGCGCCCGCCGGGCCACCACGCAGAGCGCGAAGCGGCCATGGGCTTTTGCTTCTTCAACAACGTGGCCGTGGGCATCCGCCATGCGCTCGACGTGCATCGCCTGTCGCGCGTGGCCCTGATCGATTTCGATGTGCACCACGGCAACGGCAGCGAAGACATTTTCCGCGGCGACGACCGCGTGCTGATGTGTTCCATCTTCGAAAAGGGCCTCTACCCCTTCAACGGCGAAGAGGCCGTCGGGCCCAACATGGTCAACGTTGGCCTGCCCACCCGCTCGCGCGGCGACGCCTTCCGCGAAGCCGTGACCACCCAGTGGTTGCCTGCGCTGGAGGCCTTCCGGCCGCAAATGATCTTCATTTCTGCCGGCTTCGACGCCCACCGCGAAGACGACATGGGCAACCTGGGCCTGGTCGAGGCCGATTACGAATGGGTGACCGACCAGCTGCTGGCCGTGGCCGACCGCCATGCCCAAGGCCGCGTGGTGTCGTGCCTCGAAGGCGGCTATGTGCTCAGCCCGCTGGCGCGCTCGGTGGCCGCCCACGTCAAAGCCCTCATCCGGGCCTGACGCCCCTGAAAGCCCCCCATGGATCAGCATTACCTTTCGCCCTTGCTGGCGCCACGCGACATCGTGGTGCTGGCCGGCGCCGACAGCGCCGAGGCCGTGAGCTGCCCCCAGGCCGCCACGCTGCTGGCCGCGCTCAAGGCCCAGCGCTTCAGCGGCACGCTGCAGTTCGTTCACACCCAGACCACCGGCACCCTGGCCGACCTCATGGAGATCCGGGCCGACCTGGCCCTCATCGCCCTGCCCCCGGCCGAGGTGTCGGCGGCGCTCGACCTGGCGGCCCGCATGGCCTGCAAGGCCGCCATGGTGCTGTCGACCAACGTCGGTGCCGACCAGGCCCAGGCCTGGTCCAAGCAGGCCCGGCGCGACGGCATCTACCTGCTCGGCCCCAACTGCCTGGGCTTCCAGCGCCCCAGGCAGGGCCTCAATGCCAGCGTGCTGGGCCCGCTGGCCAACGCGGGGCCGCTGGCCCTGGTGTCGCAATCGGGCTCCCTGACATCCGCCATGCTCGACTGGGCCGCGCGCAACGCCGTGGGCTTCTCTGCGGTGGTGTCCATGGGCCCGCACACCAGCGTGGGCCTGGCCGAGACGCTGGACTACCTGGCCAACGACCCGGCCACGCAAAGCATCCTGGTCTACATGGAAGGCATCTCGGACGCGCGCCGCTTCATGAGCGCCCTGCGCTCCGCGGCCAACGCCAAGCCGGTGATCGTGCTCAAGGCGGGCCGCAGGCCGGCGGGGCAGGCGGCTGCACGCACCCACAGCGCCGCCATGGTGGGCAACGACGAGGTGTTCGACGCGGCGTTGCGGCGGGCCGGTGCCGTGCGTGTGCGCTCTTTCGACCAGATGTTCTCGGCGGCCAAGAGCCTGGCTTCGCGCTTCCGGCCCACGGGCAAGCGCCTGGCCATCGTCACCAACGGCGGCGGGCCCGGCGTGTTGGCCGCCGATTGGGCCAGCGAGATCGGGCTCAGCCTGGGGCAGCTCGCGCCCGAAGGCGCGGCCAGCCTGAAGGCCACGCTGGCGCCCACGGCTTCGGTGGTCGATCTGATCGACCTGTCCGAAGAGGCCACGCCCGAACATTTCGCCCAGGCCATTGCCCACGCCAATCGCGACCCTGGCATCGACGGCGTGCTGGTGGTCTACGCGCCCAAGCCGGGCCTGGACGGCACGGCCCACGCCCGCGCGGTGGTCGCGGCCAAGCCCAGCCTGTCCAAGCCGCTGCTCACCTGCTGGATGGGCGACACCTCGGTGCTCGACGCCCGGCTGGTGCTCAACGAAGGCCAGATCCCCACCTTCCGCACGCCCGAAGCGGCGGTGAGTTCGTTTGGCAACCTCAGCAGCTTCTACGAAAACCAGAAGCTCCTGCAGCAAACGCCGCCGCCCTTGTCCACCCTGGCCAAGCCCGACATCGAAGGCGCCCGGCTGGTCATCGAAAGCGTGTTGGCCGAGCGCCGCAAGACGCTCACCGAAATGGAGTCGAAGAGCCTGCTGTCGGCCTTCCACATCCCCGTCACCGAGACCATCCTGGCGCGCACCCCGCACGAGGCCATGATGATCGCCACGCAGATGGGCTTTCCCGTGGCGCTCAAGATCGACTCACCCGACATCTCGCACAAGAGCGACGTGCAGGGCGTGGCGCTCAACATCGCAAGCGGCACGGCGGTGCGCGACACCTACAACGAGATGATCGAACGCGTGAAGCGCGCGCGGCCCGACGCCCGCATCCACGGCGTCACCGTGCAGAAGATGGCGCGCAAGCGCTCAGGCCGCGAGGTGTGCATCGGCCTGGTCACCGACGATGCCTTCGGGCCCGTGATCTCGTTTGGCGCGGGCGGCACCATGATCGAGCTCATCAACGACCGGGCCATGGAGCTGCCGCCGCTCAACCAATACCTGGCCCACCGCCTCATCGAGCGTGCCCGTGTGGCCGACACCTTGGGCGATTGGCGCGGCCAGCCGCCGGTGAAGCTCGAAGCGCTGGAGCAGGTCTTGCTGCGCGTGTCGGAAATGGTCTGCGAGTTGCCGCAGCTGCGCGAGATGGACATCAACCCGCTCATCCTGGACGAAGACGGCACCGTGGCGGTGGACGCCCGCATCGTGATCGACGGCGCAGCCCATGGCATCGGGGGGCGCGCAGGCGCCTACAGTCACCTGCCCATCCTGCCTTACCCCGCTCGCTTCGAGCAGGTGTGGCCGTTGCGTGGCGGGGGCGAATACACCGTGCGCCCCATCCACACGGACGACGCGCAGATGTTGCAAGAGCTGGTGCAAAGCCTCTCGCCCGAAAGCCGCTACTTCCGCTTCGTCTCCAGCATGACCGAACTGCCGCCCACCATGCTGGCCAAGCTCACGCTGATCGACTACGACCGCGAGATGGCGCTGGTGGCGGCTTACCGCGAGCGCAGCACCGGGGCCGAGGGCGAGGTGGTGGAACGCGAGCGCATCATCGGCGTGTCGCGCTACATCACCAACCCCGACCAGACCAGCTGCGAGTTCTCGCTGGTGGTGGCCGACGCCTTCAGCGGTCAAGGCCTGGGCTCACGCCTGATGGAAAGCATCATGGACGTGGCCCGCGAGCGCGGCCTCACCGAGATCGTGGGCCTGGTGCTGACCAACAACGACGGCATGCTGCGGCTGATGCGCAGCCTGGGCTTCAGCGTGAAGGCTTATGCCGAAGACCCGGACTTCAGGTTGGTGACCCACGCGTTGTGAGCGGGCCTTCAGCGCTGACTTCGGTGTGGGCGGGGGCCTGGTGGTGTGCGGTCTGCACCGTCACCACAAAGCGCTGGCCCGAGGGCATGGCGCAAACGTAGCGGCCCACCACATACGGCCCGGTGACATCCGAGCCCATGGGGCTCAGGTCTTCACTGACGACGGCGGCCTGCGCGCCGTCGAACACCAGGTTGCCCTGCGCATCCAGCCACCGGGCTTGCGACACTTGCCGACGCGCGGCGTGCATCAGCCGCCGACGGCCGCTGTGCAACAGCCACCAGCCGCCCCCGGCCACCAGCGCGATGAGCAGCAACTCGATGAACATGCCCTGCCTGATCAGCCCAGGCGTTGGCCGTCGTCGCGGATGAGTTCGCCGTCTTCCTTGGTGAAGTCTGGCAAGCGGGCCACGGGCAACAGCGCCAGCACCTGCTCGGAAGGGCGGCACAGGCGGGTGCCCAGCGGCGTGACCACGATGGGGCGGTTGAGCAAGATCGGGTGCTGGCCGATGGCGTCGAGCAGTTGCGCATCGCTCAAGCTGGCATCGGCCAGGTTCAGCTGCGCATACGGCTCGGCCTTTTCACGCAGCAAGGCGCGCAGCGGTTGGCCCGTGGCCCGGGCCAGCGCCTGCACGGTCTCCCGCGTGGGGGGCGTCTTCAGGTACTCGATGACGGTGGGCTCGAACCCCGCATGGCGGATCAGCGCCAAGGTGTTGCGCGAGGTGCCACAGGCGGGGTTGTGATAAATGGTGATGGCGGTCATGGGCGGGATGATACGCAGGCCCGCCCCCGCCCCCGCCCCGACCCAGCCGGGCAGCGGGCTTCAGCGCCAGCGCACCGGTTGGTTGACCTGCCGGCGCACCGCAGTCGCCCGCACCATGGCCCGGCTGGCGGTGCTCAGCGCCGAGGTTTCGGGCAAGGGCAGCACCAGCAACTTCTTGCGGCCGGCGATGAACAAGGTCCGTCCGTCCGGGCTGACCTGGGTCAGCAAGCGAGGCCAGTCGCTCTGGCAGGCCGTGCCCGCACAGTCCGTCAGGATGGGCAGGTCGGCATAGCCCACCTCCATCAAGGTCTGGTTGGCCAACAGCGGCGTGGTGGTGTCGAAGACATACAGGCGCGCTTGCTGAGGCAACGCGTCGGACAACGGGTGGGTGATCACATAGGCCTTGCTGCCGTCGGGCGACAGCGCCGCCCCCACCAGTTGATCCTGGCCCGCCGAGCTCCACTGGAGCTGGTTGCTTTGGGAGAACTGGCGGTTCCACAGTCGCAGCTCGCTCAAGTCGACGGGGCGCTCGCTTTCCGACCAGCCGGTGAGTGTGCGGTCGCCATTGGCCGACATCGCCAGCAAGTCGTTGGGGATCATCGGGACGTCGATCCGCCCGATGACGGCCAAGAAGGTGTCTTCGGGCGACGACGAGAGGTAGGTGGTGTAGCCAGGGACCGTGCCGAGCGCGGACATGAAGAGTGCCCGCTCGCCGTCAGGGGTCACCAGCATGCGGCGGTGCATGATCGCGGAGGTGCCCAGGTGCGCGGATGTGCGCAAGGCGCTGCCGGCACCGGTGAGGCTGAAGTCGGTCAGGTCGACGCCGGACGTGGTGGTGCCGAGCAGGCGCGCGGTGGGCTTCGAACGGAAGATGGCCATGCCGTTGGATCGGTTCAAGATCTCGCCGTAAGGCGGGACCGGCATGCCGGTGGACAAGCTCCAGTTCAGCGGGCCTTGCTTGACGTTGAAGGTGTCGGCGTGGATCAGCGACAGGTTGCCTGCGGTGTCCGACACCAGCAAGTGCTCGCCGTCGTGGCCGAGCCCCAGGGCTTGCAGGGCCTGGGGGTGGGTGACGACGGTCCAGCGGCTGCCTCCGCCGGCCCAGGTGTAGCGCTTGACCTTGGCCGCTGCGGCGTCCAGGGTGAACAGCGCGCGCCGACCCATGTCGTAGAACATCGCGGCGGGTTGGCCGATGGGCTCCAGTGCCGCGTAAGGCAGGGAGACCGGTGCGGCAGCACGCAAGGTCAGGGGCGCGATCGTCAGGCCGGTGTGGGTCTGGATGCGCAGTTCGTGGCTGCCCTCGCTCAAGGCGGGCAAAGCGAGCGTGAGCTTGTCGCCCGAGCGCACCACGTTGCTCAGGGCTTGCCCGTCGAGCCGCAGCAGGTCCTCGATGCGACTCACCTTGCTCAGGCCCACACCGCGCACTTGAACGGTCTGCGCCTGATCGGCCAGCACCTGCTGTGGCATGACGAAGCTCAAGCTGGGCAGCCGAACCGTGGCGCTCACCAGGAACTGGATGGGGGAATAGGGCGCGGTCGTCGGGCGCACGGTGACTGTGGCCGTGGCGATCGTGCCGACGCCTTCAGCGGCGTGCAAGGCTTGCGGGTCGATCCGCACGGTCAAGGGCTGGCCGGTGGCGCCCGAGGTTTGCGGCAATTGGAG
The DNA here is from genome assembly GCA_041169085.1 of Pseudomonadota bacterium. Classification (GTDB taxonomy): domain Bacteria; phylum Pseudomonadota; class Gammaproteobacteria; order Burkholderiales; family Burkholderiaceae_C; genus Aquabacterium. The sequence goes on along the minus strand of JBEEJT010000325.1, from coordinate 14,006 downwards.
CCAGGCCTTGCTGCTGCTGGCCACGTAACCCACCTGGGCATCGCCATTGACGTTGATGGTCAACTGGCGTTGCAGGTCTTGCGGCGTGGAGTCGGCGTTCACCTCGACCATGGTGTCGGCCGGGCGAATCAGGCCTTCGCCCACGGTGAGCGAGATGAACAAGGTTTCGGCGACGTTGGCGCCCGGGTCGATGACGCTGATCTGGTCGGTGTAGGTGCCACGCGAGAGGTGGGCCGCGGTGGCCTGGAGGCTCACACCAGTGTCGGTGGGCGTGAGCTTCAACCAGCCCAACTGACTGGGTTGGCTGAAACGCAGGTCCTTGCGTGCGCTGCCCCCCCAGGTCGGCAAGTCGATGTGCACCGCCTGTTCGGGGGCTGCGCGGCCTTCCGAGGCGGCAAAGGTCAGGCTGCGCGTCGACAGGACGATGCCGTGTTCGCCTCCGGGGGGCGGCGTGACTTCGTAGAAGATGTTGACGCCGGCCGTCTGGGTGCAGGCGCCGCTGCACTTGAGGAAGACGCTGTGCTGGTAGCGTCCGGTGCGCAGCGGCCCGCCAATCGTCACCGGCAAGCCTTGGGGCGTGGGCGCCCCCAGCTTCAAGGGGCTGCTCTCGCCCGGTGTGGCGGTGAAGCCGGTGGCGTTGTCCGGCAAGGTGACGGGCAGCATGAAGGTCAAACTCTCGCCACTCACCACGCGCAGGTTGTCGGGCGCTTGTCCGTTCAACTGGCGGTGCACGGTCACGGTGTAGGACACCTGCTTGGGCGTGCCTCCGATCGGGCGAGCGCACCGGTCGTCCGCACAGGCGTACAAGCTGAGTTGACCGCGGTAGACACCGGCTCGGAGACCGCCGGCTGGCCGCACCAGGAAGCGGGCCCCCGTGCCGTCGATCTCGGTGGGGATCTCGGGGTTGATGCCCTGGCCGTCGGTGGTGGCCAGCACATAGAGCTCGTTGGGCAGCTCGCCACTGGCCGTGGCGAGGATGTACTGAGGCGGCACGTCGAAGATACTGGTGCCTTCGATGTACTCGAACGAGAGGCTGGACTGGTCGATCGACACCCTGAACGCGCCGCTCGAACCACTCGGGCTGGCGTCGCCGCCGCCACCGCCACAGCCACCCAGCCAAGTCAATGAGGCCAAAGCCAGGACGGCCAGCCAGCGGCCGGGTCGGAGAAGCAGAAAGTTCATGGTGTCCCTGATGGCCTGGTCTGCGCCAGGCGTTGTTGCTGAGGCCCGCCCGTGTCCACAGGCAACGCACCTGGTATTTTAGGAACCCCACCTGTGTTTGGGGCGGGGCGCGGCCCCCCGTTCCAGGTGTCGGCGTTCTCCGGCATGATGGCTGCACCATGCTGATCCGCCCCTTCGCTCCCGGCGACGAAGCCGGCATCGCCGAGCTCTACAACCACTACATCCTGAACACCACGGTCACCTTCGAAGAAGTGCCGTTGACGCCTCAGGCCATGCGCGAGCGCATCGACGCTTACCGCGCCCACCACCCCTGGCTGGTGGCCGAAGACGGTGGGCAGATCGTGGGCTACGCCTATGGCAGCCGGTTTCACGCGCGGGCGGCGTTTCGCCACACGGCAGAGGTCTCGGTCTACGTGCGCGATGGCCACGAGCGCCGCGGCATCGCGCGCGCCCTGTACGCCCCCTTGATCGCCTTTCTGGGCGGCCAGGGGGTGCACGCCGTGCTGGCGGTGATCTCGCTGCCCCACGAGGCCAGTGTGGGGCTGCACGAAGCCCTGGGTTTTGAGCCCAAGGGGCGGCTGACCGAGGTGGGCTTCAAGTTCGGCCGCTGGCTCGACATTGGCTATTGGCAGCTGAACCTGGTCGGCAGCGCGGTCTGAGCGCTCTGGGGCGCCATCCGGGTCTGCCCGGGTTTCCGGTGGGTGCGCGGCCGCCTGGCGCGCTTTACATTTGCGCCTTCAGCCTGACTGTTCGGCCCCGTCCTCCGCCCGCCCATGCGCGTCTCCCCCATCAACCTCAAGACCTTGGCGTACACGCTGGACGTCGAGGGCCACAGCTCCGCGCCCGTGCTGGCGCGTTGCGGCCTGCCGCCGTTCGACGCCTTGCGGGAAGACGGCGACTGGCTGCACGTGGACGTGTTCGACCAGATGATGGTGGCCACGCTGGAACACACCGGCGACCCGGCTTTCGGCCTGGTGGCTGGCAAAAGCCTGGCCTTGATGAAATACGGCGCCATCACGCCGCTGATCACCAACGCGCCCTCGTTGCGGGCCATGCTGGCCAACGTAGCGCGCTTCGGGCGGCTGTCGGTCGAGCGCCCGGAGATGGAGCTCGAAGAGCAGGGCGAGCACGCCCGCATCGTGGTGCAGCCGGTGTCGCGCCACCCCTTGGCCATGCGGTTTCGCGTCGACCTGGTCACCACCAGCTCGACGCTCATGTTGCGCTTCGCGGGTGCTGGCAACGCCGATATCCACGACATCGAACTGCCTTACGAGCCCGAGCCCGAACACGCCGCGCGCTACGCGGCCACCTTCGGCGCCCGGCTGGTGTGCAACCGCCGGCAGGCGGCGGTGAACTTCGCTTCTCGCCTGCTCGATGCCCCCATGCCCATGCACGACCCGCTGGCCTACGAAGGTGCCATGGCGCGCGCCGAGGCACTGTTGTCCGCCATGAAGGCCGGCAGCGACCTGGCCGAGCAGGTGAGCCAGGCCTTGCTGGCCGCTTTGCCGCAGGCGCTCTCGGTGGCCGACACCGCCGCCCGCGTGGGGCTCAACGAGCGCCAGTTGCGCCGCCAGCTGGCCGCGCTGGGCACCACCCACGCCGACTTGTTGCAGCAATGCCAGCGGGCCAAGGCCGAGCGCCTCATGGCCGAAGGCCGGCTGCCCATCAAGCAGGTGGCCGACGAGCTGGGCTTTGGTTCGGTCCACAGCTTTCACCGCGCGTTCAAGCGCTGGTTTGGCGTCACGCCCTCCACCTGGAAGCAGGGTTGACCCGCGCCATACAGCGCTGCATGGGGTAAGCCCGAGGTCATCCGGGCAATACGATGGTCAACTCGGCCATAGGCATCTGTAGAGGCTTTTTCTAGGATCCGTCCACCTGAGATCGGAGTCCTCCATGAAGAAGCTGTCGCGCGACCAACGCACTTTCCTGCTGCACAGCCTGGCCGGCGCCCTGGTGGCCCTGGGCCTGTGCACCGCCGGGTTTGCCCAGACCACCACCCTGGGCACCCGCAGCGTGCTGGCGCGCGCCAACCCCGCCGTCACCACCAACGCCAATGCCGTCTGGGGCACCCAGGCCTACGACCGCGCCGCCGACCACCCCAACGCGGTGACGATGCCCCTGCAGTTCATCACCACCCGCAGTGGCAAGCGCCTGGCCGTGTTGGTGACCATGCCGGCCGACGCCAGCAACAAGCCCGTGGCGGGCAGCTTCCCGGCCATCCTGACGCAAACGGCTTACCGCATCGACCTCGGCACCTTCATGGGCATGGTGGTCACCAAGGGCAACAGCCTCATCATCGGGGGCCCCGACGAATACATGGTGCGCCGTGGCTATGTGCAGGTGGCGGTCGACATCCTGGGCTCCGGCATGTCCGAAGGCCAGGAAGGCCTGTTGGGTGAAGAAGAGCAAGCCGCTTACGCCGACGCCGTCAACTGGGTCAAGCAACAGCCCTGGTTCAACGGCAACCTGGGTCTGGCCGGCACCTCCTACCTGGGCATCACCAGCATCCTGACCGCCGGGCAGCAAGACCCGGCCGTGAAGGCCGCGTTCACCGTGGTGCCCATGGGCGACGCCTACCGGGGCACGGTGGGCATCGGCGGCATGTTGAACGCCGAGTTCATCAGCCTGTGGCTGCCGCTCACCCAAGGGCTGAGCGTGGCCAACTCGCAAGCCATCTCCAAATACCCGGAATACGCCGACCAGATCAAGGCTGCGAATGCGGAGCACATCGCTGCGATCAACAACTGGTACCTGCCTACGGTCACCAACTCGACGTCGGGTGTGAAGGGCTATGCCACCGACGATGGCGACTTCTGGGCGATGCGCTCGCCCATCGAAGCGGCGACCAAGATCAAGGTGCCCACCTTCGTGATCGGGGCCACCAACGACATCTTCCAGCGCGACGAGCCGCTGATTTACGAACAGATCAAGCGCAACGCCCAGGCCAAGCTGGTGATCTTGCCGGGGGCCCACTTCCAGTCGGTGCTCAAGGCGATTGGCGGCGCGGCCGGCACCACCAGCAAGGGCGCCCCGGGCGCGCCTTACCTGATGCTGCAGTGGTTCGACCAATACCTCAAGGGCCTGAACACGGGCGCGGCGGCCATGCCCAACGTGACGCAGCTGGTGCAGGGCTGGGGCACGTCTGACCGCTACGCCACCGCTTCGGACTGGCCGCACCCGCAGATGCAGCCGCAACGGCTGTACATGCGCGGCAACCTCACGCTGACGGCTGAGCAGCCCGCCGCCGGCGAAGCCAGCCACACTGTGAGCGAGCCCGCGGCCCCCGTGGTGAGCTACGGCACCAGCACCAGTGGCGACACTGTGACCGCCAGCGTCAAGATCAAGGACAGCAGCGATTGCTCCAGCAGCGACGTGCAGTGGTCGCTGGGCCTGCATGGCATCTTGAGCAAGGGCTGCCACACCAACAGCAACATCGTCGAGCGCAACCAGAAGGCCATCCAGTTCGAGACGGCCCCGATGGCGGCCGACACCTACCTCAACGGCCCCATCCAGGCCGACATCTGGATGAGCGCCACCAAGACGCAGGCCGCCTTGGCTGTGCGGGTGGACGTGGTCGACGCCTTCGGTCTGGCCAAGCCCGTGACGACGGGCCTGATGTCTGCGGCCTACCGCGCGGTGGACACCAGCCGCTCACGCTACGTCAACGGCGTGATGATCCAGCCGTGGCACCCGTTCACCGAGGCTTCGCGCCTGGCGGTGGTGCCTGGCCAGCCCATGCTGGTGCCGGTGGAAGTCTTCCCGGCGGCCGTGTTGGTCAAGAAGGGGCAGAAGCTGCGCGTGGCCATCAGCGCCAGCAACCAGGCCATGGGCATCTGGCCCACGCCGCAGCAACAAGAAGCCAACGGCAACGTGAGCACCATCCTCAACGACGCGGCTCACCCGTCGAGCGTGGTGTTGCCGGTGGTGCCGGCCAGTGTTTTGAAGTGAACCGTCAACGCATGTCGTTCACACTTTGAGGGCCGCCTGGGTACGTGACCAGGCGGCCCCTTTTTTTGGGCATCAACGGCTGTGGTCCACGCCCGCCACGCGGGCCGAGCGCAACGTCAGGCGCTGTTGCTTGGTCACGGCACCGGTCAGGCCGACTTCGGTGAGGTCAGACTGCACCACGCCCAGGCCGGCAGCGAGCGACACGTTCTCCGTGGCGCTCACGGTGTACTTCATGCCGGTTTGGCTCAAGGTGATGTCGATGCGGTAGGCGTTGGTGTACTGCGAGACTTCGGTGGCCTGGCCCAACACCGTGAGGGTGGCGCGGCCGCGGTAGGTTTGCACCGCGCTCAGCACATAGGCTTCGGACTTGCCGTCGCCGTCGTAGTCGATGCCGGCGTCGCCCGACTTGTCGACCGTGCGGGTGTCGCCCGTGGCCATGGCGCTGCTCGACCACAACAGCCAGCTCGGCCAGTCTGCGGCCAGGCCCGGCAGGTAAGCACTGACGTGGCCCGGGTCGCGCCAGAGCACGCCGGCGTCGGTGCGGGTGTATTGCTCGGAGGTGGTGGTGCTGCCTTCGACCTGGGTGACCGTGACGTTGCCGCTGGCGTCGGGGCCGCTGGCCACGCTGCGGGTCAGGCCGCTGTCGGTGGTGACCTCACCCGAGGTGAGGTCGTAGACCCAGCTGTCGCCGGTGTTCAAGGGGAACAGCTCGCTGGCCACTGGTGTGGCGGGCGTGGTGGGTGTGGCGGGCGTCGGCGTGGTGGGCTCGCTGGCCGAGGGCGACACGGGGGTGGGGGTCACCGCCGAAGGCGTGGACGTGTCTGCCGGGGCGTCACCGCCACCGCCGCCACAACCCGCGAGGGCCAATAACATCCATGCGGCAGCATGGGCCAATGCGGGCTGACGTGCCGCGGAATTCCGTGCAAACTTCACAACTGCTCCCTGGTGACAGGCGAGCGCATCTTAGTGAAACCACTGCCACCCGGCAGCCCCCGTCCAGGGTGGTGCGGGCCACCGGGACAAGGGGGTTGGAGCGGCTTCGCCGCCGTGGCCGGGCTTCAGTAATGGGGCGGGATGTCGTCGCGCAGGCTGCGGAAAGCGGGCGGCGAAGCGTCTTGCACCTGGTCGTTGAGCCGCAGCACCTCGGCCTTGAGCAGGTCGATCAGGTGCTGCTGTTTCGCCATCTGGTCGTTGAGCGTCTCGACCAAATCATCCATGAAGCCGAGCTTGATTTCCAGTTCGGTGACGCGGGCTTCGAGGTCGGCGGTGGTGCTGGGGGTGGCGGGCATGGGGCGGATTATCCGCCCGGGGCTCACTTGGCCGCCATGCCGAGGATTTTCAGTTCTTGTTGAGGAAAGTATGCAAACCCGCCGCCAGCGTTCACGGTGCTGGCCGCCCCCATTGCATCGGCGACTGCGGTGCCATAGACGATCTTGCCAAACACGGCATAACCATCTCGCAGGCCAGGCGCATAGTCAAAGACAGGGGTGTCCATCAGATTGATGTAGAACTGGCTGGTGGCGCTCTTGGGCACAGAGGTGCGGGCCATGCCCAGGGTGTAGCGCTTGTTCAGCAGGCCGTTGTTGCTCTCCAACTCAATGGGGTCGTACTTGTTGACCGGGGTCTTGATGAAATAGCCATCTGTGTTCACGCCAACCTGGCCGGCTTGCACCACCCAGAAATCTGGCGACGCGTTTTGCACGCGGTGCACCACCGTGCTGTTGTAGTAGCCATCATTCACATAGCGCATGAAGTTGGACGTCGAAATGGGAGCCTTCGCTGAGTCAAGCGCGAACACCATTTCGCCTTTGTTGGTCTGAACGCAGACATGAATGGTGTCTGCGCTCACGGTCGCGGCAGCCATCGCTGGCATCGAACATGCCTTCACTGTCACCTGAGTCTTGCCCTGACCTTGTCTGGCTTTGCTGTCGGTGACGGTGTAGATCACCGTGTAGGCGCCCGGCTTGTCATAAGTGTGAGTGGGGCTGGTCCCTGTTTGACCGTCACCATAGTTGAAGTTGCTGGCGGTGATGGTGACACCAGCGTCAAGGGTGGTGGCCGTGGAGAAATGCACGGGCAAGAACGCCACTGCATCGTCGCCTGTGCTCACGGAAACGCCCGGGGGCTGGTTGCTCGTGCCGACAGCAGAGCCGCCGCCACCGCCTGCGCCTGAACTGGGTGTGGATGCTGCAGGTGTCGCACCGGCAGAGCCTTCACCGCCACCCCCGCCACCACCACACCCCGTCAACCCCCAAGCGGCGGCAATCACCATCAAGCTGGCGGACAAGGCAAACGAGTGAACGCGGCGTGACATGGGGGCCTCCTCTGGCTGTTGTGTGTCGGGCAAGACCGAATTACACAACACGCAGCCACCAACCGACCCCACCTGCCCCGGGGGAGCGTGTTGCAGAACGTGAGAAGACCGGGGCGGCCGCCCCCGGTGTTTCCCGCGGCTCAGAGTGCGTCGTCGCGCACCATGAGTTGCAGCGCGCCGTTGGCGGCGTGGATGCGCTCGTTGCCGATCATCAGCGCCGCCGAATGGGCGTCGCGCAGGTGGCGCGCCACGCTGTAGGGCGAGTCGTTGCGGTAGCCGGTGGTGCCGGTGATGCGCAGCGCCTGGGTGCAAATCTGGGCCACCAGTTCGCTGGCGTTGAGCTTGAGGTGGTTGCTCTGCACGGCGTAGCTCACCGAGGCCAGGGTGTTCAGCCCGCCGTCGGGCTGGCGGCGCAGGGCGTCGTGGCTGGCGGCGCGTTCGCGCACCTGGGCGCGCATGAGTTGCAGCAGCGCCGAGACCTCGCTGAGGCGGGCGGCCGTGGGCGGGGTCGCGCCGCCCAGCTTGCGGGCGGTGTCACGCACGAAGCCCCGGGCGCGCGCCACGGCGTCGGTGGCGATGCCCAGCCAGACCGAGGACCACAGCACATGGGCCCAGGGCACCATGGTCTGGGCATTGATGTCGCCAAACGGGGCGGGCGCGATCTGCTCGCCGCCAAAGCGGGCGTCCACGATGTAGCCGGGGCTGCAGGTGCCGCGCATGCCCATGGCGTCCCAGGTGCTGGTGCGCTGCAGGCGGCATTGCGCCTTGCTGACCATGACCAGGGCCTGGTCGCTGGCGGCGGCCTCGCTGTCGCGCCGCACCGTCATCAGCAGGTCGTCGGCGTGGTCGGCGTAAGAGACCACGGTGCCGTCCTTGTGGACCTGGAAGCCGGCTTGACCTTCCGCGCCGTGCTGGCGGTCGGGCTCGATGGCGCAGACGCTGGTGCGCACCGAGCCGCCCACGCCCGCCTCCGAGGTGACGGAAGCGATGAGGCGCTGGCCTTCGACCAGGTGGCGGGCGTAGGCCTCGAACCAGGCGCTGTGGCCGTGGTGCACCACGCAACCCACCTGCACCTGGTGCATGGCGAACACCATGCCTGCCGAGGCGCAGCGCTGGCCCAAGGCCTCACACATCAGCCCCAGCTCGACCAGGCCAGCGCCTTCGCCCCCCAGGCGCTCGGGCAGCGCCACGCCCATGAACCTGGCTGCGCGCCACGCGGCGAGGGCCTCGGTGGGAAAGCGGCCATCGCGGTCCACGGCTTCGGCCGCAGGCCCGGCCACGTCGCGGGCGATCTGGCGCATGCGCTCCACCCGGGCCGTGGCTTCGGCGCTCAGGCCGGGCAAGGTGGGGGCAAGGGGTGAGGCGGACAACATGGCGGCAGTTCGGGTGTGGGGGTGAGCCACGATACCCAGGGCCGCGCCTCGGGCCCTTGACCTGGTTCAAGCCTGCGCGGGGCGGTCAGTCGTCATCTTTGAGCACGCACAGCGTGGTGCGCACCAGGAGATGGTCTGACAGGCGGGCCTGGTAGGCCGAGTTGCCGATGTCAGGCTCCCAGTCCTGGGGCTTGATCACCTTGAAGTCGCGCGGGGCATGGCCACGGCCTGCCGTGGGGCAGGTGTCCCGGCTTTCGGGTTGGCTGGCACGCACGAAGATGCGGTCAAAGGGCGCGCGCTTCTCGCCAGCCTTGAAGCTCAGGTGGGTGCCCACGTCGCGCGGGTTGCAGTCCTTGAAGCCGGCCTGGGCCAACGCCTGGGCGGCGGGCTCGTCCGCGCTCAGCAGGTTGCTGTCGCCCAGGAGGACGACGTCGTCGTCGCGCAGCGCAGCGGGCAGCCGGCGCAGGGCCTGCACGATGAGCTCGGCCTCGTAGGCGCGGGCCTGGGCGGTGGCCGCCCCGCCGATGTTCGATTTGAGGTGCATGGGCACCACCACGAAGTCGCTGAGGCCGGGCCCCGCCGAAAACTTCATGGCTTGCGGCCACCGGCTCCAGATCAGGGTGTTGGCGTCGGCGCGGTCGAGTTGCTGGCGGATGGCTTCTTCGCGGGCGGGGTCGACGCGGGCGTCGAGCGGCACAGGGCCCCCCACGGGCGTGACGGCGGCGGCGTTCCAGGCCAGGCCGGTCCACTGGTCTTGCGGGGCGCGGGCGCCTTCGCGCTTCGGGAACAAGGCGTAGGTCCAGCGTCCGCCCTGGGCGTTGAGCTGCGCGAAGGCGGCGTCGAGCGTGGTGTTGCGGGCCTGGCCGCTGGCGTCACCCCCGTCGGCGCTGACTTCGGCGAGCGCCAGGATGTCGACACCCGCCAGGGCCACCATGCTGGCGATGTCTGCGGGCTGTTGGGGCTTGCGGTGGCCGGCCTTGGCGTTGCCCAGCCATTGGATGTTCCAGGCGCCCACGGTGAGCAGGTGGTGGCAGGGCGATTCGGCGTGGGCCGTGGTGGCGGTGGATGCGGCCAGGGCGCAGGCCAGCTTACCTACGACCGAGAGACGGGGCAGACAAGCGCGACGATGCTCTTTGCTGCCGGTGTGGTGAGGCATGCGGCGGGAGCGGAGAAGCCAAAGTGACGGGGCGATAAGCTTACGAGGCTTACCGCACGCCAATCCTTGAGTCGGCCGGCAAGTTGCAAGCGTCAGTAATCAGTGAAATCAAACCCGATCTGGAGTGCAACCCAGGTCTTGCGGTTGTGTTCGTAGCGGATGTTGTCGCCTTTGTTGACATAGTCCTTGCCGAACAGCAAGCCTACCTTGAAGGGCGACTTGGACGGGTTGCGAGTGATGTCAAACACCAGGCCGACCGCTGCGGCCAGAGACGTCAGATTGGTGGTTCCGCTCACTCGCTTCTTGGTGGTGTCAGCGGGGTCCGTATCCAGGCTCTCCGCCGTCACCGAGCCAATCGTGACCGCCGACACCAACGTTGTACCCACCCCAGATTCGCCCACGCGCCAGCCCAGATACGGCCCGATGGGCAGGCCAGTCTCGAAGCGCTTGTCCGACGGGTAATATTTGTAAGGCGTGGTCAGCAAGCCATAAACGAAGCCCCTTCGGATGGCGCCGTGCCGTTGAAGTGTGCCTGCAGGCATGTCAACGGGCGTGGCCGTGCTGCTTTTCGGCGTACAGCCCAGCAACGGTACCGCTCGTTGGATCCAATCAGCGATGTCGCCATCGCCCCACTGAGACGCGGGAATCATGGTGAGAGTGGGGTTGTTGGCGTCCCGCACATCCTGTGCGGTCACGATCCAGTGACGATGACCAGGCTGTGCGCGATGCAGCTCAGCGATCTGGCTTTTGATGACGAAGCAGTCGCCCACGTAGTCACCTCGCGCTGAAACTGGCGAGGGTGCTGAGGCCGGTACAGCTGATGCAGTTACGGATGTCGACTGCGGCGGTGAAGGCGGTGTCCCGACTTCATCTGCGTAAGCGATGCGGCAGGGGGCGACCAGGCAAGTGGCCAGACCAAGCGGCGCGAGTACAGGGAGGGGCTTCATGTGGCTACTCCGGGTGTCAGGGTGCAGCCGTCGCCGCACTGGGCTTGGGTGCTGATGCGGCAGACTGCAGGGCCAGGGCCTCGGCCATGTCTGCGGCCATGCGGCTTTGCTCATCTTTGTCCAGTGCCATGGTCGCCTTCAGCATAGGCACCACGATCTCGCGCCAAGCGCTAAGTGCTTCTGCGGAAGAGGCGTACGGCGTGTCTTCGCCTATAGCCTCTTGGTCAGGGCCGCTCACGAACTTGTGGATGGTGCTGGGGACCAGAAACTGGTACATCACCTTGCGGCCCTTTGGGTCGGGGATGAGTACCACCTTCGGGGTGCTGTAGGGCGCTTGCAGTTTGGGCATGCCCTGCTCATCTAGGTTGTTGACGTGAAAGTGAGTCCCACCGCGCGTGTCGATCACCTTGCCATCTTTCAGCCGAAAGGCGTGAGGTGTTCCTTGACCAGGCCGACCATTGAAGTACCAGATGCTCAGCGCGTTCATGAGCAGCGAACCGGGTGGATAGGTCACACTGCCAACGCCATGTCGCAGCCCGTTCTTGCAGCCGCCACTCCAGACACTTAGACGCATGGAATCAATGGCTTTTCCGTAGTGTTCGTTGGCCGCCAACGGGTCATCGGGATTGAGCGCCAGCACGCCACAGCCGTCGGCTGACGTGACCACGACAGGAGGTAGTTTGGGTGTGTAGGCCTGCTGCCCCCAGGAGGTGCCGATCAGGCTCATGGCCAGTCCACCCGCTGAGGAGGCGATGCGCAGGCTGTGGAGATTTCCGCTAGACATGGCTCACTCGACCACGACGTAGTGCTGGCTCTGCGGATCCAGACGTCGAAGGCAGGTCAGCAGCGCGGACCTGGTTTCGGCGGCAGAAGTCTTGGTGCCCGAAGTAAAGGACTCGGCGAGGGAGCCCATCGAGCCTGCCAGCGCACCGATGCCTACCGACTTGTTGACGCTGGTGCCGAGCCCCGCCCCCTTGAGGATGCTGCCCATCTCCAGACCTTGGGCGGCACCACTCAGTGCTCCTCCGCTCACATTGGCGATAGTGTTAAGTTGACTGTTCTGCGCCACGCTGACTTGCCGGTTGGCAGCTGCCACGCGGCATTGAGCCAGGTATTGCTGATAGACCGCTTCACCGCCGGGCTTCACGGCCACAGCGGGTTGGTACTCCATGGCCCCGACGCCACTGCCGCTGACAAGGTTGCCGTAGGTGCTGGCGCAGCCAGACAAAGCCGCAACGCCTGCTGCGGCGGCTGACATCAACAAAATGCGATTCATGGGGTGCTCCTTAGGTGGCCGGCCGCAGGGGCCGCCTTCCGCGTTGGCGATGTCACCCAGTGTTCATGTGTGAAGCCGCGAGTGCAATTCGCACCGCGTCTAAACCAAGGTTTAGAACAAAGCAGGGCGAATGCTGCCGGCATTGGCCTTGGACCATGTTCTGATTTGGGGCACGGCGTGGCCCGAAACATGCTGGAGCCCGCCAAGCACTGCCCGCTGCCGTTGAGCGGTCGCCAAGAGCACATCAGGAGTGGATCAATGACGAACGACGATCGAGAGATCCGGCGGTTCATCCATGACCGCTTTGTGGAACTGTTTCTCAGCCACTCCAATCGGGCTCAGGCTGCGTTACTGGCTACCAAGGTGCTGGCTGCAAGCATCTGGTTCCGCAGAACGGGCGAAGGGTTGGCCTGGGCCTGGCTGGCCATTTCGGTGCTGGTCATCGCGTGGCGATGGCTTGGCACGCGGCAGTTCGTCATGCGAGGCGGTCGCGGCCAAACATCACTGCGAATTGCGACCGTGCTGGCCATCAATGGCGTGTTGATGGCTGTGCCCTTGTGGGCGTTCCCGGCGATGACCGAGGGTGAGCGAGCCATGTTGGCGATGGTGATTGTGGCCACGGGAACGGCCTCTGCGGTGACCACGTCAGGGCATCTCCATGTCTACCTGGCCTTCACGCTGCCCATGTTCTTGGCACTGGCGGCTGCCTTTTTCTGGGAGGGGATGCAACTGGATCGCCTGGGCAACTGGGGTGTGGCCACCATGGTCGTGCTGTACCAGGCCTTTCTGATTGGCTTTGGTAGACAGTCCAATCAGTTGTTTGAAGAATCCTGCCGCTATCGCTATGGCGAGCAAGAACACAACCGCACGCTCAAGCAGGCCCTTGAGCAGGCCGACGAGTCAAACCGGGCCAAGACGCGCTTTCTGGCAGCAGCCAGTCACGACTTGCGGCAGCCCATTCACAGCATGACGGTGCTGGTGGCGGCGCTGAAGCTGCGTGAAACCGACAGTGGCTGTCAGGAGATCGTTCACCTCCTGGACACGGTCAACCAGGCCATGTCCAGACAACTGGATAGCCTGCTGGACATCTCCAAGCTGGATGCAGGGGCCGTGGCGCCCGTTTTATTGCCTTTGCGCTTGGATCACTTGCTGGAGGGGCTGCAGATGACCTGGGCACCGGTGGCGCGAGAGCGAAGGGTGCTTCTTCACGTGGATGCTGAGCTGGGGTTGGGCACTGTGAGCGACGAGGCCCTGCTCTCGCGGGTGCTCAACAATCTCGTCGACAACGCCATGAAGTTCACACCCACCGGCGGTGAGGTCAGCATCAGCCTGATCCGAAGCGCTGAAGCCGTGTCCATCAAGGTGCGAGACAGCGGAGTGGGCATCCCAGCTCATGAACGCGAGAAGGTGTTTCAAGAGTTCTACCAACTCAGCAACCCTGAGCGAGACCGCACGAAGGGGCTGGGGCTGGGGTTGTCCATTGTTCGCCGCTTGTGCACCTTGCTGGACATCTCCTTGACGCTGGATTCCACTGAGGGCTTGGGTACGACCGTGACGCTCACGATGCCCCATGCGGCCGCGCTGCCGGTCGGGGGTGCCAATCCTGCAGCGGCGCGGCGGGCACCTACTGGGTGTGTGGTCCTGGTGATCGACGATGAGCAGGTGGTGCGCATGAGCATGCGCTTGCTCTTGCTGCAGGTCGGCTGCGAGGTGTTGCTGGCCGAGAGTCGAGAGCAAGCTGTGGCGCACGCCGCTCAGGGGCGAATCGATGTGGTCTTGTCCGACTTCCGCCTGCGGGACGGGGACAGCG
>JBEEJT010000324.1:0-13611 GCA_041169085.1 Pseudomonadota bacterium | reverse complement strand
CAACGGCGTGGTGGAAGGCCCTGTCATGGCCGAGGAGTTGCTGGAGTTGCAACCCAAGGCCCGCATCGTGGGCGACGTCCGCTACGAGGCGCTCGAAATGCACCAAGGCGCCACCATCGATGGCGAATTGAGGCCTTTGAAAACCGACGACAAGCCCAACCTGAAGCTGGCCGCCAGTGCCGGCTCGCCCCCATCCCAGTCTGGCAACGCGGTGCCGTTGCAGGCGAATAAAATCTGACTTTTCCTCCGGAGTTCCTCATGAGCGTTGTTGCCGCCACCCAAGATGTCCAGACCGACGTGTCGAGCGACATGCCCGCCCCCATCGTCTTCACCGATGCGGCTGCCGGCAAGGTGGCTGAACTGGTGGCCGAAGAAGGCAACCCTGACCTGAAGCTGCGCGTGTTCGTGCAAGGCGGCGGCTGCTCGGGCTTCCAATATGGCTTCACCTTCGACGAAATCGTCAACGAAGACGACACGAAGATGGAAAAGAACGGCGTGACCCTGCTGATCGACGCCATGAGCTTGCAGTACCTGGTGGGCGCTGAAATCGACTACAAGGACGACCTCGAAGGCGCCCAGTTCGTGATCCGCAACCCCAACGCCACCACCACCTGCGGTTGCGGTTCGAGCTTCTCGGTCTGACGGCAGCGGCCTGAGCTTCAGGCCGGGTACAAAGCGCCCAGCACCCTCGGGCCTCGCGCACCGGTCACGGTGGCGAGGTTGCCGGGGCGGCGGTGCACATGGGTCCAGGCCAGCCACGCGAACGCAGCGGCTTCCACCTGCATCACATCCAGCCCGTGGGCGTCCGAGCGACCCACGCGCACGCCAGGCAGCTGTTCCGCCAGCCTGCGCATCAGGTCGCCATTGAGGGCGCCCCCGCCACACACCACCACGTCTGACGCGCCAGCCGCGTGCTGCTGCACGGCCTGGGCCGCCGTGCGTGCCGTCAGCTCGCAAAGGGTGGCCTGCACGTCGCGGGCCAGCTGCGGTTCGACGGGGCCATCGGTCAGCCCGTGTGGGCCCAACCAACGCAACAGCCAGTCGGCATTGAACAAGTCGCGCCCCGTGCTCTTGGGCGGGGCCTGCGTGAAAAAGGGTTCGGCCAGCGCGTCCACCAGCCAGTCTTCGTGCACATGGCCCGCCGCGCCGAATTCGCCGTTGGCGTCGAAGTCGTGTCCGGTCTGCCAGGCGCACCACAAATCCAGCAAGGCGTTGCCCGGACCACAGTCGAAGCCCAGCGGGGCTTCGCCAGGCCGCAAGATGCTCAGGTTGGCCATGCCACCGATGTTGAGCACCACCACGCACTCGCCGGCCTGGCCGAAGATCGCTTCGTGGAAGGCGGGCACCAGCGGTGCGCCTTGGCCACCTGCGGCCACGTCGCGGCTGCGGAAATCGGCCACCACGTCGATGCCCGTGAGCTCGGCCAGCAAAGCGGGCTGGTTGAGCTGCACGGTGTAGCCGAGTTCCGGGCGGTGGCGGATGGTTTGCCCGTGGACGCCGATGGCGCGCACTTCAGTGGGCAACACCTCGGCCGCTTCCAGCACCGATTGCGTGACCGACGCATACAGCACAGCCAACGCTTGGGCGGCCATGGCGCAGCGGTGCACCTCGTCCTCGCCTGCGGTGTTGAGGTCCATCAAGGCCTCGCGCAAGCTGGGGGGCAGGGGGCGGTGGGCGTGGGCCATCACTTGCCAGCCCGGCGCCTCGCCAGCGGCCTGCATCTCGCAGCGCATCAGCACGCCGTCGACGCCGTCCATCGAGGTGCCCGACATCAGGCCGACGTAGAGCTCTGTGGTGGCGGCGCTCATGTCAGGTCAACGACCGGCGGAGTCGGCTCACTCGAAGCGCGGGCCGGACTGCAGGCCTGCGGCCTTCCATTCGCCTGCGGCTTGCAACTGCTGGGCGATGTCCACGGCCTGGCGGCGGAAAGCGGCCAAGGCGTTGGGCGTGAGTTGCAGCGTCTCCGATTCGCGGGCGATGGTCAGCGGGTCCACCTGGCGGCCGCTGAGCTTGAACTCGAAATGCAAGTGCGGGCCGGTGGCCCAGCCCGTCGAGCCCACGGCACCGATCTGGGTGCCTTGGGGCACGGTCTGGCCTTGGCGCACATCGACGCGGCTGAGGTGGGCGTACACGGTGGTGCGGTCGCCGCGGTGCTGCAATTGCACGACGTTGCCGTAGCCGTTCTGCCAGCCGGCGAAACTCACCACGCCATCGCCCACGCTGCGCACTGGCGTGCCGGTGGGGGCACCAAAGTCCACGCCCAAGTGCGCACGCCACTTCTGCAAGATCGGGTGGAAGCGCATGGCGAAGCCCGAGGTCACCCGAGAGAACGCCAGCGGCGAAGACAGGAAGGCGCGCACCTTGCTGCGGCCGTGCAGGTCAAAGTAGCCGCCCTTTTCGCCGCGCTCCTGGAACCACACGGCGTCATGGGCTTCGCCCTTGTTGATGAAGCGTGCGGCCAGCACGCGACCGGCGCCACTGGACCAGGTCACCGGCTCGCCATCGGCCAGCTGGTTTTCGTACATCACGCTGAAGGCGTCGCCCTTGCGCAGTTCGCGCCGGAAGTCGATGTCGGTGCCGAAGATTTCGGCCAACTGGTTGGTGACGCTGTCGGGCACATGGGCTGCGTCGGCGGCTTCATACAGCGTGGAGCGGATCGTGCCTGAAGCGGTGACCGTCTGGTTGTCCAGCGGCAGCACCTCGCGCAGCACTTGCCAGCGTGAACCGCCAGCCTGGATCTCGCGGTGGATCGAGATGCGGGTGAAGTGGGTGTCGAAATCGCCGCCGACTTCAGCCGGGCCGCGGATCACCATCTCGACCAACTGGCCGTTGTCGATCACGGCGCGCACCGACTTGCCCACGCGGCCTTGCAGCACGGTGCGGGCGATCGGGTCGTTGCGCAGGAACTCGGCGGTGACCAGGTCGTCGACGCCCAGGCGAGCCAGCAGGCTGTCCACGGTGTCGCTCGAGCGGGTCAGCTCATTGCGGAAAAGGCGCAGGCCCTGGGTCTGCGATTCGACCAGCTGCGTCGGCAATTCGGGCAGCGCGATCACTTCGTGCACGGTGGTGACGACAGGGGGCGGCGCGTCGGGCATCACGCCCAGCGAACCCGACAGCGGGGCGGTGCCAAAGGCGGTGAAGGCGCTGCCGGTCAACAAGGCCAGCACGGCGGCACTGACGGCCCGCGGGTGCGTGTGGAACCAGGCTTGAACAGTGTGCAGACTGAACTTCGATCGCGAGGAAATCAAATCAGGCATCCCATCTGTGTCTGCCACGCCCACCGGCGGACAGACCGTCCACTAAAATCCGCGCCCAACGTTCATCGAACGGATGCACGAGCCCATGCCCGGCCACGACGCGGCCAGCGGAGTATAGACCGCCCGGCTTCACTTCCTGTCCAGCGAATTTCATCCAACGGTATCCCATGTCAAATCCTGAAAACGCAGCCCAGCCCGTTGAGCATCCGGTCACCGACCGTGTCCGCGAGGCCCTGGCCGTCACCCAGCGTGGCGTCGAGGAACTCCTGCCCGAAGCCGAGTGGGTGCGCAAGCTGGCCCGCTCCGAAGCCACCGGTCAACCCTTGCGCATCAAATTGGGCCTGGACCCAACCGCGCCGGACATTCACCTCGGCCACACGGTCGTGCTGAACAAACTGCGCCAATTGCAGGATATCGGTCACCACGTCATTTTCTTGATCGGGGACTTCACCTCGTTGATCGGCGACCCGTCGGGCCGCAACGCCACGCGTCCGCCGCTGACGCCGGAGCAAGTCCAGGCCAACGCCCAAACTTACTACAAGCAGGCCAGCCTGGTGCTCGACCCCGAGCGCACCGAGATCCGCTACAACTCCGAGTGGTGCGACGCCCTGGGGGCCCGCGGCATGATCCAGCTCGCCAGCCGCTACACGGTGGCCCGCATGATGGAGCGCGACGACTTCACCAAGCGCTTCAAAGCCAACACCTCGATCAGCGTGCACGAGTTCCTCTACCCGCTCATGCAGGGCTACGACTCGGTGGCCCTGAAGTCGGACCTGGAGCTGGGCGGCACCGACCAGAAGTTCAATTTGCTGATGGGGCGGCATTTGCAGGCCGAATATGGTCAAGAGCCGCAATGCATATTGACCATGCCTTTGCTGGAGGGTTTGGACGGCGTCGAAAAGATGTCCAAATCCAAGAATAACTACATCGGCATCAGCGAAGAACCCAATACGATGTTTGCCAAAATCATGAGCGTCAGCGACGAGCTCATGTGGAAATATTTCACGCTTTTAAGTTTCAAGCCTCTGAGCGACATTGAAAACTTAAAGCTGGCCTGCAGCCAGGGGCGCAACCCGCGCGACGCCAAAGTCATGCTGGGCCAGGAGATCGTGGCCCGCTTCCATGGTGCCGCCGCAGCGCAAACCGCTCTGGAAGACTTCACCAACCGCGCCCGAGGCGGTGTGCCAGACGACATTCCGGAAGTGACGCTTCACGCCACCACAGGCCAATTGGATTGGGGTATCGGCGCGGTGCTCAAGCAGAGTGGCCTGGTGCCTTCGACCAGCGAAGGTGCCCGCATGATTGAACAAGGCGGTGTGCGAATCGACGGTGCAACGGTAAGTGACAAAAGTCTCAAGTTGCCCTCCGGGGTTTACACCATTCAGGTGGGCAAAAGGAAATTCGCTCGGGTCACCTTGCAAGCCTGATCCCAGGGGAATTCGGGGGTAACCCCTACACCCGGATGCGGGGTCGGCGTCGGGACCATGGTGTTTTCCTGATGCCTTGTCGGCGTGCTCAGGGACAACAGCCATTGTGTCCTGTATGGAAGGGCCGCTATGCTTGTTAGGAACAGACATCGAAAGGTCTGTGCTGGTCTGGGGAAGACGCGGATGCCCCGAGACAGCCAAGAAGTTCCAAAGGGCCGCTTCTAGTGGAGATAGACATGAAATTTGCAATGAAGAGCATCGTCGCTGCCGCCTCGTTCGTGGCCGTGGCTGCTGCCCAAGCCGCCAGCGTGACCGTGGTGACTGACGGCGTGACCGTTTCGAACGGCGTGACCGCCACCGGCGCTGGCACCCTGCGTTTCAGCCAAAACCTGGCTTCGGCCCTGAAGCTCGGCGGCGTGACCGTCGGTGCCTTCGGTGACGGCGCCAGCTTCGTTCCGGTGCCCATCAAGAACGCCGCCGGCAAGACCCTGTACACCACGTACGACATCAGCGCCAAGATCAACAGCCTGACCTATGACTCGGTCTCGGGCGCTGTGACCCAAGTGAAGTCGTCGGGTGGCGCTACCCAAGACATGGCTGAGAACCTGGACATCTCGGCTTCGGGCGGCAAGGCTGCGGTCGGCAACCTGGACGTGCGTTTCGCCGCTGACAAGTCGGTCGAAATCTACGGCTCGATCGTTGGCACCAACTACGGCACCAACACCGACGTGAACTACAGCGGCCTGCTGTTCACCGTGGCTTCGACCGCCGTGTCGGGCGTGACCTCGTTCACCACCACCCCTGGTACCTACAACACCACCCTGGGCGTGCTGGCCATCTCTGACGCCGGCTTCCAAGCTCTGGTGGACGTGTTCGGCCTGGAAGAAGGTCTGACCGGCTACAACTCGCTGAAGGCCGCTACCACCAACTTCGGCAGCCTGTCGTCGTCGATCATCGTGACCGCCGCTGGCGGCGTCGTCACCCCCCCCGCCGGCGTGCCTGAGCCGTCGACCTACGCCCTGATGGGCCTGGGCCTGGTGGGCATGAGCCTGGTGGCTCGTCGTCGCGCCAAGTGATGAGTCCACATCAGGCAAGCTGCTCAGTCATGTGAAGCAGTTGGCTTGATGGAAGGCCGCCCTGTCTCTGACGGGGCGGCTTTTTGTTTTGGGGTCGCGCGCGCCATACACCTTTCCATGGAAACCCGCTAGCGCGATTGGTAAAATTCCCGGACGATCTGAAGTTCTGAGCTGCGGAAATTTGCAGCAGGCTATCGAGGAGATGACATGAATTTTTCGACCTTGTCCAAAACAGGGGTCGCGGCTTCGTTGTGTGTGGCGCTGTCTGGGCTGAGCAGTGGTGTCGCCGCCGGCACGCTGCAAGACACTATTTTTGCGAAGGTCGAGCCGTCCGGCTTTGCTCGCAACCGCCTCTTTTTCCGGTTGTCGTACATCAATGTCAACGTCAAGACGACATCGCGTGACGCGTATGACGTGACGGGGCCGGTTTTCGGCAAGAATGATTTCACGCTGCTGCAGAACAACCCGTCGATGTTCACAGACGAGTCTGGTATTTCCTTGAGCGAAAAGGAAACCATCGACGGGGAAGACTTTTACGCAGCTGGCGGTTACCACGACCCCAACATTTATCAGAACTTCACCAATGCCTTGGTGACCGATTCGGGTCTTTGCCCCTCGGTTGCGGCTGGCTTGGGGACCCCATGCGGCATCAAGGTGAAAGCCGAGTCGCGGGTGTCGACCGCTGCAGTGAGCTTGGGTTACTACCTCGACCCGGAAATGTCCTGGGCAGTTGAGGCTTTCATTTTGGCTGCGCCAGTCAAAGCCACTGTTTATGGTGATGGCAACAACGCCTTGGTCGGTCGCAAGCTGATCGAATCCAAAATGTTGCCGCCCATCGTGATGCTGGGTAAATATTTTGGCAGCTCGGATGGGGGCTTCCGTCCTTACGTGGGTTTGGCGGCCTCTTACGCGGTGTTTTATGACACCAGGGCCTTGCCCACGCTGAACACGTATCAAGGCGGCGGCAGTGTCAGCGATACCACCGTCCGGATCAAAAACACCTGGGGCTTTGGCCCGGTGTTGGGCCTCAATTTGGCTCCTCGGGGCGAAGGTTGGAGTTTCGGTGTCAGCGTCGGCAAACTGCGCTACAAGACCGATTCCACTTTGACCACGCGCAACACGGTGATTTCCGACGCCTCCGAAGTGTTGGGCGACTACACCTCGACGGTTCGCGGAGCGATCAATGTGGCCAAGCGACAGACTGGCATCACGGCCACACAAGACGTGGGAAGCTACTCTGAAGGTGATTCGGTGAACCTGGTCACCGCCATGATGTGCGACTTGGCCAAGATCAAGTACAACAACACCGAATGTAACCACGGCACCTTCGTCCGGAAGGCTTCGACCACGCTGGACACCACCATGGTGATGTTCAACGTCGCCAAGAGCTTCTAAACCGACCGTCAGTAGAGTAAATCCATGCGTGTTTTGAAATCATTCATTCCTGCTGTGGCGCTGATGGCCGTGGTGCCAGCTGCTTTCGCTCAGTCTTACGGTGGTTTGTCGCTGGCTTATGTGCGCAATTCCGCCACGTGCCCGGATGGTCCTGCTGGCTATTGCTCCGCCAAGCATTTGGGTGGGTTGGCGTATGTCGGTGCCAAATTGGCTGAGTCTTCTCAGCTTGACTTGGGCATTGGCAAGCTGGATGCCTTTGAGGCCGGCCTGATGCAGTTGGGCAGCAAGTCTTTCAACCAGGACGTGGTCACGTCCAGGTTGGTGAGCAGCGTGCGTGTGTACACCACCACCACGGACAGTGGGCTCATGTCGGCCAATGGCTTATATGGCGCTGGCGTGGCGCACATGGATTTGGCTGAAGACCTCCAAATGGTGGCCCGTTTGGGTGTGAGTTACGTGTCGACGACGCTCAAGAAATCGCGGGTTGTCACGACCAGCCAAGGTGCCTACACCTACACCTCGCTCGGCTCGAGCACCGACAACCGCTGGCAGCCGTTCGTGGGCGTGGGTCTGGAATACAAACTCATGAACGAGCTGATCCTCTCCTCTCGGCTGGACATGACGCGGGTTTCGGCCAACAGCCGCAATGGCATGGCTGCGCTGTTCTCGGTGGGCGCGCAGATCGTTTACTGAGTCACCCTGCCTGAAAGGGGGAGGGTCAAACCCGCGCCTCTTGGGGGGGATTGGGCGTCATTGACGCACCTCCCCCCTTCCGTTGAGGGGGAGGTCGCCAGTTCACCGGTTAAAGCCCTATTGAATGGGGTGTGTCGATGTGCGTTACTTCCGTCAATCGCACACGACTGGAGTGACTGGCAATGGCATACAGAATTGGTGGATCGGGCAACGATTCCATGGAAGGCACCACAGGTGCCGACACGCTCTACGGCATGGGAGGCAATGACTCCATTTACGGCCTGGGCGGCAACGACAACCTGGACGGTGGCACCGGCGACGACCTGATCGTGGGTTCCGGCAAATTGGTGGGTGGTGCTGGCAACGACACCATGATTGGCACCTTTGGTCTGGCCAGCACCTTTTACGTCGATTCGGGCGGCGACTCCATCGAAGCGGCCTTCATCGATTGGTCTACCCACGCCGAGACCGCGGCCGACTTCTTGGCCTATGGCAACAAGGTCATTTACCAATCGGCTTCTGAAGATGGCCAGTACTACCTGCCCGACAACGTGCAGGTTGGCCAGGTTTCTTCTTTGTCTGACGCCAGCATTGTCGGCAACGAGCAGTCCAACTACCTGATCGGCAACGGCTTCCTGAACTACCTCGACGGTGCGGGTGGCAACGACACGATCATTGGCAATGGTGGCACGGACATCCTCGTGGGTGGCGAAGGCAACGACAGCCTGGAAGGCCATGGTTATTTGCTGGGCGCTGAAGGCAACGACACCTTGCGCAGCGACGGCGACGGCGACGGCGCCCTGTTCGCCGGCGAAGGCGATGACCTGATCTTCGGCGGCACCGGCAACGACACCGTCGTGGCCGATGCAGGTCGCGACACCATCGACGGCAGGGACGGCTCTGACGTCTACATGTTGGGGTACTACGAGGGGGGCGAAACCGATGCCACCGACGTCATCAACGACACGGGCACATCGGGCCGCGACCTGGTTCAGGCCGAATGCAGCGTGGACATCTCCAAGTTCT
Organism: Pseudomonadota bacterium; assembly: GCA_041169085.1. Classification (GTDB taxonomy): domain Bacteria; phylum Pseudomonadota; class Gammaproteobacteria; order Burkholderiales; family Burkholderiaceae_C; genus Aquabacterium. The sequence continues at coordinate 4,737 of JBEEJT010000324.1, read as the reverse complement.
CGGGCATCGAAGACATCGAATTGTTGGGCGACCAGGCTTACAACGCCGTGGGCAGCAGTGCAGCCAACAGCATTTTGGGCAACAGCGCTGAGAACAAGCTGACCGGTGGTGCAGGCAACGACACCATCCAGGGCATGGCTGGCAACGACACCTTGTTGGGTGGTGACGGTGCAGACAGCCTTGTGGGCGGCGTGGGCAAGGATTCCTTGGACGGCGGCCTGGGTGACGACACCCTGATCGGCGGTACCGAGAACGACGTCTATGTGATCGACAGCGCCAACGACAAGGTCATCGAGAACGCGGGTGAGGGCACCGACGCCATGCGCGGGGCCACTTCCTTCACGGTGGCCGCCAACGTCGAGACGGGCATGTTGCTGGGCACGGGCAATTTCAACCTGACGGGCCAGGCGACCGTGCGCACCCGGATGACCGGCAACAGCGGTGCCAACAAGATCCAGGGCGGCTCGGCCAACGACTTCCTGTATGGCGCCGATGGCCTGGACACCTTGAGCGGTGGCTTGGGTTCGGACACCTACCAGCTCATCGACAACGATGTGATCGTCGAAGTGGCCGACGATTTCGATGGCGTGGACCTGATCATCACCCAGATGGAATCCACGACCATGGCCGACTACGTCGAGTACATGCAGCTCAAGGGTTTCGCCATCACGGGCATTGGCAACGCTGACGGCAACACCATTTTCGGCAACGACATGGACAACGTGATCGAAGGCGGTGAAGGCCTCGACGGGCTGTGGGGCATGCAGGGCGACGACACACTCAAGGGCGGCCTGGACGACGACACGCTGTATGGTGGCGTGGGCAGCGACACCTACCTGTTTGGTGCTGGCGACGGTGTGGACACGATCTCCGAAACGGCGACCAACGTGGGCGACATGGACACGCTGGCGATTTCCGGCATCGCCAACAACAAGTTGTGGTTCACCCGTTCGGGCACGGATTTGTTGATCAACTCGCTGGGCTCGACCGACAGCGTCACGATCACGGGCTGGTATGGCAAGGTGGCGGCTGCCGCTCAAGTGGAAACCATCACGGCAGGCGGCAAAACGCTGACGGCGGGTCGTGTGGACGCGCTGGTGCAGGCCATGGCGGGCATTGCTCCGCCGCCGGCAGACCTGTCGGGCCTGACTGCCACGCAGCAGACGACGGTGACCAACGCCATGAACCAGGCTTGGCTGTGATGTAAGCCGGGGCCTCTCTTTGAGGGGAGGCCTTGGCCGCCGGACTTTGTTCGGCGGTCTCAGCGCTCAGCTTGGCCGGCCGCCCGGGGTGTAAGCCTCTGGCGGCCGTGTTGTTTCTGCGGCGGCCATGGGGCGCAAGGAATCGACGTTCAGCACCGCAGGGTCTTCGGTTTCAAAGGTGGCCCAGGGGTAGCGAGAGAGCAGCCTTTTGAGGTCGTGCTCTGACTGCAATCGGACCAATTCCGAATAAAACTCGCCAGACAAGCCCAGCGGGTAGCCCAGTCGCATGTGGTGGCTGGGGCAGACCAAGGCTTGCTGTGTCAATTGTCGCTGCAAGGTCGCCAGCGTTTCAGGCCGCAGGTTGGGCATGGGGCCAGGCATGATCACCCAGCTGGAAGCCTGAGCGCTGGCCTGCACGGCCTGCGCGATCGCCTGCACCCAATGGCTTGCGTGTGTCGGTGGGCTGAGCACGTCTGCGTCGATGCAGGTCACGGACGGCGCGAAAACGGCGCATTGCTGCCGCACCCAACGCGGCGCAGCCACCACAACGGGCCAATCTGCATCCAGCCCCAATTCCAGAGTTTGTGCCAAGGCTCGGAAATCCGGCCAAGCCGGCCGCGACTCGTCGCCCGCAGCGCTTGCGCCTTGCACATGCCACTGTGCCGTGGCCAGGATGATGAGCGTGGGTGCAGGTGACATGCGAATTGCCAAGATATGTCACAAAGTGTGTTCGGCCATGTTGCGCCGCACCACCGCATCTTCACTTAGGTGCATACCCGCTGGAAAATTTGATCTGCCACAGGGCTGCACATGGGCCAACTGGCAGATACTGAAACCATGAGCACCTCACAGCACGACCTCGCGCAAATGCGCAAAAGCTATGAACAGGCTGAACTTGATGTTCCTCAAGTGGCGGCCGAGCCCATCGACCAGTTTCACCGCTGGTTTGACGAGGCGGTGAAGGCCAAATCGGTCGAGCCCAATGCGATGACCCTCGCCACGGTGGGGGGCAACGGTCGGCCGTCGACGCGCGTGTTGTTGCTCAAGGGGGCGGACGCCCAAGGCTTGGTGTGGTTCACCAATTACGAGAGCCGCAAGGGGCAAGATCTGGCGCAGGTGCCTTTTGCCGCCATGCAGTTCTTCTGGCCCGAGCTGGAGCGCGTGGTGCGCATCGAGGGCCGCGTGGAACGCGTGAGCGATGCCGAATCCGATGCTTATTACGTCAGCCGTCCGCTGGGTTCGCGCATCGGCGCTTGGGTGTCGCCCCAGAGCCGGCCGCTGACCTCACGCCAGGAGCTGGAGTGGGCTTGGGCGGCCAAGCAAACGGAACTGGGCGACAACCCCACGCGCCCGGCGCATTGGGGGGGCTACCGCCTGGTGCCCGACCATTGGGAATTCTGGCAGGGACGCCCCTCGCGCCTGCACGACCGCATCACTTACCAGCGCAACGACGCCGGTGCGTGGGTCATCGGTCGCCTGGCGCCTTGAGGCGCCGCGCATAAGCCTGTCTGAACTTGGCCAGCTTGGGCGACACCACGTAGGCGCAGTAGGGCTGATGGGGGTTCGCCAGGGCGTAGCCTTGGTGATAAGCCTCGGCCGCGTGGTAGTTCGCCACGGGCGCCACTTCGGTGACGATGGGGGCGTCGAACACCCCTTCCGCCGTCAGCGCGCTGATCTTCTCCCGTGCGGCGGTGGCTTGGTTCGCGTCATGCGTGTAGATGCCTGAGCGGTATTGCGTGCCCACATCGTGGCCTTGGCGGTTCAAGGTGGTGGGGTCGTGGAGCGCGAAGAACACGTCCAGCAAGTCGCCATAGCTCAGCTGGCTCGGGTCGAACCAGACACGCACCACCTCGGCGTGGCCGGTGGTGCCTGTGCAGATGTCGTCGTAGGTGGGCGAGGGGTGGTGGCCGTTGGCGTAGCCGGATTCGGCCAGAATCACCCCTTTGAGCTGGTTGAACGCCGCCTCCAGGCACCAGAAGCAGCCGCCCGCCAGGGTGGCTTGCTCGCCTGAAGGGTGGGGGGCAGCGGCAATGTGTGTGGTGGCGTCCGTCATGGGGGCCGATCTTAGACAAGCCTGGTTGACCTTGAGGCAGCCAGGGGAGTGTGTGCATGGCTGATTTGGGCATGTGGAAGCCGGTGGTGACGGCGCTGTTGGTGCCGCCCGCGCCCATCTTGTTGATGGCGCTTTGGGGCGGGTGGCGGCTGCGCAGGGCCCGGCGTGACGGCTGGCTTTGGCTGTGGCTCAGCCTGGCGTTGCTGTGGTTCAGCCATTGCGAGATCACGGCCATCTGGCTGCAGGACCAGGTGTTGCGTGTGCCTCGGCCCATGAGTGAGGTGCAGCGCCAGGCGCTGGCCAAGACCATCAAGGCCGAGTCCAACTTGAGTTCGGCGCGCAAGGGGCGGCCGGCAGCCGCTCGCAGCGAGCCGGTGGCGGTCATCGTCTTGGGGGGCGGCTTGAGCCCGCTGGCGCCTGAATACGGCTTGGCCGACCTGTCGGATCCGTCCTTGCATCGCCTGCGCTATGGGATCTGGCTGGCTCGCCAGCTCAACGCGCCCCTGGGCGTGAGTGGTGGTGTGGGCTGGGCCCAAAAGGGTGTGGCGGATGGCCCCTCCGAAGCCGAGGTGGCCGATCGCATCGCAGCCCAGGATTTCGGGTTCAAGTTGCGTTGGGTCGAGTCGGGCTCGGCGGACACGGAAGCCAACGCTGACCAAACCATGGCTTTGCTTGCCGAGCAAGGGGTGCGCGAGGTGGTGCTGGTGAGCAGCGCCTTCCATTTGCCCCGCGCCATGAAGTCGTTCGAGCGGGCCGCCCAACACGCGGCGGAGCGCCAGCCTGGCGCGCCCCGCATCACCATCACCCCAGCCGGCACGGCCTACTGGCGGCGTGACACGCGGCCCGTGCTGGCCTGGATGCCTTCCGGTGCGGGCGCCTGGCAGGTCACGGCGGCGGTCAAGGAATGTTGGGGCTTGCTGTTGCAGCGTTGAGTGCTTCGAGGCCAGTGAAGCCCAGAAACGAAAAACCCCCGGGCTGAGCCGGGGGTTGAGCGGTTCCGAGACCGCCCTAGGCAAAACCGGAGAGGATGTCCGACCTTGCCGAAGACGCAGCTACTGCGTCTTTTTGGGTTGCCTGTCTGACAGGCAAGCTCAGATTAGCCCATGGGCGGCTCGGGCGCAAGGTCCCCTGGATCGCACCAGGGGCTTGGCCGCGCAAAATCCTCAAACCTCGCAGCTGGCCCGCCCCTTTAGCGCCGGCTCAGAATCGCCTCGACCACGCTGTCGGCGCGCCGCTGGACATCGTCCGGCATGGTGATCACGCGGCCCCATTCCCGATCGGTCTCGCCGGGCCACTTGTTGGTGGCGTCCAGGCCCATCTTGCCGCCCAGGCCGCTCACCGGGCTGGCGAAGTCCAGGTAGTCGATGGGTGTGTGCTCCACCAGCGTGGTGTCGCGCACTGGGTCCATGCGCGTGGTGATGGCCCAGATCACTTCCTGCCAGTTGCGCGTGTCCACGTCGTCGTCGACGATGACGATGAACT
>JBEEJT010000323.1:0-11939 GCA_041169085.1 Pseudomonadota bacterium | reverse complement strand
CGTCGCCTTTGAAGCGCTTGTCGTGGCCGGCCATGCTGATGGCCAGCAGGTAGGCCTCCGAGCGCTCGTTGAGCAGTTCAGCGTCGGTCAGCGTGCCGGGCGTGACCACCCGCACCACCTTGCGCTCCACCGGCCCCTTGCTGGCCCCGACCTCGCCCACCTGCTCGGCGATCGCCACCGACTCCCCCAGCCGAATCAGCTTGGCCAGGTAGGTCTCGACCGCATGAACGGGCACACCGGCCATCACCACCGGTTCGCCGGCGGATTGCCCGCGCACGGTGAGCGTGATGTCGATGAGGCGGTTGGCTTTGCGAGCGTCGTCGAAGAACAGCTCGTAAAAATCGCCCATGCGGTAGAACACCAGCGTCTCAGGGAACTCGGCCTTGATGCGCAGGTACTGCTGCATCATGGGCGTGTGGGCACTGAGGTCCGGGAGGTCAACAGGGGCGTGGGGAGCGTTCAAGATGCGACCGGTCGTGGAGCAAAACGACGGATTGTAGAAAACAAAAAACCGGCCTCGCGGGCCGGGTCGTGTGCGCCCTGAAGATCAGGGCTGCGCCTCAGGGGCCACCGAGATGTGGCCGGCAACCTTGGTGTGATCCAGGTTGATGGCTGGATTGGTCCCACCTTGCCCATTTGGCCCCGCCGCCACGGTGAAGCTCAGGCTGCAGGCACCTGATGCCGGTGGATCAAAGTCAACGAGTTCGAACCGACGCCGCTCAGCGTCTCCCCGGCGTCGTCGTTGTTGTCGTGCAGCGTGGCGCGCCTGGTCCAAGCGCCTCGTCACCCCACCCATTTGGCGTAGCTTACCCCCCGGCTTCCCCCTGGCGAATTGCCACCTGAAAGCAGTATTCCTACACTGACTTGGCAATTCAACCAATCAATCAGGGAAGTCAACATGAAGAATCTCATGGCCTTGACAGCGACCTTGCTGTCCGCCGGTCTGCACGCTCAAAGCCTGTCGCCCATGCCCAGCGCATGCGACGGCCCCTCCGACTACGACAACATGCTGGAGAGCCTGGTTTACAGCCTGGCAGGCCAACTCAACACAGGGTATGTGGACATCTACACCCCTTTCAGCGACAACCCCAACGCCGTCCCGAACGCGGCACGTCGTCGCGACTTCGTCTCGGAAGCGGCGCGCGCCAGCATGAACACCCGGCGCATCGTCATTTTTGGCGATGCGCACGGCGCCGAGAAGCATGTCGTGCCCCAAGCTTCAGCGTCTGTCAAAGCCTTGTTCACACGCGCCGACCTGGTTGTGGGCAACCTGGAGTCGCCCTTGACGTACGACGAAAAGCCGGACATGTGGGGCACGTATGGCGCTCAGTCCTTCAATTTCCACATGACCCAGGCCTATGTGAAAGGCTTCGCCGCGAGCTTGGGCATCCGCCCAGGGACCGCCGTCTTCAGCGTGGCCAACAACCACGCGAACGACAAGGACCGTTGGCTTGAAACCCTGGCGTCCATCGACATCCTGCGGGGCACACGGGACCCATCCACCGGCAACTACGTCTACGACTTCACCGGCGTGGACCTTGACAGCAGCCGCCCACCCGCCGTGACCGTGGCCAACCTGCGGGGCGTGAAGGTGGGGGTGCTAGGCTGGGCTCACTTCGTCAACAGCGGCGCCAGCAGCGCCGCCACCCCGTGGCTGACCGACGAGCGCATGCTGCAACGACAAGAACCTTTCACAGGGCTTTACTTGAAGCGCGACTACCGGCAGATGAAGGCCGACAACGGCGTGAAGATGCTGATCGGCATGCCGCACTGGGATTGCCAGATCTATTCCTACCCCCATGCGGAGACGATCGCCCAAGCCGACCGCCTGCTCAAGCAAGGCATGGATCTGATTGTGGGCGCCCACCCTTCCACGCCACAACCCATCAAGATCCACAACGACCCGCAAGACCCCACCACCCCCCTGTCGACTGCGCCAGCATTGGGCTTCTACAGTTTGGGCCAGCTCTACCAAACACCGGGCTGGATCCCCAGCCTGTCGCTGGCAGCAGAGGTGATCATCGATCAAGAAGGTCGCACCTTGGCCTACAACGTGGTGCCCATGGCGCGATACAAGGTGCCCACGGGGCTCACGCCCACTTCGCCCACCGTGGGCCAATATGGCAAGGCCGACCACACCATTCAGATCCGGTTGTTCAGCGAAGCGCTGGCCGATCGCAACGCCCACGCCACGGCGTACAACGCGTTCCGCAACAAAACAGCCATGACCAAAGCCGCGTTGCCCCCTCTGGATGACACCACCGGAGCCACCGCCTGGTTCAACACGCTGCGGACGTACTACATCGGCAGCACGGTCGTGACCCAGGCAGCCATCGACGACGCGGAAGTCGACTACCGATTCGTGAAGCGTTACGACCGCGTCAACACCCTGATCAACACACTGTTCAAGCCCTGATCGCCCCCCCCCAAAAAACGCCAAGGGGCGCCATGGGCGCCCCTGGTGGTCGTCGCCAGGCCTGCGCCTGGTCGCGCTCAGAACGGCGCGTCGTCGCGGGGCGTGCGGCGCGGCGCCGGACGCTCTGCGGGCTTGGCCGCATCTTCAGCCGCCTTGGCCTGCGCCGTGATGCGGTTGACCTTGGCCACGAACGGGGCCTTTTCTTCGGGTTCAGCGGCCGCGTTCGGGTCCACAAAGCCATCGTCGGCCACACCCGCCACCGGCTCCACCGCCTTGCGCTTGGGCTTGGCGGTGACGGTGGACTTCAGCTTGCTCACGACCTCGGCGCTGGCGTCGGCCTCAGGGGTTGCGGCCTCCTCGGTGATGATGCGGGTGTAAGGCGCCAGGATCTTGACGAGCTGGCCATAGACACGGGGCGTGCCCGCCACGATCTCGCGCTGGTACAGGAAATCGGGCTCACCCGTGAAGTTGCCCACCAGGCCACCAGCTTCGGTGATGATCAGCGAGCCTGCGGCGATGTCCCACGGGCTCAGACCGGTTTCGAAGAAGCCGTCGTAAAAGCCGGCTGCCACGTAGCAGAGGTCCAGCGCGGCGGCGCCAGGGCGGCGCAGACCGGCGCACTCCACCATCACGGCCTCGAACATCTTCATGTAACGCTGGAAGTTGTCGCCCTTGCGGAAGGGGAAACCGGTACCGATCAGCGAATCCTTCAGGCGGGTGCGCTTGGAGACACGGATGCGGCGGTCGTTCATGAACGCGCCCTTGCCCTTCGAGGCATAGAACAGGTCGTTGCGGGCCGGGTCATAGACCACGGCTTGCTGCACCTGACCGCGGAAGGTCAAGGCGATGGACACGGCGTAGACCGGGAAGCCGTGGATGAAGTTGGTGGTGCCGTCGAGCGGATCGATGATCCAGACGTAATCGCTGTGGCGAGCGCCGCGTTCGCGGCCCGATTCTTCGGCCAGGATGCCGTGGCCCGGGTAGGCCTCCAGAATCGTCTCGATGATCGCGTCTTCTGCAGCGTGGTCCACCTCGGTGACGAAGTCGTTGGTCGACTTGGTGGTGATGGTCAGGCGCTCGATGTCGAGCGATGCCCGGTTGATGATCGCCCCGGCTGCACGTGCAGCTTTGATGGCGATGTTGAGCATGGGATGCAGGGCCTGAGACATGGCGAAACCTTGGAGCTTTCCAAACAAGGGGACGTCCGAAAGGCAAGGGGCTGTGGGTTTCCTGGGGCGGCAGGCGGGGCCAACAAGGCACCGGGGCAGCACGGGCAGGACCATGACAGCAGCAAGCCGTTCATACCGACAACAATCGGGGACGGGCAAAAGACGCAGCGGTGATCAAAGAGCGAATTTATGATTGTAATGCTGTCCTTTGTTTTTTGACACCCCCTTCTTGCTGGCCGAGGGGCTTTGCCGGCCAGACTTCATGCATCACTTGAACTTGCGCACACCAGATCCCACTCGCTTCGTGCTGATCGAAACCAGCCACCCTGGCAACGTGGGGGCCACGGCCCGCGCGATGAAGGTCATGGGCTTCGCCCACCTGGTGCTGGTGCGGCCTCGCTTCCCCGACGTGCTGGTGCAAGAAGAAACCGTGGCCCTGGCCAGCGGCGCCGCCGACATCCTGGTGCGCGCCAAGGTGGTGGACACAGTGGAAGAAGCGCTGGCCGACAGCGACTTCGCCATCGCCACCGCCATGACCCCCCGAGATTTCGGGCCGCCCACCATCGCGCCCCGAACTGGGCTGGCCGCGCTGGCCGCCGAAACACCCGCGCGTCGCCTGGCCTTGGTCTTCGGCAGCGAGCGCTACGGCATGGCCAATGAAGACGTCTACCGTTGCCACGCCGTGGCGAGCATCCCCACCGCGCCCGATTACGGCTCGCTCAACCTGGCACAGGCCGTCCAGGTGATGGCCTACGAGTGGCGACAGGCACTGGGCGGCTTCGACGTCGAAGCCCGCACGGCCGAGCCCAAGCTGGCCAGCATCCAGGCCGTTCAGGGCACGCTGGCGCACTGGGAGCAGGCACTCACCCACCTCGGCTTTTTGGACCCGGCCGCACCCAAAAAGCTGATGCCTCGACTCAACCAACTCTTCAACCGCGCCGATTTGCGCGAAGAAGAAATCCACATCCTGCGTGGCATCGCCAAAGCCATGCTGGACAAATGACCTCAGCCCCGAGCGCTACACTCCCAGCCCCACCCCCAAGAACGCACCATGTTGTTTGCGCGACTGCGAGAAGACATCGCCTGCATCGTTGAGAGAGACCCTGCCGCCCGTTCGGCCTGGGAAGTGCTGACCTGTTACCCCGGCCTGCACGCCCTGCTCTTTCACCGCATGGCGCATTGGTGTTGGGGCCACGGCCTGAAGTGGCTGGGCCGCTGGCTGTCGCATTGGGGCCGTTTCCTCACGGGCATCGAGATCCACCCGGGCGCCACGGTGGGCCGCCGCGTGTTCATCGACCACGGCATGGGCGTGGTGATCGGCGAAACCGCCGAGATCGGTGACGGCTGCACCATCTACCAGGGCGTGACCCTGGGCGGCACCTCACTGGCCAAAGGCGCCAAGCGCCACCCCACCTTGGGCAAAGGCGTGATCGTGGGCGCCAACGCGCAGGTGCTGGGCGGCTTCACCGTGGGCGACGGCGCCCGCGTGGGCTCCAACGCCGTGGTCACCAAACCCGTGCCCGAGGGCGCCACCGCCGTGGGCAACCCGGCACGCATCATCGTGAAGAAGGCCACCCAGCTGGACGACCGCCAGGCTGAACGCGAAGCCGTGGCTGCGCGCATGGGCTTCTCGGCCTATGGCGTGACCGAAGGCGACGACCCGCTGTCGCAAGCCTTGCGCGGGCTCATCGACCACGCGGCCGGCCACGAGCACCAGATCGCGCTGTTGTGGGCCGCCATCGGCAAGTTGGCAGTCGAAGCGCAGACAGACGCCGGCCGCGCCTGCCTGCCGCAAGACGCCCAAACCCAGGAACACTTCAACGCCGAAGAACTCAACCGGCTGGTGAAGTGAAGCGCATCACGCCAGCAGGTAGCCGCCGTCCACATTGAGGCAGGTGCCCGTGGTGTAGCTGGCGGCATCAGACGCCAGGTACAGCGCCGCGCCCGCCATCTCGGAAGGCTCGGCCACGCGGTTCATGGGGGTGTGGGCCATCACGACCTTCAACACGGCGTCGTTCGTGGTCAAGGCTGACGCGAATTTGGTGTCGGTCGCACCCGGCAGGATGGCGTTCACGCGCACCTTCAAAGGCGCGCACTCCTTGGCGAAGGCGTGCGTCATCGAAATCACGGCCGCCTTGGTGATCGAATAAATGCCTTGCAGTGAGCCCGGGATCACGCCATTGACCGAGGCGATGTTGACGATCGCCCCACCGCCCTGCGCCGCCATCATCTTCGAAGCCCGAGCGCACATGAAGAAGTAGCCGCGAATGTTCACGTCCACCGTCTTCTGAAAGGCGCCCAGGTCGGTGTCGCTGATGTGGCCGAAGTAAGGGTTGGTGGCCGCGTTGTTGACCAGGATGTCGAGCCGGCCGAACTTCTCCTTGATGGCGGCAAAGGTGGCGTCGATCTGGTCCATGTCACCCACGTGACACGGCAACACCGATGCTTGCCCCCCGGCCTCGCGGATGGAAGCCGCCACCGCTTCACACGGCTCTGCCTTGCGGCTGGAGACGATCACATGGGCACCATGGGCCGCATACAGCCGGGCGATGGCCTCGCCGATGCCCCGGCTGGAGCCGGTCACCAAAGCGACTTTGCCGGTCAAATCAAAGGTCTTGGGGTTGGGTTGGGTGTTGCTCATGGTGGCCTGTGCGGTGGGTCAGAGTTTGGACGCGGCGATGATCTGCTCGCAGCGTTGGCCCAGGTAATGGGCAAACGGCCCGAAGGTGGCGAACACCGGGTTGCGGGCGTTGCCTTCCTTGAAACGCTTGTAGATCTGCTGAACGATGCCAGCCAGGCGGAACAGGCCGTAGACCTCGTAGAAATCGAAGTTCTCGACGTTCCAGCCGGTCTTCTCGCCGTAGTAAGCGATCACTTCCTTGCGGGTGAGCATGCCTGGCGCGTTGGTGGGCTGGCGGCGCGAACCCTTCATGAACATGTCGTCGTCGGCCTGCACCCAGTAGGCCAGTGAGTTGCCCAAGTCCATCATCGGGTCGCCCAGCGTGGCCATCTCCCAGTCCAGCACGCCGATCACCTTCAGCGGGTCGTTGAGGTCGAGCACCACGTTGTCGAAGCGGAAGTCGTTGTGGATCAGGCGGATGGCCACTTCCTGTTTGGGCTGCTTGGCGGCCAGCCACTGCATCACCGTTTCGAACTCGCCCACGTCTTCGGTGCGCGCAGCTCGGTAACGCTGACTCCAGCCTTCGATCTGCCGCGACACATAGCCTTCACCCTTGCCCAGCGTGTCCAGGCCCGCGGCCTTGGGGTCAAGCTGGTGCAGCGCGATCATCTGGTCCAACACGTTCAGGCACAGCTGGCGCGTGCGGGCCGGGTCCAGGCCCAGTTCCGGCGACAGGTTCTGGCGCGGGATGTAGCCGCGCAGGCGCTCCATCACGTAAAACGGCGCGCCGATCACGCCGGTGTCTTCGCAGATGGCATGAATCACCGGCACCACCGGGTAGACCGGGCGCAGCTTGCGCATGATCTGCGCCTCGCGCACCACGTCGTGCGCCGACTTGGCGATGTGGCCAAACGGTGGGCGACGCAGGATCAACTCGGTGTCGCCGTAGGTCAGCAAATAAGTCAGGTTCGACGCCCCACCAGGAAACTGACGCGCTTCAGGCTCGCCGTTGAGCACCAGGCCCTGCTCACGCAGGAAGGCCGTCACGCGACCGAGGTCGAACTCTTCACCAGCGCGCACGGCGCCAGCCGGATCCAGCAATGCATCAGACATGGGGCAGCTTCCTCACGTATCGGGGAGCAAAGTGTCGCCCGAACTGAGCCGCCCCGCGTGGACAGATCGCCACTGAATGGCATGAATTGTTTGAATTCCCCTATATTCAAACCATGAATCTGAGCAAGCTCGACCTGAACCTCTTCCTCGTCTTCGAGTCGATCTTCCAGACGGGCTCGCTCACCACGGCCGCGCGCGAACTGCACCTCAGCCAACCAGCGGTCAGCCACGCCTTGGCCCGGCTGCGCGACGCGCTGGCCGACCCCCTGTTCGTTCGCCAAGGGCGCCGCATGCTGCCCACGCCCTACGCCCGGGCACTCGCCCCCGCCGTGCGCCAGGCCCTGGCCACCTTGCAGCAGGCGCTGAAAGAACCCGGCACCACCTTCACCCCCGCCGACTCCGACCGCGTGTTCACCATCGGCATGCGCGACATCCTGGAGTCGCTCACCTTGCCTGGCCTCATGGCGCACATCCGCCAACACGCGCCGGGCATCAGCGTGGTCAGCACCCAGGTCGATCGCCACGACATTGCCGATGCCTTGCGCCAAGGCCGGGTCGATGTGGTGGTCGATGTGGCCCTGCCGGTGGCCGCCGAAGTGATGCACCGCCGTTTGCTGCTCGACCGGCTGGTGGTGGTGGCCCGAGAAGGTCACCCCGTGCTGCGCCGGGGCGCTCTGGACCTGGACGCCTACCTGGCGGCGTCTCACGTGCTGGTGTCCGGCCGCCGCCAAGGCTTGGGCCTGGAAGACTACGAGCTCAGCCGACAAGGCATGCGCCGACACGTCGGCCTGCGCTGCCGACATTACGTGGCAGCCTGCCGGGTGGTCAGCGTCACCGACATGTTGCTGACCATGCCCGAGCAATATGCCCGGGTCGCCAACGCGCAATACGGCAACGTGTTGCTGCCCTTCCCCGTGGAGCCCGCGCAACTCGACGTGCACATGTACTGGCACGCTGGCGCCGACCAGGATCCGACCAACCTGTGGCTGCGCGACCGCATGGTGAGCGCGCTGACCGAAGCGGTGGGGCAGGACGCCCTGGGCCTGGAAGAAGACTGAGTCAGGCGCCTGCGGCTTGAGGCGGTTGGCGCAACGCGCTCTTGGGCCGGAACACCGCACACACCTCAGGCCGGCTCTCGACATAAGGGCCGCCGATCAGGTCCATGCAATAAGGCACGGCCGCAAAAATGCCCGGCACCACGCTTCGCCCTTCGGCGTCTCGCAGGCCCTCGAGCGTTTCGGCAATCGATTTGGGCTGACCAGGCAGGTTCAGGATCAAGGCCTGGCCCCGCACCACAGCCGTTTGCCGCGACAGGATGGCCGTGGGCACAAAGCGCAGGCTGATCTGCCGCATCTGCTCACCAAAACCTGGCAACTCCTTGTCGGCCACGTCCAGCGTGGCTTCCGGCGTGACGTCGCGAGGTGCGGGCCCCGTACCGCCGGTGGTCAACACCAGGTCGCAACGCGCGTCGTCGACCAACTCACGCAAGGTCTGCGCAATCAAGGCCCGCTCGTCGGCGATCAGGCGGGTCTCCCACTGCACGGGATTGACCACGGCCCGACCCAGCCAGGCTTGCAGCGCAGGCACGCCCTTGTCTTCGTAAACCCCGGCGCTGGCGCGGTCGCTGATGGACACCACACCGATGCGCACCGGCGACAGACCGACTTCAACGTTCGTGCTCATGCGGCTCAGTCTTCGAAGGATTCCGGCTCAGGGCCACGGCCAGTGTTGGCGCGCTCGGCCTCAGCGTGGATGTCCTTCAACACCTGGAACAGCTCGCGGAAGGCACGGCCACTGCGTTGCTCAGGCGCCGCCGCAGCGTCCTTGCGGGCCTGGCGGACGAGGTTGCGCAACTGCTGCACGTCGGTGGCGGGGTAAGCCGCCATCCAGCGCGTCAGCGCGTCGGCGTCGTCGTTGAGCAACTCCTGGCGCCAGCGCTCAAGCTTGTGCAACTGAAGCGCGTCACGAGCGTGGCCCAACTGGAAGGTCGCCACCGCTTCGCGCAGGGGCTCGGCGTCGACTTCACGCATCACTTTGCCGATGAACTGCAACTGGCGGCGCTTGCCTTCGAAGGACTTCGTCGTCTTCCAGGTGGCCAGCGCCTCGCGAAGCCGCTCCGGCATGTCGATGTCGATCAAGCGACTTTCGGGCATTTCCAGCAGCGCCTTGCCCAAGGCCTGCAACTCGTGGCTGGCGCGCTTCGCCGCGCTCTTGCTCGGACGACCGCCGAACTCGTCGTCATCGTCCTGTGTCTGATCAAAGTGGTTCGCATTCATGTGGTCGCTATGATACGTCTGCCTCATTCCAACACGCACCAGAATGGCCGCCACCAACCCCAAGAAATCCGCAGCCCGCGCCAACGACCACGAAGGCTTCGCCTACACCCGCGCCCAGTTTCAGCAGATCATCGAAGACACGCTGAAACAGGCCCTGGCCATGGGGGCCACCGACGCCGCAGCCGAAGTCTCCGAAGGCGCCGGCCTGTCGGTGTCGGTGCGCAAGGGCAAACTGGAAAACGTCGAACGCAACCGCGACAAATCCGTGGGCGTGTCGGTCTACGTGGGCCAGCGCCGCGGCAACGCCAGCACCTCAGACTTCTCGCCCCAGGCCATCGCCGACACGGTTCGGGCCGCCTACGACATCGCCCGCTACACGGCCGAAGACCCGGCCGCCGGCTTGCCCGAAGCCCAGGACCTGGCCACCGCGCGCCAGGCCGGCCGCGACCTGGACCTGTTCCACCCCTGGTCGGTCAACGCCGAACAAGCCGCCGTACTGGCCCAGCGCTGCGAAGCTGCGGCGCTGGAAGTCGACAAGCGCATCACCAACTCCGAAGGGGCTGGCGTCTCCGCACAGCAATCGCACTTCTTTGCGGGCAACACCCGGGGCTTCCGCGGCGGCTACGCCAGCTCGCGCCACTCCATGTCGGTCTCGCCCATCGCCGGTCGTGGCAACGACATGCAGCGCGACTTCTGGTACACGTCCGAGCGGGACGCCCGCGACATGGCCAAGGCCGAAGCCGTGGGCCGCTACGCCGCAGAGCGCGCTCTGGCGCGGCTGAAGTCGCGCAAGATCGCCACCTGCGAAGTGCCTGTGCTGTTCGAGTCGACCCTGGCCGCCGGGCTGGTGGGCGCCCTGGTGCAAGCCACCAGCGGTGGTGCGCTCTACCGCAAGGCCACTTTTTTGGTCGACAGTCTGGGCAAGCCGCTGCTCCCCAAACACATCGACCTGCTTGAAGACCCCTTCATCGCCAAAGGCAAAGGCAGCGCCCCCTTCGACGACGAAGGCGTGCTGACCCACAGGCGCAAGGTGGTGCAAGCCGGCGTGCTCCAGAGCTACTTCCTGTCGAGCTACTCGGCCCGCAAGCTGGGCATGCGCACCACCGGCCACGCCGGTGGCTCCCAGAACCTGGTGCTCACCAGCCGGCTCACGCAGCCCAAGGACAACCTCAAAGCCATGCTCAAGAAACTGGGCACGGGCCTGTTCGTCACCGAACTGATGGGGCAAGGCGTCAACTTCGTCACCGGAGACTACTCGCGAGGCGCCGCCGGGTATTGGGTGGAGAACGGTGAAATTGCTTTTCCCGTCCATGAAATCACCATCGCCGGGCATTTGGGTGACATGTTCAAACAGATCGTGGCGGTGGGGGCCGACGCCTACACCTATGGCTCGAAAACCGTGGGTTCTGTCCTCATTGAACGCATGAAAGTGGCTGGCCACTGAAGCGGTTCGTGAAAAGTTCACAATGCCCCGGGTCAACCCACCCCCTTGCTTGAGGGGAAACCGTGGGGGGGCCTGGGAACTTAGGAAAAACACCACACGCCAGTTGCTTCCAGCACGCGTAAAGTTGGGTCACCTTAACGCGATCCATTCAGCACGTACTGGGTGGCTCAAACAGGAGAACGAAACGTGAAACTCTCGATGAACAAACTGGTTGTTGCCGCTGCCCTGGTTGCCGCTGGCGCCGCTCACGCTGAACTGTCGCCGGTGATGACCATCACCGAAGGCCAATCGATCACCTACGCTGGCTGGACCGTGTCCAACGCCCGTGGCACCGGCACCCTGACGTTCGACAAGACGCTGACCAGCGCCCTGAACCTGGCCGGCATCAAGATGACCGCCATCGCCCCGGCCACGCTGAACGCCCCCGTCAGCGCCACGACCGGCAAGTACACCTCGATCAGCGCTGCCTCGAAGGTCACTTCGGGTTCCGGCATTTTCGACACCACCAGCCAACAGCTGACCGTGGTGGGCGTGAGCTCGGTTGGCGGTGCCACCCTGACCTCCTTCGGTGACGACGACGCCACCAACAGCGGCGGCTTCCTGTCGATCCAGAACATCGGCGCCGACATCACCACCAAGACCATCTACGCCGACGTGACCGGTGGCAATGGCCTGACCGGCAAGCGCCTGGCCATGTGGAACTTCACCACCCTGACTGGCGACACCGTGTTCCCGGCTGTGGTGGGCACCACCACCTCGACCAACTCGGTGACCGGCCTGACCATCACCGCTGAAGCTTTCGAGTACTTCGCCACCGCCCTGGGCCTGAACCAGTTCGGTCGTGACTCGATGGCCAACATCAAGAACTACGGCACCTTCCAGACCGTGATCTCGATGGACG
>JBEEJT010000322.1:0-27452 GCA_041169085.1 Pseudomonadota bacterium | reverse complement strand
AACAGCATCGCCTGAGGCATCACCTCGTGCAGCTTCATGGCATCGTGGCCAGCGCCGCTCAGCAGCTTGAAGGCGGGCAGGCCCATGGCAGCCACAGCGGCCTCCCACCGCGCTTGCCAGGCCGCATCAGAGGGCGCCGCGGCAGCGGTCAGGTTGAGCTCGCAGGTGATGGCCACGCCCCGGCGCTCGCCGATCTGGGCGATGGTGGCCTCGATGTCGCGCGCCATCGCATCGCGCTGGGCATCGACCGGGGCGCGCAAATCCAGCGTGAACTGGCAGCGCCCCGGCACCACGTTGATCGAGCCTTGCGGCACGTTGAGCACGCCCACCGTGCCCACCGAGGGGCCATGGGGCGATGCGGCGTCTTGCCGCGCGCGGGACTCGACGGCCAGGATCACTTCGGCCACGGCGGCGGCCGCGTCTTGCCGCATGGGCATGGGCGTGGTGCCCGCGTGGCAGGCGGTGCCCACGGCCTCACAGGTGTAGCGGCGCGCGCCGTTGATCGAGGTGACCACGCCCAGCGGCATGTCCAGCTCGTCCAGCACCGGGCCTTGCTCGATGTGCACCTCGACAAAGCCCAGGTACTTGGCCGGGTCGCGCTTGAGCAGGGCGATGTCGGCCAGGTCCGCGCTGTGGCCAGCTTGCTTCATCGCTTCGCGCATGGTGATGCCGTCGGCATCGGCCAAATCCAGCCAGGCGGGGTTGAACTGGCCCACCAGCGCACCCGATCCCAAGAAGGTGGCCTTGTAGCGCTGGCCTTCTTCTTCGGCAAAGCCCACCACCTCGATGCCGTGCTTGAGGCGCCGGCCTTGGGCACTCAGCGCCTGCACGCAGGCCATGGGCACGAAGATGCCCAGGCGCCCGTCGTGGGCGCCGCCATTGCGCACGGTGTCGTAGTGCGAGCCGGTCAGCAGCAGCGGGGCGCTGGTGTCGGTGCCCCAGTAGCGGCCTACCACGTTGCCCACGGCGTCCAGCGTCACCTCGTCAAAGCCGCATGCGCGCATCCACTGCTGCAGCTGCGCGGCGCAGGCCTGGTGGGCGGCGGTCATGTAGGTCACGGTCAAAGGCGGGCGGTCGTCCAGGCCATTGCTCAGGCCTTGGCCTTCGGTGTGCGCGGCCAGCTCGTCGGCCCAGCGCAGCACCTGGTCGCCCGCCGTGGGCGCGAAGCCGAACTTGTCGTTGAGCCGGATTTCGGCAATCCGGTGGATGTTGCGCAGGCACTCGGCGCGCTCGAAGGCGGCGGTGTGGCCCAGGCGGCGCGCAAAGGTGCGGATGATGTCGGCGCGGCTCAGGCCCTGGCCCCGCGGGCCGCGCACGGCCAGGATGAAGGGCCAGCCGAACTTGGCGTTGTAGTCGGCGTTGAGCTGCTGCAGGCGGGCGAACTCTTCGGCCGTGCAGTGCGTCAGGCCTGCCTTGCTTTGCTCGTGGGTGGATTCGGCCGTGAGCTGGCCGGCCACGGCCGCCTTGCCCGCCAGCTCGGGGTGGGCGCGGATCAGGCCCAGCTGCGCGTCCACCGGGGCTTGGCGCACCACGGTGGCCAGCGCGTGCTTGAGCTGATCCAGGCTGACGAAGCCACCGGCGGGCTTGGCCGCAAACGCGGCTTGGGCGATCCAGGGCGAGTGCTCGTAGATGCCATCGAGCAGCTGCACGAAGCGGGTCGCATCAGCAGCGTTCAGGTCAGCCAGCGTGAGGGTGGGGGCAGGGGCGGTCATCGGGCGGGGCCTCGGGCATCCAGGGGGATCAGGGCGGTGGCGTGGCTGCAGGGGCTCACAGCGCAGGCGCCGGGTGCGTGGCGCGCCAGTGCCGGGCGATGTCGATGCGGCGGGCCACCCACACGCCTTCGTGCGCCTGGATGTGGTCCAGGAACTTCTGCAGCGCGCGGATGCGGCCCGGGCGGCCCAGCAGCCGACAGTGCATGCCGATGCTCAGCATCTTGGGGCGGTCCAAGCCGGCAGGGTCGCCTTCGGCGTACAGCACGTCAAAGGCATCGCGCAGGTAGGTGAAGAAGTCTTCGCCCTGCGAGAAGCCCTGCGGCAGGCCAAAGCGCATGTCATTGGTGTCCATCACATAGGGCACGATCAGCTGCTGGACCACCTCGCCGTTGGTCTTGGTCACGGGCATCCAGAAGGGCAGGTCGTCGCCGTAGTGGTCGCTGTCGTACTCGAAGCCGCCAAAGTCGGCCACCAGGCGGTGGGTGTTGGGGCTGTCGCGGCCGGTGTACCAGCCCAGCGGGCGCTCGCCGGTCAACGCTTGGATGATCTTCATGCCCTCGGCCATGTGGGCGCGCTCGGTGGCCTCGTCAACCTGTTGGTAGCTGATCCAGCGCCAGCCGTGGCAGGCGATCTCGTGGCCCAGGTCTTTGAACGCTTGCGTCAGCTCAGGGTGGCGCTGCAAGGCCATGCTCACGCCGAAGATGGTGAGCGGCAGGCCGCGCTGCTCGAACTCGCGCAGCAGCCGCCACACGCCGGCGCGCGAGCCATATTCGTAGATCGACTCCATGCTCAGGTGCCGGTCGGGGTAGGCGGGCGGGTTGGCCATCTCGCTCAAAAACTGCTCGCTGCCGGGGTCGCCATGCAGCACGCAGTTTTCGCCGCCTTCTTCGTAGTTCAGCACGAACTGCACGGCGATGCGCGCGCCGCCGGGCCACCGGGCGTGGGGCACGTCGCGGCCGTAGCCGATCAGGTCGCGGGGGTAAGCGTCGGTGTAGGGCATGGTGAGGTCTGGGGGGTGATCTGGGTGATGACGGCGCTCAGGTGCTGGTCAAGCAATTCCACGGCCCGGTCGGCGTCGCGCGCCTCGATGGCGGCCAGGATGTCGGCGTGCTCGGCGTTCGAGGTGCGGGCGTCGTCGTCCGATTGGTACATCAGGGTGATGAGCGAGCAGCGCGACACCAGCTCCTGCATCCACTGCACCAGCACGGTGTTGCCCAGCACCTCGGCCAGACGCACATGGAAGTCATACAGCAGCTTGGTGCGTGCGCTCACGTCCGCCTGCTTCACGGCGGTGCGTTCGTCTTTCAGGTGGGCGCGCAGGCGCTTGAGGTCGGCCGGGGTGGCGCGGGCCACGACCTCGCGCAGCATCTGGCCTTCGATCATGCGGCGCACGGCGAACACCTCTTGTGCCTCGCGGATCGAGGGGGCGGCCACGAAAGCGCCGCGCGCGGGCTCCAGGCTCACCAGCTTCATCTCGGCCAGGCGGTTGAGCGCCTGTCTCACCACGGTGCGCGACACGGCAAAGCGGTCACCCAGGCGCTGCTCCACCAGCTTGTCGCCAGGGCGCAGGCGGTGTTCGACGATGGCCTGCGTCAGCGCCAGCACGATCTGGTCGGTGCGCGAGCCTTCGGCATCGGGCACATCCACGGGGATGACGCTGGCGTCGGCGCGGCGCACCCGTGCCGTGGGCGCCGCAGTGGTCGCGCGCACCGCAGGGGGATCACCGGGAGACTTGCGGGGCGTCGTCATCGTGATTAAAGTGTATACATTTTTAAATCGTGAGGGCAAGAGGTCGCGCGCATCAACCGCGCTGCCATCACGGAAACGCCCAGGCCCCATCAGCCTGGCGTGCCGCTTGCTCTGCCTTGCATGCCTACACCCGACGCTGCCCGCGTCACACCCGCCATGAGCGCTGCCCATCCCGCCCCCTCCTGTGGTTACCTCACCACCCATGTGCTCGACACCATGCACGGCACCCCCGCCCAAGGCATGAAGCTGGAGCTTTATGTGCGCGAAGCCACAGCCGATGGCTGTGCCGACGGCCGCTGGCTGTCGCTGCGCAGCGTCATCACCAATGCCGATGGCCGCATCGACGGCCCGCTGCTGTCGGGCGATGACTTCAAGGTGGGCTGCTACCGCCTGATCTTCGACGTCGATGGCTACTTCAAGGCCAAAGGCGTGGCCTTGCCGCAGCCGGCCTTCCTGGGCAAGGTGCCGCTGGATTTCGGCATCGCCAACGAGGCCGACCACTACCATGTGCCGCTCCTGGTGAGCCCGTGGTCGTATTCCACTTACCGGGGCAGCTGAAGCATGGTGGACGCACCCCTGTTGCAATACGCCTTTGACTGGCTGAACCTGCTGCTGCGCTGGGCGCACGTGATCGTGGCGATCGCCTGGATCGGCTCGTCGTTTTACTTCGTGTGGCTGGACAACAGCCTCACCCCGCCTGAAGACGACAAACTCAAGCAACTGGGCGTGGGGGGCGAGCTGTGGGCCGTGCACGGCGGCGGCTTCTACAACCCGCAGAAGTACAAAGGCGCCCCGCCCAAGCTGCCCGACAACCTGCACTGGTTTTACTGGGAAAGCTATTCCACCTGGCTGACGGGCTTTGGCCTGTTCACCGCGCTGTACCTGTTCAACGCCAGCAACTTCCTGATCGACAAGACGGTGCACGCCTGGAGCCCGGTGGCGGCGGTGCACACGGCCCTGGCCTTTTTGGCCGTGTTTTGGCTGCTGTACGACGTGGTGTGCCGCACCTTGGGCCGTGGCCCGAACGGCGACAAGATCGTGGGCGCCGTGGTGGCGGCGCTGGTGGTGGGCGCGGCCTGGCTGGCCTGCCAGCTGTTCGCCGGCCGCGCCGCCTTCTTGCTGGTGGGCGCGATGATGGCCACGAGCATGAGCGCCAATGTGTTCTTCTGGATCATCCCGGGGCAGCGCAAGGTGATCGCGCAGATGAAGGCGGGCGAGCCGGTCGACCCGGTGCACGGCCTGCGCGCCAAGCAGCGCAGCGTGCACAACACCTACTTCACGCTGCCGGTGCTGTTTGCCATGCTCAGCAACCACTACGGCTGGGCCTACAGCCACGCGCACAACTGGCTGGTGCTGGTGCTGATCATGCTCGCCGGTGCCTTGATCCGCCAGTTCTTCGTGGCCCGCCATGCCACCGAAAAGGCCGGTCAGCCCGCGCCCTGGGGATGGGCTGCAGCCGGTGTGGCCTTGCTGCTGGGCGTGGCCATTTGGCTGGCCCCTGCGCCTCCTTCTGCGCAAGGCCTGCCTGTGGCCGCACCCGCTGCGCCCACTTTGGCCCAAGCCCAGGCCGTGGTCGAACAGCGTTGCGTGTTGTGCCACAACGCCCAGGTGGCCAACAAAGGCGTGCGCCTGGACACTGGCGCCTTGATTGAGCAACACGCCCAACAAATCCACCAGCAGGCGGTGGTGCTCAAGGCCATGCCCATGGGCAACGCCACCGGCATCACCGACGCCGAACGCGACTTGCTGCGCCGGTGGTACGAAGCCCGTTGATCGTTTCTCATGGCGACATTTGGGGGAAAGCCCCCTATAGCAGGGGGCCTTTTGTCGCTTGAAGGGCTGCCTACCCCCCACACACTGGGGGCTCCCCAACGTGGTGTTGGCTGGTCTAGTTGGCTATAGTTCACACGACGTTACAAATCACGAACAGGTTTGCCATGAAACACCAAGTCTCCAAGATTGCAGTTGCAGCCCTCGCGCTGTTTGGGGCCCATGCGGCGCAAGCCGTGGTGATCACCACTGGCGACCTTGGCCACTACACCATCACCATCGACACTTCGTTCTTCGAAGCAACGAATGTCCACGCTGAAGCCGGTGGCCTGACCCTGGGCACTTCGGGCTACGGCGTCATGGCCGCCTCCGACGGCGCACGCGTCGGCCAGTTCGCCCGCAACTACGGCTACGCTGACGGCGAGACCGCCAGCCCCGTGCTGATCACCATCAACGCCGCCAGCGGCTACGTGGTGACCGGCGTGACCGAAAGCCTGATCGGCACGGCTTACTCCAACGCTTCGGTGGCTGGTTCGGTGGCCAAGGGCATCCTGAACTACGACTCGCGCTGGAAGTCGTCGGCCAACGGCGGTGAAACCTTCGCCTCGAACGACGGCCCGCTGCAAGCATTGGTGATCGACGCCGTGGGCGTGTCGCCTGAAACCCTGCGCGATTTCAACCTGAAGCTGACCACCAGCTTCGGCAACCTGGCTGGCGCCACCGTTACCATGAGCGACGCCTCGCTGACCATGCTGGCCAAGGTCATCGGCGGCGGTGCCGTGTCTGACTTCGGCCTCGACAAGTACAAGCTCAACGTGACCGTGAGCGCCGTGCCCGAACCCGAATCGCTGGCCCTGTTGCTGGCTGGTGTGGGCGTCGTGGGCCTGACCATGAACCGTCGCAAGCAACAGGCCTGATCCTCCACCAGGCTGAATTGCGCAAGGCACGCCTCAGGGCGTGCTTTTTTTTGCCTGTGCGCAGCCAGCGCTTCAGGCCAGGGGCAGGGCGGTGCGGTCCACCACCCGGCGCAGCACAAAGCTGGTGTGCACGCCCGTCACGCCCTTGATCTGCGTGATGCGGTTGAGCAGCAGGTGCTGGTAGGCGTCCATGTCGCGCACCACCACCTTCAGCTGGTAATCGGCCGACTGCCCCGTGATCAGCAGACACTCCAGCACCTCGGGGATGTCGCGGATCACGGCTTCCAGCGCCTCGAAGCGCTCGGGCGTGTGCTTGTCCATCGAGATGCCGATCAGCGCCATCAGCGTCAGGCCCAGCTTGCGCGCGTCCAGCATGGCGCGGTAGCCCGCGATCACCCCGGCTTCTTCGAGTGTGCGCACCCGCCGCAGGCAAGGCGAGGGCGACAGGCCGATGCGGTCGGCCAGATCCTGGTTGCTGATGCGCCCGTCTTGCTGCAGCAAGGCGAGGATCTGCTTGTCGTGGCGATCAAGTTCGTGGTTCATGTCTTCATGGTCTTTGTGTTGGCAATATTCTGCCAAAACAAGCGTCGATCAGGCATGAAATTGGCAGCACCTGCGCCGCCTGTGGTCGTAAAGTTCTCTCATCGGCTCACGAAGCCCATCCGATTGACAGAACCCACCCACGAGGCCAGCGCCATGATCGCCAACCCCCAGACCAAGTACACAGCCTTCCCGCCCGTGGGCTTGAAAGACCGCACCTGGCCCGACCAGGTCATCGCCAAGCCGCCCATCTGGATGAGCACCGACTTGCGCGACGGCAACCAATCGCTCTTCGAGCCCATGAACGGCGAAAAGAAGCTGCGCATGTTCCAGACCTTGTGCGCCATCGGCTTCAAGGAAATCGAGGTGGCCTTCCCGTCGGCGTCGGACACCGATTTCAACTTCGTGCGCAAGCTGATCGACGAGCAGCTCATCCCGCAAGACGTGACCATCGAGGTGCTCACCCAGGCGCGCGAACACCTGATCCGCCGCACGATGGAATCGGTGCGCGGTGCCAAGAAGGCCATCGTCCACGTCTACAACGCGACCTCCAAGCCCTTCCGCGACATCGTGTTCAACATGAGCCGCGATGAGGTGCGCGACATGGCCGTGGCCGGCGTGAAGCTGGTGCGCGAGATCGCCGCCACCATGCCTGAGACCGAGATCCAGCTCGAATACAGCCCCGAGACCTTCACCGGCACCGAGCTCGACTTTGCGCTGGAGGTGTGCGACGCCGTGACCGCCGCCTGGGGCGCCACGCCCAGCCGCAAGGTGATCCTGAACCTGCCCACCACGGTGGAGCTGACCACGCCCAATGTGTACGCCGACCAGATCGAGTGGATGCACCGCCACCTCGCCCGCCGCGACAGCGTGATCTTGAGCCTGCACCCGCACAACGACCGCGGCACGGCCGTGGCCGCCGCCGAGCAAGGCCTGATGGCCGGCGCCGACCGCGTGGAAGGCTGCCTGTTTGGCAACGGCGAGCGCACCGGCAACGTCGACATCGTGACCCTGGCCATGAACCTCTACACCCAGGGCGTGCACCCGGGGCTGGATTTTTCTGACATCAACGCCGTGGTGCGCACGGCCGAGCATTGCACCCAACTGCCCGTTCACCCTCGTCACCCTTATGCGGGCGACCTGGTGTTCACCGCCTTCTCTGGCTCTCACCAGGACGCCATCAAGAAGGGATTCGCCGCCCGGAACTCAAAAGGTTCTGAGGCTGGCGAGCAGCTGTGGAACATCCCGTACCTGCCCATCGACCCGGCCGATTTGGGCCGCAGTTATGACTCGGTGATCCGCGTCAACAGCCAATCGGGCAAGGGCGGCGTGGCCTACCTGCTGGAAGCCGATTACGGCGTGGTGATGCCGCGCCGCATGCAGATCGAGTTTTCGAGCGTGGTGCAGGGCGTGGCCGATGCGCAGGGCGGCGAGTTGGGCTCAGGTGACATCTGGCGCCTGTTTGCCGACACCTATGTGGCCCAAGGCCCGGCCTTGGCCTTCCGCAGCCTCGAGCTGATGGAGCAAGACGGCGGCCAGGGCGTGGCGCTGACGGTGGACATGGGCGGCCAGACCCGCACCTTGCACGGCCACGGCAACGGGCCCATCCACGCGGCGGTGCAGGCGCTGGCCGCGGCCGGCATCGCGGTGGAGGTGCACGGCTACGAAGAGCGCGCCCTGAGCAGCGCCCGCGACGACGGCAGCGCCCAGGCCTGCGCCATCGTCGAGGTGAAGGTGGGCAAGCGCAGCACTTTTGGTGTGGGGGTGGATGCGAACATCGTCACCGCGTGTGTGCAGGCGCTGTGCTCGGGGGTGAATCGGGCGATGGTGGGGTGATCAGGGCACAATCGTCACGTCAGACTCCGTCGCAAGACATGACGAAAAAGATCATCATCATCGCCGGGCCGAACGGGGCAGGTAAAACGACCTTCGCCCGTTCGTTCTTGCCTCAAGAGGCCCAATGCCCGCGCTTCATCAACGCGGACTTGATCGCTGCCGGTCTTTCGCCTTTTGCGCCTGAAGCCGCTGCACTCAAGGCGGGCCGCCTGATGCTGGCTGAGATTGATGAGTGCGTCCGCAAGGGCGAAAGCTTCGCGTTCGAGACCACTTTGGCCGGATTGGCCTACGTCGGGCGCGTCACGGCTTGGCGACAAGCTGGCTATCGCGTGAGCCTGTATTTCTTGCACCTACCGGATGCGGAGACCGCGATTGCACGGGTGGCCGAACGTGTGCGCCAGGGCGGTCATCACATCGATGACGAGGTGATTCGTCGACGATTTGTGGCAGGAAGGCGCAATCTGGAGACGGCTTACAAGCCTGTGGTCAACACCTGGGCAGAATATGACAACGTTGGCGAGGAGCCGACCCTTCTGCAATGGGGCGAAAACCAATGAATGCCAATGACATTTCCGACGCCAAAGACCCTGATCTGCGCGCATCCCTGGACGCCTTGCGCCGGGCGGCGCAGCTGGCGCGCAAGACAGCAATCCAAACTGAAACCAGCCTTGTGATCGTCAAGGATGGGCAGATCAAGCGCATCTCAGCGGATGAGCTGCGTCAACAGGCGGCAGCGGCTGAGATCCCCAAGGGAGAGTGATCTCAAGCCAGCTCGTTCCCAAACACCTCACCCAAATCCACCCGCGCCCCCAAGCGGGCGCACAGCAAAAACGTGCCCACGAATTTGCGCTGCAGCAGCAAGACATCGGCGGGCGGCGGCTGCCCGTAGCCCGCATCAAAAAACTGCGCCTGCCCCTGCGCGAACACCTCTTTGACCAGGGTAGAGGCGCCAAAGTCGTACACGCCTGGCGTGCGCAGCGGCTCGCCCACGGCCAGCAACAGCTGCACCACGCCGGCTTGTTGGGCGGGCGTGTCGGTGGGGTGCACCAGGCCCACGGCCATGGCAGCATCCAGCGTGCGCTGGCGGTGGGCTAGCCGCAAGGCGCGGCCCAGCTCGCGCATCTGCTCGACACGCTCGGTGCTCACGGCTTGCGCGGCGCCAAAGTCCAGCAGGCCGATGCGGTCGGTGGCGGCGTCGAACAGGTAGTTGCCGAAGTTCGGGTCGGTCTGCACCAGCCGCATGCCGAAGAACTCTTTGACCGCCAGCCGGCACAAGGTAGTGGCCACGCGGTCGCGCTGGGCTTGCGGCACGCCCGGCCGCATCAAGGTGGCGATGGGCTGGCCCGGCGCAAACGCCATCGCCAGGATGTGGGCGGTGCTGTGCTCGGTGTGCACGTGGGGCACGAACAGATCGGGCAAGTAGGGCAGGTCGGTGGCCTGGCTCAGCTGCTCGCGGTAGGCGGTGGCGGCCTGGGCCTCGGCGGTGTAGTCGGTCTCGGCGTGCAGCTGGGTGCGCAGCTGGGCCAGCAGGGGCGCCACGTCGACACCCGGCGGCGTCAGGCCCGGCATGCGCAGCAGCAGGCCCAGGTTGGCCACGTCGCTGTCGATGCTGGCGCGCACGCCGGGGTACTGCACCTTCAGCGCCAGCACCTCGCCCGCGTGGGTTTCGGCACGGTGCACCTGCCCGATGGAGGCCGCCGCGATGGGCGCAAAGCTGAACTGCTTGAAGCGCCGGTGCCATTGGGGGCCGTATTCGCGCTCCAGCACCTCGGCCAGCTGCGTGGCGGGCATGGCGTAGGCTTGGTCGCGCAGGCGGGCCAGCAGGTCGGCAAAGGGCGCGGGCAGCACGCCCTGGCCGTCCATCGACAGCATCTGCCCCAGCTTCATCACCGCGCCGCGCATGTGCGCCAGGCGCTCGGTGAGGCGGTGCGCGTTGCCCGGCGTCAGCAAGCTGGCCGACCACGACGGGCGCTCGCCCCGCGCCAGCTGCCCCGCGCCGGTGGCCACCGCGCCAGCCAACAGCTCGCCCGCCAGGCGGCCCAGGTGCAGGCTGCGCGAGAGGCGGCCCTCGGGGACCGAGGCCTGGCGGGGCAGGGCGGTGGGGGCGGCTGGGGTGCCCTCAGGGATGGGCAGGGTGTGCGGGGGCACGGGTTGGCTCGGTGAGGGTGTGGGCTTCAGCGGTGCGGGCCTGGGCAGGCTGGGCCGAGACGGTGGGCGCTGCACAGGCGGATGCGGGGCCCAGCAGGCGGTCGCCTTCCCAGAGCTGGCCGCACCAGCAAAGGCCCTCGGCGTTGATGATGCAGGTGCCGCTGCCGCAGCAGCGTGGGTCGTCGAGCATGGGGACCTCAGAGTGATCTAGGGGATCTTGCTCTTCAGCCAGGGAAGTTGGCGGTGATCGTGTGTGGGTGCAGTGGGTTTGAATCGGCAGTCGTGGAGCGACGGCTGGCTGCAATTGGCTGAACTGAGTCGGACAGTGCCGATTGCCGAGGGATCGGTTTAGGCAAAACCGGTCATTTAACCGCAGACAACAAGGGTAAAGTTGAATTTTTTGCCGAGGTCATATAATTAGTATGACATGAGCTCGCTTGAACCAGAATCCACTCACGACTTGGATCCCCGTCGTGTGAAGGCCGCTCGGGCGCTTTTGGCTTGGTCGCAGCAGGACCTTGCCAAGGCGGCCAATGTCGCCCTATCCACGGTGGCTGACTTTGAGCGCGGTCGCCGGACACCCGTGCCCAATAACGCCAAGGCCATCCGCGCTGCCCTTGAAAGAGAGGGGATTCGATTTTTGCCCACTGGCGCAGTGATGGGCCCAACAGTGCCGGTCGTGGGCCAGTCCAGCCGTCCAGGCATGCCCGTGAGATGGGTCAGTGCTGCGGACTTGGCAGAGTGGGCAGGCCGCATAGATGGCGCCTTCAGCTTGCCGACCTTGTTGGCGTTTTTGATCCGGGCTACTCACGGAAACACTGTTCGGATGCGCATTCCCGCAGACGAAGGCGTTCGACATCCTGGCTGGGATGCCAGAACCGTATGTGATGTTGCCAGCGAATACGTACCCTCCGGCACTGTGGGCTGGGAACTCAGTGCTCAGCGCAGCGACGTTCCCGGGAAGGCTGAAAAAGACTATCGCAAACGCACGGCTGAGCCCGATGGGGTTGACCCAGCGTCATCGACCTACATCTTTGTCACGTTGCAGCACTGGCCAAAAAAAGACGCATGGGCGTCAGCAAAGAAAGCCGAAGGCCAATGGTTTGACGTGCGCGTCTATGACGCTGACGATCTGGTTCACTGGATTGAACAAGGCCCTGCCGTTGGTCTGTGGTTGGCAGTTCGATTGGACAAGCGGCCACCCGGTACGCGGGAGCTTGACGAGATGTGGGAGGAATGGTCGCGAGCCACGCAGTGGCGGCTGACCGAAGAGTTCGTGCTCGCTGACCGCGACCAAGATGCTGCCATGGTTCTCCGGTGGTTGCGTGGTGCGCCGTCGGTGTTGTCTTTGCAGGCGACAAACACCGATGAGGTCGTGGCGTTTTTCCATGCCGTGCTCAGCGAGCTGCCCGAAGACCTGAGCAAAGCTTACCGTGCCCGCGCCATTGTGGCCACCACCGCCGAGGCGGCTCGGGCGCTCGCCAACGCGCAGAGCCAGTTGATCATCGTTCTGACCGAGCCGTCGGCGGGTCTTGCCCGAACGCTGGCTGACCGAGGGCACTTCGTGCTTCAGGCTTATGACGAGCATGTCGCCTCAAACGGGCAAGTCCGTGCATTGGCGCGGCCATCAAGAGAAGGCATTGCCTGCGCGCTTCAGGCGGCAGGGATCGCCGAACCAAGAGCCCAAGCCCTAGCACGCGACAGCGCTCGCAACCTCGCCGTTTTGCGCCGACTGATCCCATCAGCCGCTGGCAGTCAGCCCACGTGGGTGGATAGCCCGCCACCCCATGAGCTGTTGGCCGCGTTGCTTGCCGGGGGCTGGGATGAAAACGTCGAAGCGGATAAAGCGCGCTTGTCGGAACTTGCCGATGCGCCCTATGACCGGGTCACCGCTGCCCTGACGCCCTATGTCGGCCAGTTCGACAGCCCACTGCAGAAAGTGGGTGCCACATGGCGCGTCGCTTCACCGTACGACGCCTGGCTGCGGCTGGCGCGGTACCTGACGGTGAGGGACATCGAACGCTTCGAGTCCGCCGCTCATGCTGTATTGGGTTCAGCCGACCCACGATTCGAGATGGCGCCTGGTGAACGTTGGATGGCCGCGATCAAAGGCGTCCGCCCGGTGTATTCGGGGATGCTGCGCCATGGGATCGGGCAGGTTCTGATCCTCATTGCGCTCTGGGGCAAAGAAGTCACCACGGTACCCAACGCGTCGCGGCGAGCGGATGCGATTGTCGAAAGGCTGCTGCACGACGCCGATGGACGACGGTGGTGGTCATTGTCGCGCGACTTCCGCCTCTTGGCCGAAGCCTCTCCCGAAGCCTTTCTGTCTGCGGTGGGGGACAGCCTGGACCAAGCCAGTCCACCGATCGGCGCGCTGTTCGGCTCAGACGAAGGCGGGCTGACTGGCACCGAGTACCTGTCCGATTTGATGTGGGCGTTGGAGTCGCTGGCCTGGTCGCCGCAGTGGATGCCACGTGTGACACTTCTCCTGGCACGGTTGGACGCCATCGACGTCAAGCCAAGACGCTATGCGAACGGTCCCGCACGCAGTCTGCGCGGAATTCATCTGCTGTGGCATCCGCAGACCTTTGCGACGCTCGACGAGCGACTGCGTGCACTGGACCTGATCCGTAAACGCGAACCCCATGCGGCCTGGAAGTTGATGCTGGGCATCTTGCCGCGTGGGCGTGATTCGTCTACTCCTTCGCCCTTGCCTCGATGGCGCGACTTCAGCGTTGATGAAGTCGAGGTCGTCACATGGGAGCTGATACAGCGCGGTGCAACGCACATCAGCGAACGCCTTCTCGCGGATGTCGGGGAGACCCCGGTGCGCTGGGTGGCGCTGCTTGACCGACTTGGTGACCTCGCGCCGGGCCCAGATGCCGCCGTGGATGTTCTCGTGGCAAAAGAACCGCTCATCACCCGCCAGGAGGATCGCATGATCTTCTGGGATAAGTTGCGCGATGTCTTGCACCGCCACAGGCAGTTCCCGGATGCAGATTGGTGTTTGCAGCCCGCTGTGCTGGACCGTCTGGCAGCCATTTACGATCACTTCACCCCTGCCGATCACTTGCAGCGAATAGTGTGGCTTTTCAAGCAGGCAGTGGCGTTGCCCAGCCCGCCAAAGGCAGGCTGGGAGGCCGAGCAGCGGGCCGTCGATGCCGCCCGTGTCGAGGCGGCTCACGACCTCTACGCGAGCGAAGGCATCGCTGGCGTGTTGGCGTTGTCCAGGCTGAGCGACGCGCCTGGCTTCATTGGCAAGGCATTGCATGACGGCGGCCTCGCGAACGAGGATGTAGACAAGTTGATTGAAGCAGCCGCGCGCAGCGACAACCCTTGCGAACGTGACGTCGCACATGGTTTGATCGTGTCTGGCTTGCGGGGACGGGGCGCAGATTGGGGCGTCGGCTTGATCAACAGGGCATGCGCAGAGCACTGGGGCGACGATGCCTTGATGACGGTGCTGCGAGCGCTTCCGATGGAGCGATGGGTCTGGGACCAGGTTGCAGACATCGGGGGCGAAACGGAGGGCAACTACTGGAAACGTGCTCCTGTGTTTTGGGTGGATGGCGACAGTGCCAACACCGCATACGCCATCCACCAATTCATCAAGGCGGGACGGGCGCGTCATGCACTCGCCTTGGCCGACCGTAACGGCAAGGTGGACTTGCCGTCAGCGTCGCTGATTGAGTTGCTGCAGCAGGCTGCGCATCAACCAGTCGATGATGACGTGAGCGGCAACGATGCGACCATGTTCCAGTATCACGTTGCCAATATCCTTGCCTTGCTTGACGAGCGGGACGACGTAGACCGAAAGACACTGGTCGCGCTGGAGTGGAACTACCTTCAGCTGCTTGAGTACTCTTCCCGCCCACCGAAGGTTCTCCTCCAGGCGTTGTCAGAGGATCCGGAGCTCTTCATTCAGATGCTGAGCGCAGTCTTCCGGCCAGCAGAGGACAGTGGTGTGGTTGAGGATGAACCAGCAGATGCTGAGCAGGCGAGTGCAGTTGCGCATCAGGCCTACAGCCTGCTGGGACTCTGGAATCGCCTGCCAGGTACGCGTGGCGACGGAACGATTGACGGTAAGGCGCTGGAAAACTGGATCAAGGTGGCCCGCAGTCTTGCCAAGGCCGTTGGACGCGAGGAAATTGCCCTTGATCGCATCGGCACCATGCTTGCTGCATCGCCAATGGGGGAGGATGGAGTCTGGCCGGCGGAGCCTGTGCGCGACGTGCTCGATCTCTTCCGCAACAAAGCGATGCTGGATGGCTTTTGCGTGGGCAAAGTCAATCTGCGAGGTGTGACATCACGCATGCCGCGCGACGGTGGGGCTCTTGAACGCAGTGAGGCGGCCAAGTATCGTGCTTGGGCCAAGGCGGTCGCTTATGAACACCCTCATACGGCCAAGGCACTGGATCGCCTCGCTGAAGGATATGAGATGGACGCCGAACGACATGATGAACGCGCCGAACGCCTTGATTGGGATGGGTAGGTCGGCGTCATGTCGAGCGGGGGCCCAATCTTGCTGCCGCGATGCTTCATTTTCAACAGACAGGGGCTTCTTCGCGGATTGCTGTGCTAGGCGTCGCGCTGCTTATCCATTTGGCCGTTTTGCCGCTTGGCATATCGGCCGAATGTCTGGTTCTCCGAGCTAACCAGTCCTTCGGTTCGATCAGAGAGATGTTAGCAACCGCTGCGGAGCTGACGACCGTGTCGGCTGCTCAAGGCTGAAGTGAGTTATTCGCCGTCGAAGGTTGAATGACGCCCCCTAAACGAAAACCGGACGCTGAAGGGCTGCCGTCATCTTCGAACGCTTCGCCCTCGTCAGCGGCCTTCAAAATCAGAACGCCTAGCGATCCGGCACCGACGGTTGCTCTTGCGCGTGGCGTCGGGCTCAAGCCGATCCTAATTCGACATCGGCTGCCCCAAATCGCCAGCGCCCCACGAGCTTCTCTGGTTCGCGACTACTTGGCCGCCGCTGCGCCTTCCCCACCCTACTGATGCTGCCTGGCCACCTGCGGCAGCTCTAGCGGGTTCAACTCCGAGGCAAGCGCGGTCCTCTCGAACAGCCATCGTATCAATTTTGCCAAGCGAATCGAGCCGGGCGCCTGATCGTTCGCGATAGCTCTGCACGCCTCCATGAAGCGTTCCGACGCGGTCCCAAAATGCTGGTCGTAGGTTCTTTTCTGAAGCCGCATCTGGATCATTCTTCGCATAAAGCGAGGAAGCGTGTCGATGTCCATTCCGCGGATCGCAGATTCAAAGTCGGCGGCCGTCGCGTTCTTCATCGCAACTTCTTGCATCGTCCCCCAACCGTTGTAGTCAATGATGTGCATGCACGCTTGCACCACAGTCGCTTCCGCGTACGCCTGCGCCGCTGCCGCGTCGAAAGCGGCCTTGATATCTTGGTGCAGCGGGTTGCCGAATGGGTTGTCGTCCTCCGGAGCTGGGCCGCCGCGCGCGTTGAACGCCGCGATCCATGCCTGGATCACCTGATCCGCCAACGGCTGCCCGCCGACGAGCTCGCCTAGGATACCGTGGAGCTCCGTGGCGACGTAGGGGTCGAGGTGATACGCGGCGGCGGGAAAGCCTGCGGCCTGCGCGACGAGGTCGGCGTCGGTGGCGCGGTGGTCCCAAATGGCCTTGGCGATGAAGGCGCGGGCGTTTTGACGCGCATCCATCGCCTCGCCCTCGGCGACGTAGCGCTCGATGATCGCCTGCACTAGATCGCTTTCGAACAGACCCGACTCCAGAAATTCCACGAGCACTTTCTCGAAGTCGTCGCAACCATTGATTCCTAGCTCGCTCATGAGCATGCGCCAGCGGTCCTCGCGCTTCTCCATCTCAGTAGGCTCGGCATTCTTGTCGCGAACTAAATGGCCCCAGTCGGGATTCGCGACATTGAGAGCGAACTGGAAGTCAGGGCCGTCCTCAAGGCCGCGGTAGTGGATCGCAGCGAACAGCACGATAGAGGGCACGACCCGCGCCTGAATAGCATCGGCCAGATCCCTGTTCGCCAGGATCTGATTGGCGGCCTTGATCACCTTGCCTACGATCCGGATGTTCGTCAGGGCGCAGGCGATGCAAGCCCTATTGAGCACCGCTTCGTACTTCGACGGCCACAGCTTGATGGCGATCGAGAAGGCCTCCTCAGGTGATGTCGAAAGCCTGATTTCCTGGTCGATGACTTTCTCGCGAAAAGTCGCCCACAACTTCTCCTGCTCGCCTTTGCTCGACAACTGGTCGTCGTTGAGCACCAGGACGAATCGGGACTTGAACTCCTTGGAGTACTCGTCGATGAACCCGAGCACTTCGTCGATCCCAAGCTTTTCGTGCTTGCGTTCGATGTCGTCGATCACGATCACACGGTTCCGCAGCGCCACCGGAGCGATTAAGAGCAAGTTGAGATCGTTGATCGCGGCGAGCGCCTTGTAATGCGTCGCGGCCGCGGTCACGCCAGTTCTGAAAATGCTCTTGACCGCTTCGAGCCTTCCGCCTCCGATAGCCGCATCAGGCAGTGCGCCTTCCATCAGCTTACGTTTGACCTGGTCGACGGTGGAGAGGCCAAACAATGACACGTAGAGAGCCTTCTGGACCTTCTCGTCCTTCGACTCCTTCTTCACCTCGTTCCATAGGTGGGTCTTGCCGGTGCCCCATTTTCCCGAAAGCGCGATGACATTGGTGTCGGCTCTTTCAAGCAACTCGATCAGCTGCTTCTTCGTGCTTTCAATGGACAAGTTCTTTCCTCCCGAGTCTAGTTGCTGGGCGACGCGCGAAGCGTTCCGCCCCTGGACGCATGTGAGCTCATCGGCATTATCGGAGTGGCAAAGCATGACCGGCCGCTCAGGGTTGAGAACACGAGCTTGAGCGTTAGGGGCGAGGGTGTCGACGGCACGAGTGCGGCGCGGGTGGCCTAGGTCCGCTGCACTTCTTCTAGCCGCCGATCAAGCTGACGCGCATGGTCGAGCAGAATAACAGCTACATGCCTAGCAGCGTCAGTACGGGGGCTGAGCGTGAAAGGCTGCACCCGCTGCAAAGCCGCCCGTCGCGCGCCACTCCAGTATCAAGCCGCGGATGTCGGGTAGGCAACGCAGCGAGGTAAAGGAGGAGGGGGGGACGAAGTCCGCCCCGGGGGACACGAGCGGAGTTGTCTGCCCGGCGTCCGTGGCCCGCTCACAGGTCGAACGCTGCTGACAGCACAACTCACTCTCAGCCAGTCACCAACACCCTAGCCATCTGGTTGTGCTGCGCCACCACCGAGGGCAAGGCCACCGTGGTTACTCTCCCGCCTTCCACAACAATTCGCCCGTTGACGATCGTCCAAGCCGCCGCTTCCCCATGGCACATCGTCAACGCCGCCACCGGGTCATGCACCGCCGCCCCCGCCATCCCCAAAGTGCGCGTACCAAAGATCGCAATGTCAGCCGCATAGCCCGGCGTGATCTGCCCAATGTCATCCCGCCCCAGCACGCTGGCGCCGCCTCGCGTGGCCAGCCACAGCGCGGCGCGCGCGCTCATGTCCGCAGGCCCACGGTCACATCCAAACGGTTCAAGGCTGCGCCCCACCCGCGCCAACAACATCGCCTGCCTGGCCTCGGCCATCATGTGCCCCGCATCGTTGCTGGCCGAGCCATCCACCCCCAGCCCCACGGGCACGCCGGCGTCCATCATGCGGCGCACTGGCGCAATGCCGGATGCCAGGCGCATGTTGCTGCACGGGCAGTGGGCCACGCCGGTGCGGGTGGCGGCAAAGCGGCGAATGCCGTGGGCATCGAGCTTCACGCAGTGGGCGTGCCACACGTCGGGGCCCAGCCAGCCCAGGCTTTCGGCGTATTCGGTGGGGGTCTGGTTGAACTTGGCGCGGCTGTAGGCCACGTCGTGGTCGTTTTCGGCCAGGTGGGTGTGCAGGCGCACGCCGCGTTGGTAGCTGCGGGCCAGAGCGGCCGATTCGCGCATCAAATCGGGGCTCACTGAAAACGGCGAGCATGGCGCCAGCGCCATGCGCAGCATGCTGAAGCGGCTGTCGTCGTGGTAGCGCTCGATCAGGCGCTGGCTGTCGGCCAGGATGTCGGCCTCGCGCTCCACCAGGCTGTCGGGCGGCAGGCCGCCGGCGCTTTCGCCCACGCTCATCGAGCCCCGGCTGGCATGAAAACGCATGCCGATCTCGGCGGCGGCGGCAATGCTGTCGTCCAGCTTCACGCCGTTGGGGTACAGGTACAGGTGATCGCTGCTGGTGGTGCAGCCGCTCACCAGCAGTTCGGCCATGGCCACTTGGGTCGACACATGCACCATCTCTGGCGTCAGGCCGGCCCAGATGGGGTACAGCGTGCGCAGCCAGGTGAACAGCTCGGCGTCCTGCGCGGCGGGGATGGCGCGCGTCAGGCTTTGGTACATGTGGTGGTGGGTGTTCACCAGGCCGGGGATGACGACGTGGCCGCGCGCGTCGATCACGCGCTCGGCGCGGGCCAACAGGGCTGGGTCCAGGCTGTCGGTGGGGCCGGCGGCGATGATCTCGGGGCCTTGGATCAGCACGCTGGCGTGGCGCCATTCGTCGTGCGCGTCGTTCATGCTGGCCACCACGTCGGCGTTGTGGATCAGCAAGGTGGGGGCGGTGTTCATGCGGGGTCGGTGGTCAGGGCCAGCAGCTGCGCCACGATGGCCACGGCCATCACCTCGGGCGCTTTGCCGGTGATGCCAGCCAGGCCGATGGGGCAGGTCAGGCGGGCCAGTTGCGCGGGGCTCAGGCCCCGGTCGGCCAGGCGGTGTTCAAAGCGGGCGCGCTTGGTTTGCGAGCCGATCAGGCCGTTGAAATGCCCGTCGCCCCGGCGCAGCACGGCGTCGATGATCTCAAAGTCCAGGTCGTGCCGGTGGGTGAGCACCAGGTGGCAGGCGCCGGGCGGGGCATCGGCCACCTCGTCGGCGGGGTGGGGGCTGCTCAGGTAGCTGATGTGATCGGGCAGTTGGGCCAGCCAATCGGCGCTGGGCTGGCCGGGCCAGCCGGCTTCATGGTCGCGGGCGTCGATCCAGCGCACGGTGCAGTCCAGCGTGGCCAGCAGCCGCACGATGGCCTGGCCCACGTGGCCGGCGCCGTACAGCTCCAGGTGAAAGCGCGGGCGCGCGGCGGGCCAGGCGGCCAGGGCTGGGGCATCCAGCGGGGCAAAGCGCAAATCCACCACGCCGCCGCAGCATTGGCCCAGGGCCGGCCCCAGGGGGAAGCGGTGCGTCCACGGGGTGGGGTGGGGCGCTTCGGCCAGGGCTTGCCGGGCCATGGCGATGGCCTGCCACTCCAGGTGGCCGCCGCCCACGGTGCCCACCACCTCGGTGGCGTCCACCAGCATGCGGGTGCCGGCTTCGCGCGGGATCGAACCCTGCACCTGCAGCACCTCGATCACCACGGCGGCGCGGCCGGCTTGCACCCAGGCCTCGGCCTGCTGGCGCACGCGGCGGGCCTCGGGGGCGGGGTGGGCGTTGGGCGGCATGGCGGGTGGCTGGGGCGTCTGGTGTTTCAGGCGGTGCGCACGGCGTCCACCGCATCCAAAATGGCTTCGGCCGTGGCGGGGGCGCGCAGCGGTGGGTCGCAGCGCTTGGGGCCGCAGGCGGCCACCGCATCTTTGATCGCCAAAAACACCGAAAACGGCAGCAGCAGCGGGGGCTCGCCCACGGCTTTCGACCGGTAGATGGTGTCTTCGGCGTTGGCGTTGTCAAACAGCTTGACGCGGAAGTCGGCCGGGCAGTCGCTGGCGGTGGGGATCTTGTAGGTCGATGGCGCGTGGGTCATCAGCTTGCCGCTGCTGGGGTGCCACCACAGCTCTTCGGTGGTCAGCCAGCCCATGCCCTGGATGAAGGCGCCTTCGATCTGGCCGATGTCGATGGCGGGGTTGATGGATCGGCCCACGTCGTGCAGCACGTCGGCGCGCAGCACCTTGTGTTCGCCCGTCAGGGTGTCGACCAGCACCTCGCTGCAGGCGGCGCCGTAAGCAAAGTAGTAGAAGGGGCGGCCTTGCATGGTGGTGCGGTCCCAGTGCAGGCCGGGGGTGGCGTAAAAGCCGTCTGACCACAGCTGCACGCGGGCCATGTAGGCGGCCATCACGGCGTCTTCAAAGCTCAGGGTGGTGGTGCCGGCGTGCACCTGGTCGGCTTCGATGCGCACCTGCTCGGGCGGCACGCTGTGGCGTTGGGCCATGAAGGCCACCAGGCGTGCCTTGATTTGGTGGGCGGCATCGGCGGCGGCCTTGCCGTTCAGGTCAGAGCCGGTGGACGCGGCCGTGGCCGAGGTGTTGGCCACCTTGGCGGTGTCGGTGGCCGTCACGCGGATGCGGTCCAGGCCCACGCCCAGGGTGTGCGCCACCATTTGCGCCACCTTGGTGTTGAGGCCTTGGCCCATTTCGGTGCCGCCGTGGTTCACCAGGATGCTGCCGTCGTTGTAGACGTGCACCAGCGCGCCGGCCTGGTTGAGGTGCACCACGTTGAAGCTGATGCCGAACTTCAGCGGCGTGAGCGCAATGCCCTTTTTGAGCACGGGGCTGGTGGCGTTGAAGGCGGCTGCGGCCTGGCGGCGGGCGCGGTAATCGCTGCTGGCTTCCAGCTCGCCGATCAGGCGATGCAGCACGTTGTCTTCCACCACCTGGCCGTAGGGCGTGGTGTTGCGCTCGCCCACGCCGTAGAGGTTGGCCAGGCGCACGTCCAGCGGGTCTTTGCCCAGTCGGCGGGCGATGCTGTCCAGGATCACCTCGATGGCCAGGGCGCCTTGCGGGCCACCAAAGCCACGGAAGGCGGTGTTGCTCTGCGTGTGGGTGCGGGCGCAAAAGCCGTGCATGTCCACATCGGGCAGCCAGTAGGCGTTGTCGAAGTGGCACAGCGCGCGGGTCATCACCGGCGCCGACAAATCGGCCGAGAACCCGGCGCGCGACACCATCTCGATCTGCGCGGCCAGCACCTTGCCTTCGGCATCGTGGCCCACTTCGTAGCTGTGCTCGAAGCAGTGGCGGCGGCCGGTGATCATGAAGTCGTCGTCGCGGTCGGGGCGCAGCTTCACGGGCCGCTTGAGCTTGGCCGCAGCCACGGCCGCCACGCAGGCAAACAGGGCCGATTGGCTTTCTTTGCCGCCAAAGCCACCGCCCATGCGGCGGCATTCCACCTGCACATGGTGGGCGTGCAGGCCCAGCGCGTGGGCCACGTTGTGCTGCATTTCGCTGGGGTGCTGGGTGGAGCAGTGCACCAGCATGCCCTGGTTCTCTTTGGGGATGGCGTAGGCGATCTGCCCTTCGAGGTAGAACTGTTCTTGCCCGCCCAGGTGGAAGTGGCCGCGCAGGCGTTGCGGGGCCTGGGTCATGGCCTGGGCGGCATCGCCGCGCTGCAGGCGCATGGGCGGCACCACGTACTGGCCGGCGGCGTGGCCCTGGGCGGGCGTCAGCAAGGCGGGCAGGGGTTCGATGGTGACGAACTCTTTGATGCGGCCGGCCGCGCGGCGGGCCAACTCGCGTTGGGCAGACAGGATGGCCACGATGGGCTGGCCCACGTGCATGACCACGCCATCGGCCAGGATGGGGTCGTCGTGGACGATGGCGCCGCAGTCGTTCACGCCAGGGATGTCGGCGGCCGTGATGACGGCCACCACGCCGGGCAGGGCGCGCAGGCCGGCCACGTCCACGGCGATCAGCTTGCCGTGGGCCACGGGCGACAGGCCCAGGGCGGCGTGCAGCGTGCCTTGCAGCTCGGGCAGGTCGTCGATGTAGGCGGCTTCGCCGGCCACGTGCAGGTGGGCCGATTCGTGGGCGTGGCTGCGGCCGGCAGGGGTGATCTGGTTCATGGTGCGGTCCCCCTCGTCAAGGCAGCGCAGGCCACACCTGGGCCTGGTCGGCGGGCAGCGGGGCGGCGGCGCGCGTTTCCAGCCAGAAGCGGGTCAACAGGTTGGCGGCCACGCGCTGGCGGTAGCCGGCCGAGGCGCGTTGGTCACTCATGGGGGTGAAGTCTTGCGCCAGCGCGGCCTGGGCCTGCTGCACGGTGGCTTCGGTCCAGGGCTGGCCCACCAGGGCGGCCTGGGTGCGCGAGGCCAGGCGTGCGGTGGCCGCCATGCCGCCCCAGCCCAGGCGGGCGTGGGCGATGCGCTCTCCATCGAAGCGCAGCCACAGGCCGGCGCACACGGCCGAGATGTCGCTGTCGCGGCGCTTCGACACCTTGTAGGCGCGGAACACATCGCCCGCAGCGGGCAGCGGGATCTCGACCGCTTCGATCCATTCGCCCGGCTGCAGCGCGTTCTTCATGTAGTCCAGGTAGAAGGCGTCCAGCGGCAGGGTGCGTTGCACATCGCCCAGGCGCAGCACCAGCTGCGCACCCAGCGCCAGCAGCACCGGGCCGCCATCGCCAATGGGCGAGCCATTGGCCAGGTTGCCCACCATCGTGCCGGCATGGCGCACGGGCGGCGAGGCAAAGCGCAGCCACAGCTCTCGCAAGGCGGGCACGCGCTCGGCCAGGCGGGCCCAGGCGGCTTCGAGCGACACGCCGGCCCCCACGCGCAGCACCTGGGCGGGCTGGCCCAGGCGGTCGGTGCCGGTGAACTCGGTGATCTGCTGCAGCTCGGCCACGCGGCCCACGTAGAGGATGTCGCCCAGCTCGCGGAACTGCTTGTTCACCCACAGGCCGATGTCGGTGCCGCCGGCCAGCAAGCGGGCCTGAGGGTGGGCGGCGCGCAGGGCCGAGAAGGTGGCCACGTCACGCGGGGCCCAGAAGCGTTGGGTGCTGCCTGGGGCGCCGCCCAGGGGCGTGGCGGCGTAGACCAGGCCGTCGGCCGCATCGATCTGGGCCAGCAAGGCCTGCGTGGCGGCGGGCGACCAGGCCCGGTGGGGCGGCTTGAACATCGCCTCGCCTGCATCCAGGATGGGCCGGTAGCCGGTGCAGCGGCACAGGTTGCCCGACAGGGCGTCGGCCAGGGTGGCGCGGTCGGGCGCTTGCGGCCCGCCTTGGTACACATCCCACAGGCTCATGATGAAGCCGGGGGTGCAGAAGCCGCACTGCGAGCCGTGGCAGGCCACCATGGCCTGCTGGCAGGGGTGCAGCTCGCCAGCGGTGGCGGTGTCCTGGCTGACGTCTTCGACCGTCAGCAGGACGCGGCCGTCGAGCGCGGGCAAAAACTGGATGCAGGCGTTCACCGTTTGCTGCTGCCACTGGCCATCGGGGCCGGATTCGCCCACGACCACGGTGCAGGCCCCGCAGTCGCCCTCGGCGCAGCCTTCTTTGGTGCCGGTGCAGTGGGCGTGTTCGCGCAGCCACTGCAGCACGGTGGTGGTGGGCGGCAGGCCGCTGACTTCGCGGATCTGGCCCTGGTGAACGAAGCGAATCGGGCGGGCAGGGGGCAGGTCGGCAGGCAAGGGTGCAGGCATGGGGGCAGAGGGGCTCATGGCCGGGCTCCAGGCTTCAAGGCGGTGCAGGCTGTGGGTGGACGCAAGTCCCGCGCCACACAGCCGAAAGGATGACTCAGGTTTCGATCACAGGGTAGAGAAAATGCGGGCTGTGGTCATATGATCACGCTGATGGCCATCATCAGCGCACACACATGTCTGGATCCCCGCTTTTCGACAAGATCGATCTGTCTCTGATCCGCGTCTTGCACACCTTGATCTCCGAAAGCAGCGTTTCTCGGGCGGCCACCCGCCTGAACTCCAGCCAGCCTGCCGTGAGCGCCCAGCTCAAGCGGCTGCGCGCGCTCACGGGCGATCCGCTGCTGGTGCGCTCGGGCCAGGGCATGGCGCCCACCGATGTGGCGCTGGGCCTGGTGGCGCCGGCTGCGGCCATCCTGGACCATGCCCAGCAGATGTTCGGGCACAAGAGCAGCCTGCGGGATTTCGATCCGGCGATCACCACGCTGACCTTCCGCATCGGGGCGGCGGATTTCCTCGATCCGCAGTTTTTGCCCGAGCTGATCCTGACTTTGCGCCGCCAGGCGCCGCAGTGCCGCGTCGAGGTGATTCCCCTCACGCCGGACATGGATTACCGCCGTTCGCTGGCCCGGGGCGAGGTCGACCTGGTGGTCGGCAACTGGCTGCAGCCCTCGGACGAGCTGCACCTGGGCCGCCTGATGGCCGACGAGGTGGTGTGCATGGTGGCCGCCGATCACCCCGCCGCCCGGCTGCCCAAAGAGGGCAAGCGCGCCTGGAGCGTCGACCAGTACCTGGCCGCCGAGCACGTGGCCCCCACGGCCATGCACCCGGGCGCGGTCGGCATCATCGACGAGCACCTGGCCACCCGCAGCCTGCGGCGCAACATCGTGGTGCGCAGCCCGCACTTTTCGCAGCTGCCGCAGCTGGTGGCAGGCTCCTTGCTGGTGCTGACCACGGGGCGGCGTTTTTGCGAGCGCTACCTCGATGGCCTGCCGGTGCGCATCATCCGCTGCCCGGTCAACTACCCGTCGATGAACTACTACCAGCTGTGGCACGACCTGACCCACCGCTCGGCTGCCAACCGCTGGCTGCGCGAGCAGGTGCGTGACGTGGTGCGCCAGCTGGCGGCCAGCGCCACCCACGCATCCGCTTCATCTTCAGCGCGCCGTGCGGCGCAAGGCCCCCAAGCATGAGCGCTTCCACCCCTTCATCGCGGCTGATCTGGCAGGGCGACCTGCTGGACTTCCCCGCCGACCCGGGCTTTGCCGCCCCCGCCGAGGCCTGGCAGTCCGGCGCGGTGCGCTGGCGCCCCGCCCACCGCGTGCGCATCGAAGGCGGCCGCATCGTGGCGGTCGAGCCGCTGAGCCAGCCGTTGCGCGCCGATTGGCAGGGCGTGCCAATCAGCGATCACCAAGGCCAGCTGGTGCTGCCCGGTTTCATCGACACCCACGTGCACTGCCCGCAGCTCGATGTGATCGCCAGCTTTGGCACCGAACTGCTGGATTGGCTCAACACCTACACCTTCCCCGCCGAGCGGGCGTATGTGGACCCGGCCGTGTCGCAAGCCGGGGCCGAGCGCTTTTTGAAGGCGCTGTGGGCGCATGGCACCACGTCGGCGGTGGTCTTCCCCACGGTGCACAAGGTCAGCGCCGAAGCCCTGTTCGAGCAGGCCAGCCGCGCGCAGATGCGCCTGGTCACCGGCAAGGTGCTGATGGACCGCCACGCCCCCGATGGCCTGCGCGATGACGTGGCCCAGGCCGAGCGCGATTGCGTCGACCTGATCCAGCGCTGGCACGGCCGCGACCGCCAGGCCTTTGCCGTGACCGTGCGCTTTGCCCCCACCAGCACGCCCGAGCAGCTGAAGATGGCCGGCGCCCTGTGCCGCCACCACGCCGGCGTCTACATGCAGACCCACGTGGCTGAGAACCGCGACGAGGTGGCCTGGGTGGCGCAACTCTTCCCCGATGCGCGCAGCTACCTGGATGTCTACGACCGCGACGGCCTGATCGGCCCGCGCGCGGTGCTGGCCCATGGCATCTGGCTCAACGCCGAAGACCGCGCCGTGCTGCGCGCCCATGGCGCCCAGATCGCGCACAGCCCCTCGTCCAACCTGTTTTTGGGCAGCGGCCTGTTTGACTGGCGTGGCGCTGAAGCCGATGGCGTGAACGTGAGCCTGGCCAGCGACGTGGGCGGCGGCACCAGCCTGTCCATGTTGCGCAACATGGGCGATGCCTACAAGATCCAGGCGATGCAGGGCGTGCGCCTGACCACCTGGAAGGCGCTGCACGCCGCCACGGCGGGCGCGGCGGCGCACTTGGGCTTGCAAGCCGAAGCGGGCCTGATCGAGCCGGGCCTGATGGCCGACCTGTGCGCCTGGAGCTGGTCTGAGGGCGAGGTGGCGCGCCACCGCGACGCCGTGGCCCAGGCCAAGTCGCCGCAGGTGCATGATGTGGGCGGGCTGCACGAACGCCTGTTCGCCTGGATGACCCTGGGCGACGAGCGCAACCTGCGAGAGACCCTGATTGCGGGGGCCAGTGTCTGGCGCGCAGCATCGCTGGCGTCAACCTTGCTTGGTTCTTCTTGATCCATCCACAGGACCGAAACGCATGACCTTGCGCCTCGAATTGCGCGGCATCACCAAGCAGTACCCCAGCGTGCGCGCCAACGACGGCGTGTCGCTCAAGGTGTCGCCCGGGCAGATTCACGCCGTGTTGGGTGAAAACGGTGCCGGCAAGTCCACCCTGATGAAGATCATCTTTGGCGCGGTCAAGCCCGATGCCGGCGAGGTCTTCTTCAATGGCCAGCCGGTGCACATCAAATCGCCGCAAGAGGCGCGCGCCCTGGGCATCAGCATGGTGTTCCAGCATTTTTCGCTGTTCGACACGCTGACCGCCGCCGAGAACGTGTGGCTGGGCCTCGACAAGTCGATGAGCCTGGCCCAGGTCACCGACCGCATTCGCGAGGTGTCGGGCGCCTATGGCCTGGAGGTCGACCCCGACCGCCACGTGCACTCGTTGACCGTGGGCGAGCGCCAGCGCGTCGAGATCGTGCGGGCCTTGTTGACCAAGCCGCAGCTGCTGATCCTCGATGAGCCCACCTCGGTGCTGACCCCGCAGGCGGTCGAGCGGCTGTTCGTCACCTTGAGGAAGCTCGCCTCCGAAGGCTGCTCGATCCTCTACATCAGCCACAAGCTCGACGAGATCCGCGCGCTGTGCCACAACTGCACCGTGCTGCGCGGCGGCAAGGTCACCGGCATGGTCGATCCGCGCACGGTCGACAATGCCGGGCTGTCGCGGCTGATGATCGGCGCCGAGCCGCCGCAGCTGCAGCACAAGCAGGTCACCGCCGGCGCGGTGGTGATGTCGGTGCAAGGTCTGTCGGTGCCCAAGCTCGACCAGTTC
>JBEEJT010000321.1:0-3282 GCA_041169085.1 Pseudomonadota bacterium | reverse complement strand
TGCCATGAACCTGGCCGGCACACTAGGCCAACGCTTGGCCGGTCAGGCGGTACAGGGACTGTTGCGCAGCTTGGGCGGCGTGGGTGGCGCGGCGGCAGGGGCAGGCAACCTAGCGAAGATGGCCCTGTCTCGTGGCGGCAAGCTGTTCGGGAAAACCTTCGGGCGCGAGGTGTATCGCCAGATCGGCAGCACCTTCACCAAGCAGGCGCTGGAGCGACTGAACATAG
Organism: Pseudomonadota bacterium; assembly: GCA_041169085.1. Taxonomy (GTDB): domain Bacteria; phylum Pseudomonadota; class Gammaproteobacteria; order Burkholderiales; family Burkholderiaceae_C; genus Aquabacterium. Next base: position 3,055 of record JBEEJT010000321.1, on the reverse strand, counting down.
CGGTGACAGTATTGATCGAAGTGGTTAGCTTCGTGCATGAGGCCATGACTTGGCAGGGTAAGCTAGTGACGGCCAGCCAAGAGGCATTGGAAACGTGGCAGGTTGAAATTGACACCATGCTGCTGAACGAGCAACTTCCCCAGTTGAAGCAGGCCAACTATGCGTTGATCTCGGACGTGTATGAACGCTTGGACGAACATGCACAGGAAGACAGTAGCGCAGATGACGCGTTGCACCGGTTGGACAGCATCGGCGCCTTGCGCGCCCGATTAGCCGTACTGCGCCAAGAACTTTCGATGGCCGACAAGACCGGCTGCATGGCAGCTGATGCTGCGAATAACCAAGGAGTTCCACATGAGCCGTGACCCGATGGATCTGCCTGTGCGCCAAGGTGCTGTGACCGTCCGTCCCGTAGAAAAGTTGCCCGCCCCGGCAACCGCTTCGAATCGGAACCTGAAGCTCAATGAGCAGCATGTCACCGCACTAGTGAATACTGGAACTGAGGTCGCACAGGGCGTCCTGTCCATCGCCAAGGACGTGGTGGACATCATGCGTATCCGGCAGTCGGCCCAAGCCGAGGTGGCCGTGATCGACGCTCGTACTCGTGCTGTCGTGGACGCTCTTCGTGCAGAGACCGCGAAGTTGCTGGAGGTGCATAACGGTGTTCGTGTGCGGGGGGAGGTGGCCACCCAAGTCATCCGAACCGTGCTGGACGCGATCCCGGAAGCCGACCGGCTGGCCGCATTGGCCCATTTGAACGATCTGGTCGCCAAGGCCCTGGACACCGGTGATAGCTTTCGCCGATGAGAGATCTGCAGACGTTGGTGACCGAACTAGTCCGGCTGATCAAGGCACAGGAAATTGACAGGGCCGAGCAACTGGTGCGTTCGGCGCACCACCGACAGATGGCCCAGGGCTGGCTGCAGCGGCAACAGACTGTGCACCAAGCGACGCTGGCGCTGCATGAACTTCGGCTGCAGCGCCAGAAGTTGTTGCAGCTGGCAGACCTTCAGCCCGAACCGTTGCGCTGGCATGCTCGCCAGCGACTGGAGTCTGTGTGCCGAGAGCTGTTTGGCCCCGCCGAGATCGAGTTGCAGGCCAAGAAGCGCGCTTGCTCAAGGGCTGGATCGCCCCGGATACCTTGACCTTTTGCAGGTAAGGGGGTGATGTTTGACACCGATCGGGGCCCTGGCCTGCGTCATGACCACTTCATGGCACTCTTATCAGCACTAAAATCCGGACCAGAAACGAGTCATCTGGAGCTCCCCATGGCCCACACCATCCTGGCCTCGACCACGGCCAGCATCTCCGAACTCAAGCGCAACCCGATGGCGACTGTCGCGGCAGGGGATGGCCTGCCGGTGGCCATCCTCAACCGCAACGAGCCGACCTTCTACTGCGTGCCGGCCTCGGCCTACGAAGCGCTGCTGGAGCGGCTCGAAAATCTCGAACTGAATGCCCTGGCCGAGGCCCGTCTGGCCGCTGGCGAAACGCCGGTGAAGGTGTCGCTCGATGACCTATGAGTTGGCGTTCCTGCCGGCTGCGCTGGACGAGTGGAAGAAGCTGGACGGCTCGGTGAGGGCCGTCTTCAAGAAGAAGCTGGCCGAACGCCTGGAGCAACCGCACGTGCCCTCGGCGAAGCTGCACAGCCAGAAGGACCGCTACAAGATCAAGCTGCGTGACGCCGGTTACCGCTTGGTCTATGAAGTCCAGGACGACATCGTGACGGTGCTGGTCGTGGCCGTTGGCAAACGGGAGCGCGAAGCGGTCTACAAGGCTGCAGCGCAGCGATGAGCTGGTGCTGCGCCGGTCCAATTCCGGTCCGGTCGGCCCCGGATGGTCACCATCTGGTCAGCTCTCAAGGCATTCGCCGCTGTGTCGGGCACCGGCCATGGCCTTTGTTTTCAAGCACTTGGCGGCGATCTTGGCCCGGCTCGGGCACGCAAAGCACCGGACTGTTAATCCGTAGGTCCCTGGTTCGAGCCCAGGTCGGGGAGCCAAAAAGTTCAAGCAAATCAACGCCCTAGCGTCACAAGCGCCGGGGCGTTTTGCTTTGTGGCGCCGCACTCCGGTCTATCTCCGGTCGGGTGGGGACAGCGGTGCTCCGGCCGGTCTGCCGGCTGTCTTTCCTGACCGCAGGCCAGCGCCATTCAGGGCTGCGCCGGACTGGCCGACCACCTCGACACCAAGTTGCCGCTGAACAGAGTCATTGTGGACCGACCAGACGATGCTCCGGTCTGGTTCCGGTGCTGCGGGATCGCGATCGGCTCGTCACGCTCTTTCGCCAGACTGACCGGGCTGTAGGTTCTGCGGTGGTTGTGCTGCTCGCCGCCGGATATCAGGCGACTACTGATCACCACCGATCACGTATTCATCGGATGAGTGCATCAGCTTGAATCATCCGGCCGATGCGAGGGTCGCCGGCCAGGGATTGGGCAAAGTAGTCCACGAAGGCTTGGACCTTCAGGCTCGGACGGCGGTGCGTCGCATAGACCACATGCAAGGGCATCGGCTCGGGTTCGTACGCCCGCAGCAAGGGCAGCACCGATCCGCGATCCAGTTCCTCGTAGAAGTTCCACTCGGTCGTGTAGGCGATGCCCAAGCCTTCCCGAACGGCCTGGCTCAGCGTCTCGGAACTGGATGTCGACCACGGGCCATCGACGTCCACGGTCAGCGTTTCGCCAGCCTGGGTTCGATAGCTCCAGCGGCGCGGTTCCGCCAGACGGCTGTAGATCAGGCAGCGATGCTGCACAAGTTCCGCCGGGTGTCGCGGCTCCCCATGGGCTCGGAGGTACTCCCGGGACGCCAGCGTCATCCGCACAGCCGAGCCGATTCGACGGGACTGCAATCGCCGGTCGAGCGGTTCGCCGAGCCTGAAGGCCACGTCCACGCCTTCGGCCAGCAGGTCCGTGTAGGCGTCGTCGAAGTGCAGGCGCAGGCGCAGCCTCGGATAGCGCCGCTGCAAGTCGGCCAGACGGGGCACCAGATGCAGACGCCCGAAGGTCACCGACGCCGACACCGTCAGCTCGCCCTCGACCAGATCATCCGGATGGTG
>JBEEJT010000320.1:0-11035 GCA_041169085.1 Pseudomonadota bacterium | reverse complement strand
AGGGATTTTAGAGAGTGTGTGGGCGTGTTTGCCGTGCAGAGGCCTCACTTGAGCAGTCCGCGCAGCAGCAAGTCGATCTGGGTGCGCAGAAAGTGCTCGGGCGCCATGTCGGCGTCTTCCGTGGGGCAGACCGACGTCACCTCGTGGTAAGTCATCAGGAATTGCAGGGGCGCCATGATGCCCAGCACGGCGCTGTTGACATCCACCTGGCGGAGGTCGCCTCGGGCGACGCCGTATTCGATGGCCTTGGCCGCCAGCGCCCGACTGGGCCCGATCACCTCGTCGATGTAAAAGCGTGCCAGTTCCGGAAATTGTTTGGATTCGGCCATCATGACCACCAGCAGGCCGCACGACCGGGTGACGCTCACGCGGCGCCACCAGGTCAGCGCCAGAGCGGTGAGCAAGTCTGCGGTGGGGCCGCTGTAGCGCGCCAGGATGTCCTCGCCTTCCATGATCACGTCGGTCAGGTGCTGCCTGACCACGGCCTTGAACAGTTCGTCTTTGGACGGGTAATACAGGTAAAGCGTGCCCTTGGAGACCCCTGCGCGGGCAGCGATGTCTTCCGCACGGGTGTTGGCCAGGCCGCGCTCGACAAACAAGGCCAGCGCGGCTTCCAACAATTCCTGCGGGCGATCGGATTTGCGGCGCTGGCGCGTACGGCCGGCGGCCGACGGAGGCATGTCCATGGCGACAACATCAACTGACCAACTGGTCAGTTAATGTAACCCGAGGGGGGCGCAGGGGCAATCCGGCGAAGCGAGCAGCTGACCTCTGGTGCCGTGGGGGTGCGCTCGCCAACCTATGATGATGTTCTCAGGCACCACGATTTCGAGCAGAAGCCCCCATGGAAAGACCTCAGCCGCAAACCCGCGAGGCGTACGCCCGCTTCGCCACGATCTCCACCCGCTGGATGGACAACGACGTGTACGGCCACGTCAACAACGTCGTCTACTACAGCTACTTCGACACGGCGGTGAACCAGTACCTGATCGAGGCCGGGGTGCTCGACATCCATGGCGGTGAGGTGATCGGGCTGGTGATCGAGACCCATTGCAACTTCTTTGCCTCGCTGGCCTTCCCGCGTCCCGTGGACGCCGGCATCCGGGTGGCCCACATCGGCAAGAGCAGCGTGCGCTACGAGATCGGCTTGTTCGACGCCGACGCCCCCACGTCGGCCGCCAGTGGTCACTTCGTGCACGTGTATGTGGACCGCGAAACCCGCCGGCCCGTGCCCCTGCCTGAACCCCTGCTCGCGGCCTTGAAAGCGCTGCAACTGCCCGGCTGATGTCGGTCATGCAGCGGGAGCAAGCCATGCCAGACGCCATGCCTGTCACCACACCGGAGGCCCCCTTGACGCAACAAGCGGTGGACGCCGTCATCCGGGGGCGCCATTCGGTGCGTGCATTCCTGCCCACGCCGGTCGACCCCGAGACCGTGGCCGACATCCTGGCGCTGGCGGCGCGCACGCCTTCGGGCAGCAACACCCAGCCTTGGCGTGTGCACGTGCTGACCGGCGAGACCTTGCGGGCCGTGAGCGACGCGATCCTGGCCGCTTACAACGACCCGGCGCGCGCGGCGCAAGCCATCGTGGAGCCTGGTTATTACCCGGCACAGTGGTTCGAGCCCTTCCAGGAGCGGCGCAAGACCCTGGGCCTGGCCTTGTACCAATTGCTGGGCATCGGCCGCACGGAGCGCCAGCGCATGCACGAACAGCAAGGTCGCAACTACCGCTTCTTCGGCGCGCCGGTGGGCCTGGTGTTCACCATCGACCGCCGATTGGGGCAGGGCAGTTGGCTGGATTGCGGCATGTTCATGCAGACCGTGATGCTGGCGGCGCGGGCCCGGGGCCTGGACACCTGCGCACAGGCCGCCTTCAATGCCTACCATGCGGTCATCGCGCAACAGTTGCAACTCCCGGAGCACGAGCGCGTGATTTGCGGCATGGCACTGGGTCACGCAGACCCGCAAGCCGTGGAAAACACGCTGTCCAGTCAGCGTGAGCCGGTGTCATCCTTTGCCAAATTCTGGGGTTGACCCGAATCGCCCCTGGTCGCCCACCGAGACCAAGGGTAAGTACCTGTGCGTTGCTTTACGTAAGCGGCAGGCGCTCCACCTATGATCGCGCTGCTGATCTGAAACGATCGGTTTTCACATTCGGCCGGAAGCACCCCGGCACCACTGGAGGTAGACGTTATGAGCCTGATGGGCCAGATGATGCACATGCCCTTGATGATCTCTTCGCTGTTGACGCACGCTGCGCGTCACAACGGCGACGTGGAGGTTGTTTCCAAGCGGGTTGAGGGCGACATCCACCGCACCAACTGGGCGGGCATCGAGTTGCGTTCCCGCAAGCTGGCGCAAGCCCTGGGCCGACTGGGCCTCCAAGCCGGTGACCGCGTGGGCACGCTGGCCTGGAACGGCTACCGCCACCTGGAGATCTACTACGGTGTGTCGGGCTCGGGCCTGGTGTGCCACACGATCAACCCGCGCCTGTTCCCGCAACAGGTCGCCTGGATCGTCAACGACGCCGAAGACAAGGCAATCTTCGTGGACCTCAACATCTTCCCGCTGGTGGAGAAGCTGGCCCCCATGCTGCCGAGCCTGAAGCACGTGGTGCTGATGTGCGACCGCGCCAGCATGCCGCGTGAAACCGCGCTGGCCAACCTGCACTGCTACGAAGACCTGGTGGAGGCCGAAGACGGCAACTACGCCTGGCCGACTTTCGACGAGAACACCGCGGCGTCGATCTGCTACACCTCGGGCACGACCGGCAACCCCAAGGGCGCCGTCTATTCACATCGCTCGACCGTGCTGCACGCTTACGCTTCGGCCATGCCTGACGCCATGAGCGTGTCGTCGCAAGACACCGTGCTGCCGGTGGTGCCGATGTTCCACGTCAACGCCTGGGGCCTGCCTTATTCGTCGGCCATGATCGGCTGCCGTCTGGTGCTGCCGGGTCACCACCTCGATGGCGCCTCGCTGTACAACCTCTTCGAAGACGAGAAGGTGACCTTCTCGGCTGGCGTGCCCACCATCTGGCTGGGCCTCATCAACCACGCCAAGACCAACAACCTGAAGTTCAGCACCTTCAAGCGCACCGTGATCGGTGGCTCGGCTTGCCCGCCAGCCATGATCAAGACGCTGCAAGACGACTTCGGCGTCGAAGTGATCCACGCCTGGGGCATGACCGAGCTGTCGCCGCTGGGCACGCTCAGCCGCCTCAAGGCCAAGCACGCCGATCTGCCCAAGGAGCAAAAGGAAGCCATCCTGGCCAAGCAGGGCAAGGGCATCTATGGCATCGACATGCGCATCGTGGACGGCGACGGCAAGGTGCTGCCCTGGGACGGCAAGGCCGCCGGCGACCTCGAAGTGCGTGGCCACTGGGTCATTGGCAGCTACTTCAAGATGGACAAGTCGCCGCTGCACGACGGTTGGTTCCCCACGGGTGACGTGGCCACCATTGATGCCGATGGCTACATGCAGATCACCGACCGCTCCAAGGACGTGATCAAGTCGGGTGGCGAATGGATCAGCTCCATCGACCTGGAAAACGTGCTGATGGCCCACCCGGCCGTGCACGAAGCTGCCGCCATCGCGGCCTTCCACCCGAAGTGGGACGAGCGCCCGCTGATGGTGGTGGTCAAGAAGCCGGGTGCCGAAGCCACCAAGGAAGAGCTGCTCGCCTTCTTCAAGGGCAAGATCCCGAACTGGCAGACGCCTGACGACGTGGTGTTCGTCGACGAGATCCCGCACACGGCCACGGGCAAGATTTACAAGCTCAAGCTGCGTGAAACCTTCAAGGACCACAAGCTGCCGACGGCCTGAGAACCGTTAGACGCTTCCTGGCGCTGAACCCGAGCGCCGGCTCAGGCCGGCCTCGGGTTTTGTCTTTTTTCCGCACGGTTTTGCTGCTCTGTCGCGTTGTGTGCCTGCACCTGTCGGGTCATCCCTGAGGCGCCCCCGTGAACGGGGGGGTAAATTGCTTGGAACACAACCTTTTGTTACGAGAGGAGACGACATGAACCGCGCCATCCGAGGCACCAGCCTCGCTGTCACCCTGGCCCTTGCTGCTGGTGCCGCGTTCGCCCAAAAAGGCGAAACCGTCAAGATCGCCTGGATCGACCCCTTGTCCGGCCTGATGGCCAGCGTGGGGCAGAACAACCTCCGTGGCTGGCAGTACTTCGCCGAGAAGTTCAGTGCCTCCAACCCGGCTGGCGTGAAGTTCGAGGTCATTTCCATCGACAACAAGCTCAGCCCGGCCGAAACCCTCAACGCGTTGAAGTCGGCTGCCGACCAAGGTGTGCGCTACGTGGTGCAGGGCCTGGGCTCGGGCGCTGCGGGCGCCCTGGTGGACGCGGTCAACAAGCACAACGAGCGCAACCCCGGCAAGGAAATCGTCTACCTGAACTACGCTGCGGTGGACCCTGACCTGACCAACAGCAAGTGCAGCTTCTGGCACTTCCGTCTGGACGCAGACACCTCGATGAAGATGGAAGCCCTCACCACCTTCATGAAGGACCGCGCCGAGATCAAGAAGGTCTACCTGATCAACCAGAACTACGCTCACGGCCAACAAGTCTCCAAGTTCGCCAAGGCCAACTTGCAGCGCAAGCGCCCTGATGTCCAGATCGTGGGCGACGACCTGCACCCCCTGGCCCAGGTGCGTGACTTCGCGCCCTATGTGGCCAAGATCAAGGCATCTGGCGCCGACACGGTGATCACGGGCAACTGGGGCTCTGACTTGCAGCTGCTGGTGAAGGCCGCCAACGAGGCAGGCCTGCAAGCCAACTTCTACACCTACTACGGCAACTTCGGTGGCACCCCCACCGCCCTGGGCAAGGCCGCAGACAGCCGCGTCTACCAGGTGGCTTATGGCGACTACAACATGGGTGGCGAGTACACCAAGTTGGTCAACGAGTACAAGAAGAAGTTCAACGACGACTGGTACACCGGCGCGATCTACCACGCCTACACCTTGCTGGGCAACGGCATGGCGCAGGCCAAGTCGACCGACCCGGTGAAGGTGGCCAAGGCCATGCACGGCATGCGGGTCAAGAGCTTCAACGGCGAAATCGAAATGCGCGCCAAGGATCACCAGCTCCAGCAGGGGCTGTTCATCTCGATGTGGCAAAAGGTCTCGCCCAAGGCCCCGTACGACGTCGAAGGCACCGGCATGACCTTTGCCCCGGTGAAGACCTACGACGCCTACGTGGCCAGCACGCCCACTTCGTGCCAGATGAAGATGCCTTCCTGACAGGCATGCCGGCCGACGCGCGACGGCCTTGATCCAGTTCGCGCTGCCCGATTGCGGACGCCGCAGTCGGGCCCCTCGCTCCAATCAGGCCTTCGCGGGCTTGCAAGCAGTGCGCCATGGAAACGTTCTTCGTCTTTTTCCTCAATGGCCTGAGCTACGGGCTGTTGTTGTTCATGTTGAGTTCGGGCCTCACCCTGATCTTCAGCATGATGGGTGTGCTCAATTTCGCGCACGCCAGCTTCTACATGATGGGGGCCTATGTGGCGTACGCGCTCACAGGCCTCATTGGCTTTTTCCCCGCCTTGTTGGTTGCGCCCCTGGTGGTCGGGCTGATGGGCGCGGGCTTTGAACGCTTCGCCTTGCGCAAGGTGCACCCCTTCGGCCACGTGCCCGAACTGCTGGTCACCTTCGGCTTGTCTTACGTGGTGCTCGAAGTGGTGCGGCTCATCTGGGGGCCGGCCAACGTGGATTACCGCGTTCCAGCCGCGCTCGATGGCCCCTTGTTCACGCTGGCCCAGGTCAAGGGCCAGGGGCTGATGTGGCTGGCCGGCGCGGGCACCCCCGAAATCTGTGGCCCGGCCGCCGGCAACAGCTGCACCCAATTCCCCATGTACCGTGGCTTCATGGCCCTGGTGGCCCTGGCCATGTTGGGCAGCCTGTGGCTGCTGCTCACCCGCACCCGCGTGGGCTTGATCATCCAGGCCGCCTTGACGCACCCGGACATGGCCCAGGCGCTGGGCCACAACGTGCCTCGCGTGATGATGGGTGTGTTTGGCGGGGGCTGTGCCCTCGCTGGCCTGGCCGGGGTGATCGGCGGCAACGCGTTCGTCACCGAGCCCAACATGGCGGCCTCGGTGGGGGCCATCATCTTCGTGGTGGTGGTGGTGGGCGGCATGGGCTCGCTCGCCGGGGCCTTCCTGGCTTCGCTGCTCATTGGCCTGATCCAGACCTTTGCGGTGGTGATCGATGCTTCATGCATCACGCTCATGCAGCAGATGGGCATGCAGCCCAACTACGACAGCTGGGCTTACCCCCTGCTCAAGATCACGGTTTCTCAGATGGCGCCCATCCTGCCTTACCTGCTGTTGGTGCTGATGTTGATCTTCCGGCCCAAGGGCCTGTTGGGCACCCGGGAGGAATGAGCCATGGCGCGTGACACTTATTCGTTCAAACCGGTCAACCTGGGCCGATGGGTGGTGTGGTCGGGCTTCGCCCTGGTGCTGCTTGTGGCGCCCATGCTGTTCACGTCCAGCCTGGCCATGACCATGCTCACGCAGATGGGCGTGATGGTCATCGTCTGCCTCTCCTACAACATGCTGTTGGGCCAAGGGGGCATGCTGAGCTTCGGCCACGCGGTGTACGTGGGGCTGGGGGCCTTTGCCGCCATCCACACGCTCAACAAGGTGGGGGCGGGCGACTGGTCCTTGCCGGTGTCCCTGATCCCCTTGGTGGGCGGGGTGGCCGGCTTCCTCGTGGCCGCCTTGCTGGGCGCCGTGAGCACCAAGAAATCGGGCAACACCTTCGCCATGATCACCCTGGGTGTGGGTGAGTTGGTGTGGTCGATGTCGCTGATGCTGCCGGAGTTCTTCGGGGGCGAGGGCGGCATTTCCAGCAACCGGGTGGTGGGCGAGCCCGTCATGGGCATCACGTTCGGTCCGCAGATCCAGGTCTACGGCTTGATCGCCGTGTATTGCTTCTTGTGCACGGCGCTGATGTTCGCGTTCACGCAGACGCCGCTGGGGCGCATCCTCAACGCGGTGCGCGACAACCCGGAGCGCGTGGCTTTCATCGGCTACGACACCCAACGCGTGCGCTACATCGCCTTCATGCTTGCGGGCTTCTTCGCCGGGGTGGCGGGCGGCCTGTCGGCGATCAACTTCGAGATCGTGACCGCCGAAGTGGTGAGCGCCCATCGCTCGGGCGCCTACCTGCTGTTCACCTTCCTGGGGGGCTCGCTGTTCTTCTTCGGCCCCATTCTCGGGGCGGTGCTGCTGGTGTTCGCCATGGTGCTGTTGTCCGAGATGACCAAGGCCTGGTTGCTCTACCTGGGGCTGACCTTCCTGGTGATGGTCATGTACGCGCCGGGCGGCCTGTCGAGCCTCATCATGATGAACCTCCGCGTGGCCAGCCACGGCTTGCTCAAGCGTCTGGGTTGGTCTTACGTCGGCCTGGCGGCTTCTGGGGCTTTGGCGGTGGCGGCGTTCGCCGCCCTGGTGGAGATGCTCTACCACGTCAAGCTCAACGAGGCCCTGGGGCCTGAGATGAAGTTCGCCGGTCTGGTGCTGCACACCCAAAGCGCCCCATCGTGGTGGGGGGCCGTGATCACCTTGCTGGTGGGGGCGGGCCTGTTCGAAGTGGTGCGCCGGCGCTTTGTGCGCCAGTGGAGCGGGGTTCAGGAAGAGATCGAGGTCCGCGTGGCCAGGGGGTTGGGGAAATGATCAATGGCCAAACCAGTGATCTGGCGCTGGAGTTGCGCAGCGTGCGCAAGTCCTTTGGCAAGACCGAGATCATCCGAGGCGCCGAGCTGGCGGTGAAGGCCGGTGAGCGGGTGGCCTTGATCGGCCCCAACGGCGCAGGCAAGTCCACCTTGTTCAACCTCATCAGTGGGCGCATGGCACCCAGCAGCGGCGAGATCCGCCTGTTCGGGCAACCCATCCAGGGCAAGGCGCCTTACGAGGTCAACCGCCTGGGCCTGGCGCGCAGCTTCCAGGTGTCCAACTTGTTTCCCCGGCTGTCGGTGTTCGAGAACATCCGCTGCGCGGTGTTGTGGTCCATGGGCGAGCGCTACGTGTTCTGGCGCTTCCTCAGCAACCTCAGCGAGGTCAATCGCCGCGCGGAAGAGGTGCTCGACCTGATCCATTTGCGTCGCAAGCGCGACGTCCATGTCTCGCAGCTCACGTATGCCGAGCAGCGTGCGCTGGAGGTGGGGGTGACCATCGCCGGTGGCAGCAAGGTGATCTTGCTTGACGAACCCACGGCAGGCATGAGCAAGTCGGAGACGGCCAACTTCGTCAAGATGATCCGCGACGTGACCGAAGGCAAGACGCTGCTCACCGTGGAACACGACATGGGCGTGGTGTTTGGCTTGGCGGACCGCATCGCGGTCTTGGTCTACGGCGAAGTGATCGCCTTCGACACGCCCGAGAAGGTGCGGGCCAACGACCGCGTCAAGGAAGCCTACCTGGGTTCGGTGCTGGCGCAAAGCCAGGCCGCCGAGGCGGGTGTGCTGGTCGATTGAGGACAAGGCGCGATTCATGCTGAGTGTTCAAAAACTGCACGCCTACTACGGCAAGAGCCACATCCTGCATGGCGTGGACCTGGAAGTGAAGCCTGGCGAGATCGTCAGCTTGCTGGGGCGCAATGGCTCGGGCCGTTCGACCACGATCAAAGCCATCATGGGCTTGGTCGATGGTGCTGGCAGCGTGCGTTGGCAAGGCCAGGAGCTGCTTGGTCAAAAAACTTACGACATCGCGCGGGCCGGCATTGGCTATGTGCCGGAGAGCCGCGATGTGTTTCCCAAGCTCACGGTCGAGCAGAACCTGCTGCTGGGGCAGAAGGGCGGCAAGAAGGGCGGGCGCTGGAGCCTCGACGACATGTACGCCATGTTCCCCCGGCTCAAGGAGCGGCAGCACACCGAAGCGGGCGTGATGTCTGGCGGCGAGCAGCAGATGCTCACGCTGTGCCGCACGTTGATGGGCGACCCCGACCTGATCATGATCGACGAGCCCACGGAGGGCCTGGCCCCCAAGATCGTCGAGTTGGTGGGCGACTACCTCAAGGCCTTGCAGCGCAAGGGGCTGGCGGTGTTGCTGGTGGAGCAGAAGCTCACCATCGCGCTCGACATCTCACAGCGCTGCTATGTGATGGGCCACGGTGAAATGGTGTTCCATGGCACCCCCGACGAATTGCGCAACGACCAGTACGTCCGCAAGGAGTGGCTGGAGGTTTGAGCGTTCACGGCCTCGCCGGGCGAGGCCGCTGGCGTTCAGTCGCGGAAGGTGCGGTGGCCGGAGAGCATGGTCGACACCATGGAGCTGCGCCCCACGATCTCGTCGCGCACGGCGAAGTAGATGTGCACGATGACGAAGCAGATGATCACCCACATGCCCAGGTGGTGCCAGGTGTGAACGTCTTGTGATTGGCCGTAGAGCGGGGTCACCCAGCCGAAGATGGCGTCGGCCCAGCCGCCCGCCTGTTCGCCTTCGGCATACATGGCGAAGCCGGTGAAGACCATGAACACCGACGGCAACAGGTAGCCGAAGAACATGGCCGAACGGGCCAGTGGGTTGTGCCCGATGTATTGACCTGGGCGCTCGCTCAAAAAGCTGTACCACTTGGCGACCGACCAGGCGTCGCGCCAATAGCCGGCCTGAAAGACAGGCACCCAGAAGAGTTCTTTGGCGTAGTAGTTGCCTACGATGGCCCAATAGGCGCGCCCCAGCAGGCCGATGGCCAGGGCATAGCCGGCGACGAAGTGGGCAAAGCGGATGTAGCCCATCATGAAGTGCTGGCTGGCCTCGCCCGCAGGCGAAGGCAGGGGCGAGGCGATGAGGTAGCCGGTCACCGACAACACCGTGATGGCCAGCGCGTTGACCCAATGCCACAGGCGCACGGGCGCTTCGTAGACGTAGACCGAGCGGATCGCGTCGGCCGCGTTGAGGTCGTCGAGGTCGACCTTCATCAGGTGGCGGGGGGCGTCCTGATCGGGCTTGGGCTGGGTGGGCGACGGGGTGGCGACCGAGGGCATGGCGTGGTCCTGATGGGTTGGGCCTGGGGCGGTGTCAGGCGTGGGCCGCCGAGCGGGAAGCGAAGACCTCCACGGCCCGCACGAGCTCGTCTGCGTTGGACTTCAGGCTGCCGGTGGCCGCTGCCATCTGTTCCACCATGGCGGCGTTTTGTTGGGTGGCCTCGTCCATCTGGTTCATCACTTGGCCGAGCTGAACCACCTCGGTGGCTTGTTGGCGGCTGCTGTCGCTCAACTCGCCCATGATGTCGGCCACCTTGCGCACGGCTTCCTGGATGTTGTCCATGGTCGTGCCCGCGCGGTCCATGAGCGATGCGCCGTGGGCCACGCGTTCGGCGCTGGCGGTGATGAGGCTGCGCACGTCGCGCGAAGCGGCGGCGGAGCGGGCGGCGAGGGTGCGCACTTCGTCGGCGACCACCGCGAAGCCGCGCCCTTGTTCGCCGGCGCGTGCGGCTTCGACCGAGGCGTTGAGCGCCAGGATGTTGGTCTGGAACGCGATGCCGTCGATGAGCCCGATGATCTCGGCGATCTGGGTAGAGCTGTCGGAGATGCCCTTCATGGTGTGGACCACTTCGGTGATGACGGCGCCACCGTCGATGGCCACGTCGCAGGCCGAGCGCGCCAGCTGGTGGGCCTGCAGGGCGTGTTCGTCAGACAGCCTGGCGGTGCTGCTCAGGCCTTGCATGCTGGTGGCGGTGCGTTGCAGGTTGCTGGCGGTGCGTTCGGTGCGCTCGCTCAGGTCTTCGTTGCCCGATGCAAGTTCGGCGCAGGCCGTGTTCATGCGCTCGGCGCCACTGCGCAAGATGCGCACGGCGGCGGCCATCTTCTGAATGGTCTGCTTGAGCGTCTGACCGGCTTCGGTCTCGATGGCCACGTTGTCCACGTCGAGCTGGATCTGCTCGCCCTGGTTTACCTGTTCCACCAACTGCGCCAGCTCTTCGCCTTCCTGGGCCAGCTTGCCCATGTTGCGCGCCAGGATCACTTCCGCGCCGGCCTGGGTGACGATGAACAGCACGTGGAACATGGTTTGCCAGAAG
>JBEEJT010000319.1:0-22467 GCA_041169085.1 Pseudomonadota bacterium | reverse complement strand
GCGCAGTCTGCTGTCCAACCTTGCCCTCACCGTGCCCGCTGCCTCCACCTTGAAACGCTTGGCCGTTGGCCTGCTTGTCTTGGCCCTGATGGCCACCGGATTGGCCTTGTGGGCGGGCATGCGTGCCCCGCTGATCTCGGGGCCTTCAGCGATCGTGCCGATGCCCGATGGCGGCGCCTGGCTGTCGACGGGACAGGCACTCTGGCGCCTGAATGCCCAAGGACAACGCACCAAGCAAGTGGCGTGGCGCGAAGACGAATGGGGCGGCCCGCCCGCCAGCCTGGTCTACAGAGGCACCACCCAGGAGCTGTACACCCTCGTGCGCGAAGGCTCGGAAGTCCAGGTGTGGCATCCGGACTCGGCCCGCTTGAAGCGGCGCATCGCGCTGCACTGGCCTGCGCAGCCTCACCGGGATGGCCGCACCGCCCTGTGGCTGGCCGTCCACGACGACGGGCGCATGGCGCTGGGCACGGGCTCTGGCCATGCGGTGGTGCTGTTTGACGCCCAGGGGCGCCACCTCGCCACCACGCAGGCCGGCACTTACCGCTACACGAATGACCTTTGGTGGGCGGGTGACCAGTTGTGGACGACAGACACCAACGGCCAGGCGCTGGTCCTGTTGGATGGCCGCACGCTCAAGACCGTCCAGCGCTTTGAGCTGGACGAAGATCACCCCTGGCGTTACACGGCATTGGCCAAGCCCCACCCAGCCAGCGCAGCGCACTCGCCATCGCCTTGGGTGACCTTGAGCCGCCTCGATGGCCGCATGCAGCGGGGGCGGGTCGTGAACGTCTGGCCCGATGGCCACGAGGACACCCTGGCCTTGGGCCCGGACGCCGAACCCGTTGACCTGGCCTGGCTGGGCGACAGCCTGGTGGTGCTGGACGACCACGACTGGCGGCTCAAGCGCTTTGACTTGCACAGCGAGCCTTTGGCTGACTGGGGCGACCACGCGGTGCGAACCGAGCTCGCCGAGGCTCGGCAACTCAAGCTGCGGCTGCAGCAGGCCCACAGCTGGGCCCTGATCGGCGCCGTGTCGAGTTTGACCGCTGCCGTGTTGCTGCTGGCCTGGTCACGCCTGTTGACGCCGGGGCCGCAAGGCCTGGCAGCCCGAGCCCAGTTGCCGGGCCTGGGCACGAAGGTGCCGTCACGCCTGACCATGCTGGGCGGGGCCGCCAGGATGGTCGCCCCTTACCTGAGCCTGGTGGTGATGTGGCTCGTCTTGAAGGTCATCGTCGCCCAGCCCGTGGCCAGCTGGCTGGGGCGCTCAGGCCTGATCGCCGTCGCCATGGGCATGATGCTGTGTGGCACCGTGTTGCTGGCGTTCACCCCCTGGTGGTGGCGGCGGTGCGCGGCACGCCCGTCCATGGAGCCCGTGGTGAATGCTCAAGCGGTGTGGTGGCTGTTGCGCTCCAGCGTCTGGGCCGACCACGCCCAGCCAGGCGAGCAGCTGCAAGAGACCTGGGCATTGCGCCACTGGCAAGGCGCCAAGTGGGTGTTGTTCACCAACCAGCGCCTGTGGGTCCTGCAAGTCAAAGGCTGGGGCAAACACACCTGGCTGGGCGCGTGGCCACGCTCAGCCATTGAAAGCATGGCCATCGAGCCCTGGGCGGCCCTGAATTGGCGCGAGCGGCTGAGCATGTTCGCCTTCATCGCCGGCGTGATGAAGATCCGCCTGAAGGACGGGCCCGTTCTGGCGGGCGGGCTCATGTCCCCGCACACCGCCAGCAGGGCCATCGCCTTGCACGAGGCTGACCCCGTCAGCCCCTGCTGATCAACGGCGGTCCAGCACCCCGTCGAGGTCGCGGTCGATCCCGATGCGGGTGCCGTTGCCGGGGGGCACGCAGGTGAAGGTCAGCGGCGTTTGCGCGTTGCTGGCCTGTGCCAGCAGCCCCGCGAGGGTCACCGTGCCTTCCGAAGCGCGATCCGACACGAACGCCGGGCCACTGACCATCACCCAGCCACGAGCTTCCCCGGCCAACACGGTCTTGGCCACCAGCTCGCATTCGGCACGTGGGCTGGTCACCAAGGCGCGCTGGACCAAGAGGTTGAGCCGCGCGCTCACGTCGGCCTGTGCGGCGTTGGCTGGTGTCACCGTCAATTGTTGCCCCACCACCGGCAAGAGGTTGCTGGGCATCGCCAGCACCATCTGCTCCAGCTCCATGCGGTCGGTGTCCGTCAAATCGAAAACCGGCGCTTCGAGGAAGGTCATGACCGACCCCGATGCCCCCGACTTGTCGAAGCCAAAGCCCCGAATCTGTGGCCCCAGGTCGGTGCCCGCGGCGAAGTTGCGGGCGAACATGCCCACCTTCTGGTAGGCGTTGCGCAAGTGAGGCACCTTGAAGTCTTCCGCCACCACGCCGCCTTCAAAGGACATCAAGCCGGCCGTGCCAAATCGGTTCTTGGCGATGTCCAACACATGGCAGGCGTTGCAGCTGCCCAAGCCCGTGGAAGCCACGTTTTTGTAGGTGTTCAACCCGGAAGTTTGGGCCGGCGTCAAGCTGTTGTCCAGGTTGGCAATCGGGTTGGGCGGGTAGCTCAGGCTCAGCGCATAGCGGGTGAAGCTGGCCATCTGCGCATCGGTCAAAGGCGCGTCGCGCCCGAGCAAACCCGTGAAGGCCACGTTGAAATCCTTGAAGGCGCGGTCCTCCAGGGTTTCCCACGGCAAGCGGTTGAGCACGCCCATGCGGTCACCACGCCAGTGCATCGGCCCAGCGCCGCTGAGGCCGCGCAGACTTTGGGTCGTCATCGGGCCTTTCATGGGGTGCACGTTGGTGCGACGCAGTGCCGTGGGCACATTGGCGCTGTATTTGTTGAGCGTCACCACGCGGGTGCCATCCGGGTTGCCCAAGTCCCAGGCCAACTGGTCCATGTCACCGAAGATGTGGCAGCCCGCGCAGGAAGAGTCGCCACGGCTGGACGTCAGCCGCGCGTCGTACAGGAAGCGGCGGCCCTTGATCACGTCAGCGGGCTCGGGGTTGTACATGCGCACATGGCCGGCTTCGGCCCAGGCCGTGGTGTTGACCACCGAGATGCCGTTGTCAAAGCGCGTGAGCACGAAGGCGCGGCTCCTGGGCGCGTCCAGCACGACGCCCGTGGGGCCGCCGCCCGTCAACAACAGGTGGTCGCCCGCATTGGGCTGAAAGGTGTTGGCTTCCAGGGCCGAGGTGCTGAAGCGGGCCAACTTGTCGGAGCCCATGGCCACCATGTAGAGGCGGTTGCCATCGGGTGAGACAGCCATCTCCAGCGGCGTGGCCAAGGCGGCCGCCTTCTCCGCTGCGGTGCCCAGGTCGGCGTCGTAGCTGGCAATGTGCTTGTTGAGGTGACGCACCCGCACGCCACTGGCGTCGATCACCGACAGGCGGCTTTCGACAAAGTGCCCTCGCACCGTGGTGGAACGCGTGCCCGGGCCTTCAAAGCGGGTGAGGTTGCGCGCTTCCAGGTTGCTGGCGTAGACCGCACCTGACACGGGGTTGACCGCCAGGTTGAACAAGGTGGTCCCCACACCGGCCGTCTTGCTGACCACGGCTGGCAGGCTGCCCGTGGTGTCGATGGTGAACACGTCGTAATCCGGCAAGTCCAACTTGACGCGGTTGTTCCACACCTTGGCCGCGGTGCCGGTCTTCGGGTCACCGCTGTCCACCCAGTCGCCGTTGGCATTTTTTTGAACGATCAGGCCAGTTCTGGGCTGGTTGGTGCCGTCGGCCGCGGTGTAAGGCGGCGCCTTCTCTGGCAAGCCACCACTGACCAGGTCCTCGTCGAGCACGGTGGTCTTGTTGCCCGAGTGCAGCACGGCGGCATAAACCCGGCTGCCGTCGGCGTTGCGGGCCAGGGCGCGCAGGGTGTCGCCAAACATGTTGAGCACGGTCACCGGCGTGCCGCCCATCGCCGAGCCCGTGGCCGCTGCGTTGAACACCCAGACGTCGGCACGGCCCACGCCAGCCGTGGTCAATTGGGGGTCGAAGCGGATGTTTTGGCCTCGGTGGGCCGCCGTGATGAAGGCCCACTGGTTGCCCGGGCCTGCGAACACGATGTCGCGCGGTTCGTCGCCCACGTGCAGGGTGGCCACCACGCGGGCGGGCAAGGTGGTGACGTCCACCACGCTGATGCTGTCGGATAGGTGGTTGACCACCCAGAGCTTGCCGTCCGGAGCCAAAGCCAAGGCCACCGGCTCCAGCCCCACTTGCACGGCCCCCAGCGACACGGGCTGCGCACCGCGCACATCAAAGATTTCGACGCGGTTGTCAGGCGTGTTGACCGCGTACAGGCGCTGGCCATTGGCAGACAAGGCCAGCGGCCTCACCTGGCCGCTTTCAAACACGGTGAACTTGCCCACGCCCGGCCGCGTGCCGCTCACGGCCACCGAGTTGCCACTGAGGCTGACGTTGTTGACCAGACACGACTCGGTCGAAGCGTTGGCGTCGATGCGAAAACGCAATGTCACGGCCGCATTGGCCGCCTCGGGCGGCAAGGCCAGGCTGACGCGATTGGCGACCGGGTCACGGGCCGTTTCCAGCTTGACGAAGCCTCCGGTGCCAACGGCGTATTCGGCGATCAGGCCTTCGTTGGCGTCCAGCCCGGCCACGCAAGAGCGGTCGTAGCTCAGCGTCAGGTTGGCGAAGCCGGCCGTGCTCAAGCGCTGGGCCGTGATCATGCCGTCGGCGCCCCAGGCGCTGGCTTGCAGCCGGGCACCGTCGCTGGCCGTGGTCACCCCGCCGGTGGGGCTGAACACGCCCGGGCCATTGGCAAAGCCCTGGCTCCAGACCGTCACGGTTTGGGCTTGCGCCGGCACCGAGCAAGCCAACAAGGCCGCAGTGCCGCAAGCCCACAGGGCCGAAGCCTGCGGCCGCCGAAGCGTGGCGCGTTTGCGCGCGGCCCACCAGACGCCCATGAGCCCCAGGGCCATCAAGGCACCGGCTCCGCCTTCGGGCACCGTGCTCGCAGCGGCCCGCACGCGGACCGCGTCGAAGCTCACCAGCCGCGCGCCCGTGGCCCAGTCGGTGAGCTCACCACGTGCTTCACCGAGTGGGCCCATGCCACTGGCATAAGCCCAGCCGCTCATGGCCAAGCCGTCCAGCAAGGCTTCTTCCGGCGCCCAATTGCTGGCCAGGCCTTCGGCGAGGTCCCCTTGCGGCAAGCCCTGGCTGCCCACAGTCGAGCCACCCAATTGCCAGTTCAGCCCCACCAAATCAGGCAAACGGTGTTGGAAGGCCGGCACAAGGCTGTTGCCCCCGAAGTTCAGCACGAAATCGGTGATTTCCCCCTGGAATGCCGACAGCACCCCGTCCTGGTTCAGGTCTTCACCGCTGAAGGTGCCCGTCACCACGCCCCCTTCCTGAAAACCGGTTTGTTCGAAGGTGTAGGTGGCTGCCTGGCTGCCAGCTTGCGCCATCAGCAAGGCCAGCGCGGCCAACCAGCCGCGAGTCGTCTGGGCGTGAATGTTCATGACGGGGAGCTTTCTGCCCAATGGGGGCCAGGTACTTCGTTCGTTTCGCCCCAGGCTAACAAGCAGGTCCGCATTTCCATGCTCTGGGAAACCCGCTGCCGCACGGCGTGGCCCCCGCGAACGGGTGAGATGAACAGGCAGAATCGGGGGTGAATCTGGCTGGCGCACCTCACTTCCAACGCCAGCGCCTTTGCAGTGCCCCACAAGAAAGAACGCCATGGCTTTTGCTGACACCCTCCAAACCCTGCCCGCCGCCGCTCACCTCGCTGCCATCGAGTTGCTCAACGCCGCCGGTGAGACCGTGGCCCGCATCGAAAACAAGCCCGGCCAGGCAGGCTCGCTCCGTGTGTACGCTGCCATGGCCACCAAGCACGGTGCCATCAACGCCGCAGCAGCTCAAGAAGCCTTGGCCATTTACGAAGAGCACACGGCAGACGCCCGCGTGAACCCAGGCAAGCACCCCAACATCGACCGCTTGATCACGCTGATCGAGCAAGGCCAGGTGCTGACCGTGCGCGAGATCGCCGCCTGATCTTGATTGCCAGAGGGCCTCGCCATGTCTGATCGCGCTGAGTTGCGCGCCACACCGCCGTCGCCAGCGCCCTTGAAGCTCAAGCGCGTGGCCATCGACACCTACCGGGAGAACGTGGCCTACCTGCACCGGGATTGCGCCACCTACCGCGCCGAAGGGTTCCAGGCCCTGGCCAAGGTGGAGGTTCGGGCCAATGGGCAGCGCATCCTGGCCACGCTCAACGTGTTCGATGACCCTGGCATCGTCGGCGTCGACCAACTGGGTTTGTCGGAAGACGCTTTCGCCCACCTGAGCGTGACCGACGGACACGAAGCGACGATCAGCCCGGCCGAGCCGGCCACGTCGATCCCGGCCTTGCACCGCAAGATCGCCGGAGAAAGGCTGGGCCACGAGGACTACCGCGCCATCGTGCGGGACATCGCGCTGCGACGCTACTCCAAGATCGAGCTGACCGCCTTCGTGGTGGCTTGCCACCAAAGTGCGCTGGACCGCGAAGAGGTCTACTACCTCACCGAGGCCATGACGCAGGTCGGCCGCCAGCTCAATTGGCAAGACCACCCCGTGGTCGACAAGCATTGCATAGGCGGGATCCCGGGCAACCGCACCTCGATGCTGGTGGTGCCCATCGTGGCGGCCCACGGCATGTTGTGCCCCAAGACCTCGTCACGCGCCATCACCTCACCCGCTGGCACCGCCGACACCATGGAGGTGCTGGCCGACGTGGAGCCGCCTTTCCAGCGCTTGATGGACATCGTGCGGGCCCACCATGGCTGCCTGGCTTGGGGTGGCACAAGCGACCTGTCGCCTGCGGACGATGTGCTCATTTCGGTCGAACGGCCCTTGTCCATCGACTCCCCGGGCCAGATGGTGGCGTCGATTTTGTCCAAGAAGGTGGCCGCCGGCTCCACCCACCTGCTGCTGGACATCCCTTTGGGGCCGACCGCCAAGGTGCGGGCCATGCCCGAAGCGCAACGCCTGCGTCGGCTGTTCGAGTTCGTGGCCCAGCGCATGGGCCTGACCATCGACGTCGTGATCAGCGACGCTCGGCAACCCATCGGGCGGGGCATCGGGCCCGTGCTGGAAGCCCGGGACGTGATGTGGGTGTTGCGCAATGACCCGGGTGGCCCCTCGGACCTCAAGCTCAAGGCCTTGCGCTTGGCCGGACGCATGTTGGAGTTCGACCCCGACGTGCGGGGTGGCGATGGGTTCGCCATCGCGCGAGACATCCTGGAATCCGGCCGGGCCTTGGCCAAGATGCAGGCCATCATCGACGCCCAAGGCGCCAAGCCCTTTGACCCCGACGCCCCCGAGCTCGCGCCTTTGCAGTTCGAGGTCTGCGCACCGCGTGACGGCGTCGTCGTGCAACTCGACAACCTGCAGCTGGCCCGCATCGCGCGTTTGGCTGGCGCCCCCAAAGTGACCGGCGCAGGGGTCGACTTGCAGCGCAAATTGGGCGAGAGCGTGCGCGCTGGCGAGCCCCTTTACCGCGTGCACGCCGCCTACCCGTCTGACCTGGCCTTTGCCCGCGCCGCTTGCGACGAAGCCATGGGCGCCCTGGTGGGCGACCTGGGCGACCTGACCCACTTCGAGCTGGAGGTCTGATGGGCACGAGCACCTTGCTGGTCTACACGGAAGACCAGGCCCCCGCCGCTCTGGCCTTGGCCGAGGCCTGTGGTGTGCCTGCGCGTGTCGTGGCCAGGCATCGCTTCCCCGACGGGGAATGGAAACTCACCCTCCCCTTCGCCCCGGAGCACAGTGAGACCGTGCCCACCCAGCTGGTGGTGTTTCGCAGCTTGCACCAGCCCAACGAGAAGTTGCTCGAAGTGCTGCTGGTCTGCGGCCAGGCCCGGGCCTGGGGCGTGAAGCGCATCGTCCTGGTAGCGCCTTACCTGGCCTACATGCGCCAGGACATCTCCTTTCACCCGGGTGAAGTGGTGAGCCAGCGCGTGCTGGGACATTTGCTGGCCGCCCACATCGACGGCCTCCTGACGGTCGACCCCCACCTGCACCGCGTCGCCACCCTCGGCGAAGCCGTGCCGGTCTCTCCGGCCGTGGCCCTGTCTGCCGCCCCAGCGCTGGCGCGCCATGTGGGCGAAGCGCTGGGGCCCGAAGCCAGGCCCGTGCTGATCGGCCCCGACGGCGAATCGGCGCCTTGGGTGGCCTCGGCCGCTGCCACGCTGGGCTGCGACCACGGTGTGTGCAGCAAGGTGCGCCATGGCGACCGAGATGTCGAAGTCCAGTTGCCGACCATCGACGTCAGCGGCAGGGCTGTCGTTTTGATCGACGACATCGCCAGCTCGGGGCGCACCCTCGCGGTGGCCACGCGCCTGTTGCTCGCCCAGGGTGCGGCCAGCGTGGATGTGGCCATCACCCACGCGCTGTTCGAAAGCGGGGCGGTCGAGTTGATCCGCTCAGCCGGTGTGCGCCACATTTGGAGCAGCGACGCGGTCGCACACGACACCAACGCCGTGCCATTGGCTGCGCTCATGGCGCCAGCCTTGCGTGAAGCGCTGGCTCGCCCCATTTCTTCGTCTCCCTCCACGCCTCAGGCGCCCGCCTGAGCCGCAGCCCATGACCATCAAAACCCCAGGAAGACTGTTCTGCCAAGCCCTCGCGGTGACGGTGACGCTGCTCACCGCCACGGCTTGTGCCGCCCCCAAGCCGGCCCCCGATGCTTGCCGCCAGCCCTTGTCCCCCCAGGTCGAGAACGCCTGCGTGGTGAAGGACGGCGTGTTGTGGCGCGGCGCGAAGCCGACCACCGAGGGCGCCACCGCCTTGCTCAACCTGGGGGTCAAGAGCATCGTGAACCTCGAGTTGCTGCACAGCGACCTGAGTGCCCTGCGTGAGGCCCGGCCAACGCCCGCCACCGCCGAGCCGAGGCTGGTGGGCTATTACGAGGTCCCTGAATGGGAGCCCAATGTCAAATTGGCGCGCAGCGTGCTCGACGGCCACGTGGCCGAGTTCCTCGCCATCGTGCGCAGTCAGCCCAAGCCTGTTTACGTGCATTGCCGCTCCGGCCAGAACCGCACGGGCGTGATGGTGGCGGCCTTCCGCATCCTCGAAGAAGGCGTGCCGGTGGAGCAAGCCATCGAAGAGATGGGCAAGTACCGAGGCGTCTGGTTCAGCGCAGACGCTGCCTACTTGCGTGAACTGGCAGGCGAGCGCCGCAGCCGCTTGATGGCCTTGATTGGCCAAAAACAAGCGGCACTGGAAGCCCCCAAATGGCTGGCTTGCGGCGCTCAAGGTTGCGTTGAGCGCCGCTGACCCGGCCGCCTCACGGCGACCTGGGCCTCAGCCCACCCACTTGCGCGCGTTGCGGAACATGCGCAGCCAGGGGCTGGCGTCGCTCAGGTTGCCGCTGGTCCAGCTCATCTGGATGTTGCGGAACACGCGCTCCGGGTGCGGCATCATGGCCGTGAAGCGGCCATCCGCCGTGGTCACGCCGGTCAGACCAGCAGGCGAGCCATTCGGGTTGAACGGGTAGACCTCGGTGGGCGCACCGGTGTGGTCCACGTAGCGCACAGCCTGGATCACCTTGGCCTGGTCGCCACGCACGTGGAAGTTGGCATAGCCTTCACCGTGCGACACGGCGATCGGCATGCGGCTGCCGGCCATGCCCGCGAAGAAGATCGACGGGCTGTCCAACACTTCCACCTGGGCCAGGCGCGCTTCGAAGCGCGTGCTCTGGTTGTGGGTGAACTTGGGCCAATCTTGCGCACCGGGGATGATGGGGCTGAGCGCCGCCAGCATCTGGCAGCCGTTGCACACGCCCAGGGTGAAGGTGTCGGTGCGGCCAAAGAATGCGGCGAACTGTTCAGCCAGCTTGGGGTTGAACATGATCGAGCGCGCCCAGCCTTCACCGGCACCCAGCGTGTCGCCGTAAGAGAAACCACCGCAGGCCACCAGGCCCTGGAACTGGCTCAGGTCGGCGCGGCCGGCTTGCAGGTCGCTCATGTGCACGTCGAAGGTGTCGAAGCCACCCAGCGACATGGCGTAGGCCATTTCCACATGCGAGTTCACGCCCTGCTCACGCAGGATGGCCACCTTGGGGCGGCTCTTGGCGATGAAGGGCGCGGCCACGTCTTCCAGCGGGTCGAAGCTCAGCGCCACGTGCAGGCCGGTGTTGTCGGGCTGGCCGATGGTGGCGTGCTCGCTGTCGGCGCAAGCCGGGTTGTCGCGCAGCTGGGCGATGCGCCAGCTCACGTCGTCCCAGGTCTGGTGCAGCTGCTGCAGCGGGGCCTTGAAGACCTCCTTGGCATCGCGCCACACCTGCACTTCTTGCGCACCAGCGCCCTTGAGCGTTGGCTTGCCGATGACATGGCTGTGGGTGCTCAGGCCGTGGGCGCGCAGCGTTTGCAGCACGGCGTCGCGGTCGGCGGTGCGCACCTGCAGCACCACGCCCAGCTCTTCGTTGAACAGCGCTTTGAGCGTCAGCTCGTTGCGGCGCTCGCCCACCTGGCCAGCCCAGTTCTTGGCGTCGCCGGTGTCGGTGCGGCTGTCGTCCACGCCGGTGCTCTCGGCCACCAGCATGTCCACGTTCAGGGCCACGCCGGTGTGGCCGGCAAAGGCCATTTCGCACACGGTGGCCCACAGGCCGCCGTCGCCACGGTCGTGGTAGGCCAGCAGCTTGCCTTCAGCGCGCAGCTGGTTCACGGCGGCCACGGTGGCCTTGAGCATGCCGGGGTTGTCCAGGTCGGGCACATCGTTACCGAACTGGCCGATCACCTGGGCCAGCATCGAGCCGCCCATGCGCTTCTTGCCTTCGCCCAGGTCCACCAGGATCAGGGTGGTGTCCAGGGGCTGACCGGCTTCTTGCGTGACCAGCTGCGGCGTCAGCGTCGGGCGCACATCGGCGATCGAGGCGAAGGCCGTCACGATCAGCGACACGGGGGCGGTCACCTGCTTGGTGGCGCCCTGCTCCGACCACTTCGTGCGCATCGACAGCGAGTCTTTGCCCACGGGGATCGAGATGCCGAGCGCCGGGCACAGCTCCATGCCCACGGCCTTGACCGTATCGTACAGGGCGGCGTCTTCACCGGCTTCACCGCAAGCGGCCATCCAGTTGGCCGACAGCTTCACGCGCGGCAGCTCAAACGGTGCAGCCAGCAGGTTGGTGATGGCTTCACCCACGGCCATGCGGCCGGATGCGGGTGCGTTGACCGAGGCCAGCGGCGTGCGCTCGCCCATGGCCATGGCTTCGCCGGCAAAGCCTTTGAAGTCGGCCAGGGTCACGGCCACGTCGGCCACGGGCACTTGCCACGGGCCCACCATCTGGTCGCGGCTGTTCAGGCCACCCACGGTGCGGTCACCGATGGTGATCAAGAAGCGCTTGCTGGCCACCGTGGGGTGACGCAGCACGTCCAGGGCCACCTTGTCCAGGCTCACGCCGGTCAGGTCGACCTGGCCGCCGTCCCAGGCCACGCGCTTGACGTCGCGGTGCATCTTGGGCGGTTTGCCCAGCAGCACGTCCATGGGCATGTCCACGGCCTTGTCGGCTTGCGGCTGGGTCGTGTCTTCGAGGATCAGCTCCAGCGACTCGGTGGCGGTGCCGATCACACCGAAGGGGCAGCGCTCGCGCTCGGCCATGGCGGTGAAGGTGGCCAGGCTTTCCGGGGCGATGGCCAGCACATAGCGCTCCTGGCTCTCGTTGCACCAGATTTCCTTGGGGGCCATGCCCGATTCTTCCAGCGGCACCTTGCTCAGGTCGAAGCGTGCGCCCTTGCCCGCGCCGTCCACCAGCTCGGGGAAGGCGTTGGAAATGCCGCCGGCGCCCACGTCGTGGATGGCCAGGATGGGGTTGTTGGCGCCCAGGCCCCAGCAGTGGTTGATCACCTCTTGCGCACGGCGCTCGATCTCGGGGTTGCCGCGCTGCACCGAGTCAAAGTCGAGCGCTGCAGAGTTGGTGCCCGCCGCCATCGACGAAGCCGCTGCACCGGCCATGCCGATGCGCATGCCCGGACCACCCAGCTGGATCAGCAGCGTGCCGGCACCGAACACGACCTTCTTGGTCTGTTCGCTGCTGATGGTGCCGATGCCACCGGCGATCATGATGGGCTTGTGGTAGCCGCGGCGGATGGCGCCTTGGCCTTCACCCACGGTTTGCTCGAACACGCGGAAGTAGCCGCCCAGGTTGGCGCGGCCGAACTCGTTGTTGAACGCCGCGCCGCCCAGCGGGCCTTCGATCATGATCTGCAGCGGGCTGGCGATGTGTTCGGGCTTGCCGAAGGCTTGCGCCTCCCAGGGCTCCGAGGTGCCAGGCAGGTTCAGGTTGGACACCGAAAAGCCGGTCAGGCCCGACTTGGGACGCGAGCCACGGCCGGTGGCGCCTTCGTCGCGGATCTCACCACCTGCGCCCGTCGACGCACCCGGGAAGGGCGAAATCGCGGTCGGGTGGTTGTGGGTCTCGACCTTCATCAGCACATGGGCCAGCTCTTCGCGGGCCTGGTACTGCGGGGCGTTGGTGTAGCCGTTGGGCATCCAGCGCTCGATCTGATGGCCTTCCATCACCGAGGCGTTGTCCGAGTAGGCCACCACCGTGTGCTGGGGGCTGAGCTTCTCGGTGTTGCGGATCATGCCGAACATCGACAGGTCTTGCTCCTGGCCGTCGATGGTGAACTTCGCGTTGAAGATCTTGTGGCGGCAGTGCTCGCTGTTGGCCTGGGCGAACATGGTCAGCTCGACGTCGGTCGGGTTGCGCTTCAGGCCGGTGAAAGCGTTGACCAGGTAGTCGATCTCGTCTTCCGACAGCGCCAGGCCGAAGGTGACGTTGGCTTCTTCGAGTGCCTTGCGGCCCTGGCCCAGTACGTCCACGTGGGCCAGCGGTGCGCCTTGCTTCTCGTCGAACAGGTGGCGGGCCTCGTCTCGGGTGGCCAGCACGCTTTCGGTCATGCGGTCGTGCAACAGCGCGGCACAGGCTTGCAGTTGCTCGGGCGACAGCGACTTGGCGGCGCCGGTCAGGGTACCGATCAGACCGGATTTGACCACGATGCGGAATTCAGTCACGCGCTCGACGCGGCGGATGCCCAGGCCGCAGTTGTGGGCGATGTCGGTGGCCTTCGAGGCCCAGGGCGACACGGTGCCCAGGCGCGGCGCCACGACGATCAGGTCGCCCTCGGCGCCGCCTTCGTAGGCGTCACCGTAGGTCAGCAACGCGGCCAGCTTGTCCAGTTGATCGGCCGGCAGAGCCTGATCCAGGGCCACCCAGTGCACGAAGCGGGCCTGAATGGCGCTGATCTTCGGGTGGATGGCCTGGAGCTTGGGCAGCAGGGCCTGAACTTGGTGAGGAGCCAGGGCGTTGCCGCCTTCGAAGTGCATCAGCTGAGACATGCTGGTGGGGTGCGTTCGTTCTGAGGGGTGCCTGAAAGCGATGCGCCCCGTCAGCGGCCTCGGGGGCGCGACAGGGCGTGATTCAGGGAAAACGAGATTTTACCAGGGGTGACCCGCTGCCGGACGACCTTGGCGACACCCCGGGCGCAGAACGCCTCACCTGGGTGTCAACACCACCGGCGAGACCACGCCATTCTTGCTGCCATCCGACACCAGGATCTGTCCGGCTGCGTTCACGTCCAGCAACCTGATGTACCCTGTGGCCAGGTAGGGTGCGGCACTGGTGGCGGCGCCCAACAGCTTGCGCAACAGCACCGGTGCGCCGTTCGTGAACACGGCCGGCGCTGAGCCGCCCATGCCCGCATCTTCAAAGCCATCCTTGGTGAACACCACCCGGCCGCTGTCGTCGATGTAGGCCTGATCCCAGAACTCTGCGCGTGGCCACGTTTCAACGGGCGACATCTCTAAGTTACCCTGGCGCCAGCGGAACACCGCCATCGCGAACTTCGTCTGCGTGGGGGTGCTGAGGTCCCAGCGCAGCACGCCAGCCACATCGCCAAGGCTGTTCAGGGCCAGGCACGCCGCACTGGGCTTCACGCCCAGATCCGGCAGGCTCGGCGCGGAGACCGGCGTGGTCTGCCCATCCTTCCACAGGTGGCACAACTGATTGGGCGAGGCGTAGGCCCCGCCGTTCATCAAGGCAACGCCCGCGTTGTTGACAGCCTTGACGCGGTTGTACCACTGCCCGGCCGGCACCGGGATGTCGGTCAGCTTGCCTGCCTTCAGCAACACCGTGCCGTAGCCCGTCTCGCTGCTGAAGAACTTGTCACCCAGGAAGCTGCCCGTTGCATTGAACGCCGTGGGGTGCCCGTCGTTGAAGGCATCGGGCAGCATGGTGTACTGGCCACTGCGCAGCGTGGCACTCCTGCGTGAAGCAGGGGGCCCGATGTAGGCGGCCGAGCCCACACCGTAGCGGGCATCCGTTTTGCCTGATTGCGGCGCGAGGATCACCACCAAGGTGTCATCGCCCGCGAAGCCAAACGGCCACGTGCCCGTGTTGCCGCCATAGCGGGTCAGCACCTTGGCGCTGCCTTGCGTCCAGATCACAGGCGAGACGTTGATGACCGGCACCGAGGTCAGCTTGGGCAGCGTGAACAGCGGAAACGGGTTGGCGGGGTTGTCGTTGGCCACCCACTTCAGCACCGTGCCCGCCGATTGGTTGACCCAGCCGGCCACCTCGCCACGGCTGTTGAGGTAGTGGGCCTGGCTGTCTTCGATTTTGCCAGCGATCACCACGGGCTTGAGTGCCAGCACATCGAAGCCTGTTGGCAGGGTTTGCGCCGAGACAGGCTGGCTGATGCCCAAAAGAAAAAGAACACCCAGGGCCGTGGCCGATGACAAGCTGCATGCGCAAGTGCGATTCATGTGAGGCCTTCAAGAGTAAGGGGCTGACAGGTGGAGGGCAAGGCTCAGCGAGGTGTCAGTACCACAAATCGCGGCGCCGCCGAGGCCGCGGCCGGCACCACTTGCGCCAGGATCTGCCCGGATGCGTTCACCGACTTGATGAACACCAGATCGGTGGCGCCGATGGCCGGACGGATCAGGGGGGCCAAGCGCACATGCTGGCCGTTCAAGAACACCTGCGGGTCGACCGTGGCACTGCTGTTGCCATCCAACGGTTTGCTGTAGACCCCCCAGCCGGCTTGGGTCAGGCTCACGCCAGGCAGCGCATCCGACGAGAAGACCTTGAAGTCAGTCTGGAAGCGCTGCACCTGCCCATTGCGCCAAGTGAAGAGCGCTTTCGTCAAGCCAAACGGCGAGAGCTCGCCGCCCGCCGCATGGCTGACATAGGCCGCCACCAGGCCGTCCGGGCCGATGCCGCCGCAGTTCACGCTCACCACCGGGTAAGGCGTGGGCGCCAACACCTCGGTCAAGTTGCCAGCCTTCCACACGTAGCAGCGCTTTTGCCAGCGGTATTGCGTGTAGGTGATGGTGTCGCCCACCCGGGTGAACTGATCCTGCAGGTCGACTTCGATCAGCACCTGGTCGTCATCGCTGATGCCCACCACACGCCAGTCGTCCGTGCCTGAGGGCATGGGCACACGGGTTTGCTGGCCATGGACGGACACCAGCACGTCCCACTGCCGGCTGCTCGGGTTCTGGCTGATGCCCACCAGCGTGCCCTTGCGGTTAACCAGTGGCGGCAGGCCGAAGGTGCTGCTGTCGGGCTGCAAGGGCGCGTACACCCCGTTGGTCAAGGTCAAGCCCAGCTCTTGCGCCTTCACCAGGCCCGAAGTGCCGACCCCCGCCGTGCTCACTTTGGCGGCGCTGTTGGTGGTCATCGTCAGCCACGCGCCCGCAGCCGCCTCTGCATAGATCGACGTGTTGTACGTTGACTTGTAGCGCGTGAGCTGGCTGGGCGTGCCGTTGGTCCAGACCACCGGGTAGATGTACGACTGAGGATCCCAGTACAGGTAGGTGGTGCTGCCATAAGGGAAGGTAGGACGTGTGCCCACCTTCAACACGCTGCCAGCCGACTTGAGGCCGAAGCCCCCGACCTGGCCCTGGCTGTTGATGGCCAACGGCGTTGCGTTCAGGCCGCTGGGCATGGTGAGCGTCGTCGCCTGAAACGTCGAGGGCAAGCTTTGCGCGCTGACCGATGATGCAGCCGCTGAAAGCAGCGCTGCGGCCCACCAGCGGTGGTTGTTTTGAAGGTGTTTCATGGCGATGTCTCTGGCCCCTCCCCTGGGCCTCCATTCCTGGACGTTTTGTCAGCGCGGCGTGAGCACCTGGAACTTGGGGGCTGCGCTCGCAGAGGTTCGCACTTCCGCCAACACTTGCCCCGCGGCGTTCATGGCCCTGATCCGCACCAGAGAGGTCGACGCCAGCGCTGGCCGGACCAACGGGGCCACCCGTTGGTGCTGCCCTTGCGCGAAGACCCACAAATCGGTGTTGAGGGTGCCCGCATTCAACGGGTCAGGCATGTAATAGCCCATGCCGGTGTCGGTCAGCCTCACCTTGGGTGCCGTGGCGGTCTGCTGCACCGTGAATGGCGACTGCAAGCGTTCGAAGTGCCCATCGCGCCAGGTGAACATCGCGCGGCTCAGCTTGCTGGCGTCCAGCGGGCCGCCATTGTTGTGGCCGACATAGGCCGCCACCAAGCCATTCGGGCTGATCCCGCCACAGTTCACTGTCACGACAGGCTGCGGCGAGGGCGCAGTCACCTCGGTCAACACGTCGTTGTGCCAGACATAGCAGCGCTCTTGCCAATAGGCTTGGGTGAGAACCGTGCCCTGCGCCGTCTCGGTGTACACATCAGCCATGTGGCCTTTGATCAGCACCCGGTCGTCGTCGCTCAAGCCCACCACGACCCACTTGGCCAACCCAGCTGGCTTTGTGGGCAACACCACGCGGCCGCCCACCTCGATCTGGACATCGGCCGGCATGTCGCCCGACACCCCGGCCACCGTGCCACGCTGGTTGACCAAGGGCGGCTGATCCGGCATCCAGACCGCCCGTCCCAATGGCGTGTAGGCGCCATTGACCAAGCCGAGGTGCACCTTGGCGGTGCGAGACAGGTAGGACAAGTTGTCGTCCAGCCAGGCTGAAGTGCTCTCTTTGGCCGAACCGCCGGTGCTCATGGCGTACCAGCCCCCTGCGGGGCCGGCGCTGAAGATGGCCGTGTTGTTGTTGCTTCGGTAGCGCGTCAGCGTGGTGGGTGTGCCGTTGGTCCAGACCACGGGGTAGATGTAGGACATGGGCTCCCAATAGAAGCCGTAGCTCGGCACAGGGGAGCCGTCGTTCGAACCCAGCCGCAGCACGCTGCCGGCAGACTTCGCGCCCCAGCCCCCCACTTCCCCCTTGGGGTTGAGCGCCAGTGGCTCCGCCTTCATGCCCGAAGGCATCGTGAGCACCGGGCCCGCCTGGAGTGTCGTGGGCAGGCCTTGGGCCATCGCACCGCCAAAGGCCAGGCAGCCGGCCATCGCCAGGCCGACAAGCCCGCTGCAATGGGCCACATCCATCTTGGAAAGGGTCATGGTGAGGTCTCTCTGCTTGGTCATGGTTGTGGGTTGCATCAAGGGCGAGGGCTGAACACGCGGTAGTCCGCGCCAGCGGCGTTGCCAACGTTGAACACCTGGACCAGCAGGCTGCCGCCATCGTTCATGCCGAGAGGCACCGCTTCGTCACCGGTCGCCAAATGCGGCGACAAGGCGTCCTTCAAGGCTCTGCGCTGCCCGCCGCCGATCAGTTGGGCCTGGCCTCCGGCCTCCACCACCAGCGCCACCGCCCCGCCGCGCGAGACGCCCAAGCCGTAGGCGTATTCGTTGGGGGCCGTCAGCACCGGTGTCTGGCTCACCACACGGCCGTTTTGCCAGGCGAAGTACACGCGGGGCCGCGGGCTTTCCAGGGAGAAGCCACTCGGGGCGTCGTCCACATGGCCCACGACCACGCCATCGCGGCTCATGCCCACACAAAACGTGCGCGGGCTGGCGAAGCCGGTGGCCACCGCCACCTCCGTGGTGGTGCCCGCTCGCCAAACCAGGCAACGCGGCTCATAGGCGCTGGTGCCCAGGTTGACACCCAACAGCACGCTGTTGTCTTCCGCCAGCGCCGACGCACCGCGCAGGCTGTAAGGCGCAGGCACCGTCACCGCGGTCTTCTGGTTGCCCACCGTCAAGCTGACGCCCGATTTGTTGCTGAGCAGCACCGAACCCGAAGCGTTCATCTTGATGGTGCTGGCGGCGCTCGCGTTGCCACCCACCATCGCCGAATAGGTGCCCGACTCCAGCCAGGTGCGGGTCACGGTCCCGGCAGGGGCCGCGTTGGCGGCAAAGGCTGCGCTCTGTTCGATCCGGCCCGAAGTGGGCCAGGTCGCCACCTGCCACTTGCCGTCCGACAGGCTGGCCGTGGGCCAGGTCGACGTGCTGTTCAGGTAGCGGGGCTTGATGCTGGGCACCCCACCTAGCCAGACCACAGGCGACACGTCGGCCATCGGCACCTTGACCGTCTTGAACGAGGCGTAGAGCGCTGACAGCCATGAAAAGCTGATGGGGCTGTTCGGGGGGGCGTTGTTTTCCGACACGACCTTGGTCGTGGTGCCGTTGGGCTTGACGGTGTAGCCAGCGACGTCGCCGTTGTCGGCAAGCACCGACGCCCGGTAGGCCTGCCCCGCCACGGGCTGTAACCGCTGGGCCAGGGTGTAGTCCGGCGTTTGGGCCTGTGCCCAACTGCACGGGATGAGCAAGAAGAGCACGCTCAGGCGGCAAAGTGCCGGGCTGCGGGGGCGCGGTGCAAGGTGTTGCTGGCTCATCTTCAGGCCCAGGATACCCATGTTCATGTGATACCCAGGATAACAGTGCGCGTTCAGCGGCAACAGTCCACCTGACGCCTATGAAACCCTGATAATCCTGACCCCATGAGCATCACGATCAAAACCGGCGCCGAAATCGACGGCATGCGCCTGGCTGGCCGTTTGGCCTCCGAAGTGCTGGACTACATCACGCCCTTCGTCAAGCCCGGCATCACCACCGACGAACTCGACAAGCTCTGCCACGACTACATGGTCGGCGAGCAAGGCTGCATCCCCGCCCCGCTGAACTACGCACCGGGCGGGCACAACCCCTACCCCAAATCGATCTGCACGTCGATCAACCAGCAGGTCTGTCATGGCATCCCCAGCGACCGCGCCCTGAAAGACGGCGACATCGTCAACCTCGACATCACCGTGATCAAAGACGGTTGGCACGGTGACACGAGCCGCATGTTCGTGGTGGGCAACGGTTCCATCGCCGCCAAGCGCTTGTGCGCCGTCACCCACGAAGCCATGTGGCGCGGCATCGCCAAGGTCAAACCTGGCGTGCGCCTGGGTGACATCGGCCACACCATCCAGACCTTCGCCGAAGGCCAGGGCTTCTCGGTCGTGCGTGAATTCTGCGGGCACGGCATCGGCCGCAAGTTCCACGAAGAGCCGCAGGTGCTGCACTACGGTCGCCCCGGCACGCTCGAAGAGCTCAAGCCTGGCATGTGCTTCACCATCGAGCCCATGATCAATGCGGGCAAGAAGGAAATCAAGTCGATGGGCGATGGCTGGACCATCGTCACCAAAGACCGCTCCCTGTCTGCCCAGTGGGAACACACGATCCTGGTGACCGAAACCGGCTATGAAGTGCTGACCTTGTCCGCCGGCAGCCCGCCCCTGCCCGACTTCATCACCGCCACCCGCACCTGAAGCTTCAGCCCACCTCCGGCCAGCAGTACCCCGTGAGCGCCACGCCCCCTCTGCCCATCGCCCCGCTGGACGTCCCGTCCCTGCGGGCCCAGTTCAAAGCCGACAAGGCTCAATTGCTGGCCCAGTTCCAGCAAGGGCGCGCCACGACCGCGTCTGCCCATCGCTTGCTGGCCAACCTGGCCAAGCTGGTCGACCAGGTGTTGATGCAGATCTGGGACGGCAGCCACATGCCCAAAGGCGCCGCGCTGATCGCGGTGGGTGGGTATGGCCGCGGCGAACTGTTCCCGCACTCCGACATCGATGTGCTCCTGCTCATGCCGGTCAGCCCCTCGGTGGCCGGCGACGACAGCCTGACGCCCGCCATTGAGCGCTTCATCACGGCTTGCTGGGACGTGGGCCTGGAGATTGGCTCCAGTGTGCGGACGGTCGAAGAGTGCTGCGAGGAAGCCCAGCGCGACGTGACCGTCCAGACGGCCATGCTGGAGTCCCGCTTCCTGTGCGGCTCGCGGGTGCGCATCGACGAATTGCAGCGCGCCACGGCGGGCGTCATGGACGTGCCGGCCTTCATGACCGCCAAGATCCTGGAGATGCGCCAGCGCCACACCAAGTACGAAGACACGCCGTACTCGCTGGAGCCCAACTGCAAGGAAAGCCCTGGCGGCCTGCGTGACCTCCAAGTGGTGATCTGGCTGGCCCGTGCCGCCAAGCTGGGCCGCAATTGGGCCGAGTTGGCCAAGAACGGCTTGTTGACGGCCTTCGAAGCCCGCCAGCTCCAACGCAACGAATCGCAACTCAAGCTCATCCGCGCCCGCCTGCACCAGATCGCCGGCCGCCGCGAAGACCGCTTGATCTTTGACCTGCAGACCGCCGTGGCCGAATCCTTCGGCTACGCCAACACCAAGGCCCTGCGCGCCAGCGAAGCGCTGATGCGCAAGTACTACTGGGCTGCCAAGGCGGTGACCCAGCTCAACCAGATCCTGATCCTGAACATCGAGGAGCGCGTGCACGGCTCGCAGAACGCGCCGATGCGCCGCATCGACGACCGCTTCTACGACCGCGGCGGTTTCCTCGAAGTGGCCAGCGACACGCTCTACCACTTCGACCGCCACGCCATCCTGGCCACTTTTGTGGTCTTCCAGCAGGAAAACACGCTCAAAGGCCTGTCGGCGCGCACCCTGCGCGCGCTGTACAACGCCCGCAACCTGATGGACGGCGAGTTCCGCAGTGACCCGGTCAACCGCGAAGCCTTCATGACCCTGCTCAAGGGCACGCAAGGCCAGACCCGCGTCATGCGCCTGCTCAACCAGACTTCGGTGCTGGGTCGCTACCTGTGGGTGTTCCGTCGCATCGTGGGGCAAATGCAGCACGACCTGTTCCACGTCTACACGGTGGACCAGCACATCCTCATGGTGATGCGCAACGTGCGCCGCTTCTTCATCCCGGAGCACGCGCACGAGTACCCCTTCTGCACCCAACTCGCGTCCGAGTGGGACAAGCCCTGGCTGTTGTACATCGCCGCCTTGTTCCACGACGTGGCCAAGGGCCGCGGTGGCGACCACTCGGTGCTGGGCGGCAAGGAAGTGCGCCGCTTCTGCAAAGACCACGGTGTGGCCGGTGAAGACGCTGCCCTCGTCGAGTTCCTGGTGTCCGAGCACCTGACCATGTCGCGCGTGGCCCAAAAGGAAGACCTGTCCGACCCGGACGTCATCCAGGCTTTCGCCCGCCACGTGGGCAGCGAACGCCGCCTCACCGCCTTGTACCTGTTGACGGTGGCCGACATCCGCGGCACCAGCCCCAAAGTCTGGAACGCCTGGAAAGGCAAGCTGCTCGAAGACCTGTTCAAGCTCACCTTGCGTGCCCTCGGCGGCGCTCGGCCCCACATGGACGCCGAAATCGAGTCTCGCAAGCAGCAGGCCCGCCATTCTCTGGCGCTGTATTACTTGCCAACCGGCATCGAGTCGAGTTTGTGGAAGACGCTCGACATGAGCTACTTCGCCCGCCACGACGCGCCGGACATCGCCTGGCACACGCGGATGTTGTGGCGACACGTCACCACCGACACGCCTGTGGTGGCCGCGCGACTGTCACCTGTGGGCGAAGGCTTGCAGGTGTTGGTGTACGCGCCAGACAAGTCAGACCTGTTCGCGCGCATCTGCGGCTACTTCGATCGGGCCAGCTTCAACATCCAGGACGCCCGCATCCACACCACCCAAAGCGGTTATGCGCTGGACACCTTCCAGGTCATTTCCGCCGATGCCTTGCAGTTTGAAGGCGTGCACTACCGCGACCTGATCGCGCTGGTGGAGCACCAACTGGCCGAAGCCCTGAAATCGGATCAGCCCTTGCACGAACCAGGCCGTGGCCGCCTGTCCAGGCGGGTGAAATCGTTCCCGGTCAAACCCCGGGTGAGTTTGCGGCCCGACGAACGGGCGCAACGCTGGCTGTTGTCCGTCTCCGCCAGCGACCGCTCGGGCCTGCTTTACGCCGTGGCGCGCACCTTGGCCCAGCACCAGGTCAACGTTCAGCTCGCGAAGGTCAGCACCTTGGGCGAACGGGTGGAAGACACCTTCCTGGTGACCGGCGACACCTTGCGCCAGGACCGCAAGCAGTTGGAGTTGGAAACCGAACTGCTGGCCGTGCTGGCCTGAGCCCGGCTCAGGGGCTCGCCTGTCTCAGGCGGGCTCTTTGGGGTCGAGCAACAACTCCAGGCGCGCGATCATGTCGCGCAACAGCAAACGGCGCTTCTTGAGGCGGCGCAGCGAGAGCTCGTCGGTCGGCGTCTGCTCGGCCGCGCTGTCGATCAGGCTGTCGAGGTCTGCGTGCTCCATGCGCAGCTCGATCAACTGGCGGTGAGGGGAGTGAAGGTTGTCTTGCATGTGTGGGCCCATGGCCCCCGATCAGGGCTTACGAGGGGGTCAGGGATAGGCGACACGG
>JBEEJT010000318.1:0-48989 GCA_041169085.1 Pseudomonadota bacterium | reverse complement strand
GCCGCCGCCCACACGGCTGGCCTGGTGCTGGCCAGCCAGCTGGGGCAATACCACCACGACCGCGCCCGGCCGGGCGTCATGGCCTGGCTGGACGCAGTCGCCCAGGCCGAAGGCGGCCAGGGCTTCGACGCCATCCTGGCTTCGGCTTACGGCACCGACCCGATCGGGGCCGCCTTTGGCCTCAGCGGCACCCAGTGCGAGCCCTTGCCGGGGGCCCAGGCCTGGCTGTCGAGCCAGCTGGCGCCCTGGCGCCGCCGGCTGCAGGGGCAGCCCGGCTTCCAGCCGGTGAGCGCCGTCGAAGTCTGCCGCTTGCGCGCGGGCCTGCCCCATGCCCGCCAGCGCAGCGCACAACTCTTCGTGCGCGACTTCCGCAGCCTCGACGACCGGCTCACCCTGGCCCACGAATACTTGCACCTGGCGTTTGCCGGCCACCCCCGCGCCACCCAGGAAGATTTCATCGAACAGCAGGCCCGCAGCCTGTTGGGAGGTCTTTGAACCATGTCCACCCTGACTTCCACCTTGGCTTCCACACTGAGGCCCCTGGCCCTGGCCCTGGCCACCAGCCTGACCCTGGCCGCGTGGCCGGCGCTCGCTCAAACCGCCCGCGTGCAACTCGAACACCCCCAGGGCGGCTGGCGCGCCGACGCACGGGGCAACGGCTTCATGCAAGAGGTGAACTACCCCGCGTCGCGGGTGTCGGTGCGTGACGGCGTGTCCACGGCCTCACAGATCCGTGGCCAGATCCAGGGGGCGCCCAAGGCCGGCGGGCGGGCGGCCAAGGCACCGGCCCAACTGGTGGTCAACGGCGTGCCCATGCCCCTGGAAACCGCCGAAGACGGCAGCTTCGCCCGGCCTTACGCCTTCGCGTCCGGCAGCAACAGCGTGCAAGTGCGCAGCGCCGACGGCCAGGCCACGCAGCGGGTGCAGTTCCTCGACACCGGCAGCGCCCAGCGCGCCAAGCTGCGCGTGGTGCTGAACTGGGACAGCCCCGGCACCGACCTGGACCTGCACGTCGTTGACCCGCAAGGGGAGCACTGCTTTTACGCCAACCGGGTCATCGCAGGTGGCGGGGCGCTGGACGTGGACGTGACCACCGGCTATGGCCCCGAGATCTTCGCCACGCCTGCGCCGCGTCGGGGCGTCTGGCAGGTCTACGTCAACTTCTTTGGCGGTTGGGGGGGCGGCGAAGGTGCTCAGCCCGTGACCTTGACCGTGGCCCAGGTCACCGTCATCACCGACGAGGGCACGCCCAACGAGACCCGCCGCATGCAGCGTGTGCCCCTGCGGGCCCGGGGCGATTTGCAGTCGGTGCTCAGCTTCACGGTGCGGTGAACCCATGCGCAGGCTGGCCCTCTCCGTCTTGCTGCTGACCTGGGGTGCCGGGGCGAAGGCCGAGGTCCGTGCGGCCGAGCTGCACGGGCCACGAGGCGGCTGGATGGCTGGCCCCTCGGTGGAACAAGACCAGGCCGACACCGCGCAGGCCTACCCCTACAACCTGATCAACCGAGGCAGCCAGAAGCACCGCACCTTGATCCGGGGTCGTCTGGTCGGCCTGCAAGACACCCCCACGGCCCTCGACGGCCAGGGCCGCTTGCGCCGCGTGCCCTACAAGCTCGTGGTCAACGGCAACCCCATGCCGCTCTACACCGGCGACGACGGCCGTTTCGTGCGCCCTTACGCCTTCGACTCGGGCTCCAACAGCATCGAGCTCAAGGGCCCGCCGGGTCAGCCGGGCAAGCGGGTGCAGTTCCACCTGCAGGCGGGCAGCCCGACGGCGGCCTTGCGCGTCATCCTCAGCTGGGACGACCCCCAGGCCGAGGTCGACCTCCATGTGCTCACCCCGGATGGCCAGCACGCGTTTTTCGGCAACCCCGTGCTGCTCGGCGGCGGCGGGCTCGACGTCGACAGCGTGGACGGCGCGGGCCCCGAGATGTTTTCCGTCACGGCGCCCAAGCCCGGCGTCTACCAGTTCTACGTGAACTACTGGGGGAACTTCGGCGAGGCGGGCTACCACTTCGACGAGCGCACCCGGCTCAAGCCCGTCATCACGGCGCGCCTGACGGTGGTGACCCGCGAAAACACCCCCAACGAGCGCCGCCAGACCCTGGTGGTGCCCTTGCGCAAGATCGGTGACCTGACCTGGGTGCAGGGCCTGGCCTGGCGCTGAGTGACAGGCCGCCACCGCGCGTGGCCAGGCCGGCCGTTTCCGGTGGCGACGCCATCACCGACGCCCCGCGCGCGGCAGATTGGCGCGTTCGGCATGCAGGCGCTGGCGGGATTCCCGGGGTGGCGGGGCTAAAATCCGCCCCCGTTACATTCAATTGGTGTCCATTTGATGACACCAGACGTGCCGATCGGACCAGATCGGTCGCGCCCTTCTTCACCCCTGCTGTACCCCGCCCGAAAGCCAGACCATGATCTTCGGCAAGTTGCTGCCCCGCGAGGGCAATTTTTTTGAGCTCTTCAACCAGCACGCCACCCACATCGTCACGGCGGCCCATGCCTTTCGCAACCTGGTGAAGAACTACGCCGACCCCACGCTGCGGGAGAAGTACAACCTCGAGGTGGATGCCGCCGAGAGCGCTGCCGACACCGTCAACCGCGAAGTCAACCGGTTGCTGCACACCACCTTCATCACCCCGATCGACCGCGAGCAGATCTTCTCGCTGGTCAACACGATGGACGACGTGGCCGACCTGATGCAGGACGCTGCAGAAACCATGGCGCTCTACGACGTGCGCAACATGACCACCGAGATCGAGCGCCTGACCGACCTGTGCGTCAAGAGCTGCGAGCGCCTCAAGGATGCCGTGGGCCTGCTGCACGACATCGGCGACGCCGCCACCGCCCAGGCTGCGCTCAAGACCTGCGAAGAGATCGACCAGCTCGAAAGCGACGCCGACCGCGTGATGCGCGCCGCCATGAGCAAGCTCTTCCGCGAAGAGCCCGATGTGCGCGAAGTCATCAAGCTCAAGGCCATCTACGAGCTGCTGGAGACCGTCACCGACAAGTGCGAAGACGTCGCCAAGCTCATCGAGGGCGTGATCCTCGAGAACTCCTGATCGCGAAGGGCACCTAGCCATGGCATCCATGCAAGTGGCCATGTGGGTCATCGCGGCCCTGGTCGTGCTGGCGTTGCTGTTCGACTTCATGAACGGCTTCCACGACGCGGCGAACTCCATCGCCACCGTCGTGTCCACCGGCGTGCTGCGCCCCACCCAGGCGGTGGTGTTCGCGGCCTTCTTCAACTTCGTCGCCATCTTCGTGTTCCACCTCAGCGTGGCGGCCACGGTGGGCAAGGGCATCGCCCAGCCCGGAGTGGTCGACGTGCACGTGGTGTTCGGGGCCCTGGTCGGCGCCATCACCTGGAACCTCATCACCTGGTACTACGGCATCCCCAGCAGCTCGTCGCACGCGCTGATCGGGGGCATCGTGGGCGCGGTGATGGCCAAGGCCGGCACCTCGGCCTTGATCGGCACCGGCATCGTGCGCACGGTCACCTTCATCTTCGTCTCGCCGCTGCTGGGCTACACCCTGGGCTCGCTGATGATGGTGCTGGT
Organism: Pseudomonadota bacterium; assembly: GCA_041169085.1. Classification (GTDB taxonomy): domain Bacteria; phylum Pseudomonadota; class Gammaproteobacteria; order Burkholderiales; family Burkholderiaceae_C; genus Aquabacterium. The sequence goes on along the minus strand of JBEEJT010000318.1, from coordinate 45,429 downwards.
GGCCTGGATCTGCCGGCGCACGCCGCCTTCCAAGGTGGACCGCTGGTTCCGCCGCCTGCAGCTGGTGAGCGCCGGGGCCTACTCGCTGGGCCACGGCGGCAACGACGCGCAAAAGACGATTGGCATCATCTGGATGCTGTTGATCTCGACGGGCTACGCGGCCGCGGCCGACAAGTCGCCCCCCACCTGGACGATCGTGGCGTGTTACGCCGCCATCGGCGCAGGCACCATGTTCGGTGGCTGGCGCATCGTCAAGACCATGGGCCAGAAGATCACCAAGCTCAAGCCCGTGGGCGGCTTTTGTGCCGAAACCGGTGGCGCGCTGACGCTGTTCATCGCCACCGCCATCGGCGTGCCTGTGTCGACCACCCACACCATCACCGGCGCCATCGTCGGCGTGGGCTCGGTGCAGCGCGCTTCGGCCGTGCGCTGGGGCGTGGCGGGCAACATCGTCTGGGCCTGGGTGCTGACCATCCCCGCATCGGCCTTCGTGGCCGCGGTGGCCTACGGCGCAAGCATGGCCTTGTTTTGAAGGGTGGGCGGGGCCTTGCAAATGTGACATGATCCGTTGTCAACAACAATGACGGAGACAACGATCATGAACGCCCTCAGCAAAGCCATCGCCCTGGCCTTCTACGCCGTGGTGGCCGCCAGCTACTTCACCGAACTGCCGCTCTCGCCCGAAGCCCTGCACTGGGCCCGCATCGGTGTGGTCGCCCTGTTCGGCGCCCACGCCCTCGAGGTGCTGGTGTTCCGCAAGCAGGTGGCCTTGTACCAAGGCCCGTTTGCCGTCAGCGCCGTGCTGACCCTGCTGTTTGGCTTCCTGCACTGGAAGCCCCTGGCCGACCGCGCCGCACGCGGCTGAGCCCACGGCCATGCGGCATCATGGCCGCATGAACGAGCTTGACGATCTGGCCAGCCTGGCCCGGGCCCTGCAGCGCTTCGCCGACGAACGCGCGTGGGGCCCTTTTCATGCGCCCAAGAACCTGGCCTGCGCCCTGAGCGTCGAGGCCGCGGAGCTGCTGGAGCACTTCCAGTGGCTGACCGAGGCGCAAAGCCGCGCGTTGTCGCCCGAGAAGAAGGCCGAGGTGGCCCACGAGATGGCCGACGTGCTGCTCTACCTGGTGCAGCTGGCCACCCAACTCGATGTGGACCTGCTGGCCGCCGCGCGCGAGAAGATGCGCCTCAACGCGCTGAAATACCCGCCGCCCACCGCCTCTGGCCCCCAAGCCAGTCAGGGGTGAAAGCAGGACAAAGCCCCGCACGGGGCAGACAAACCCGTCTGTGAGGGTCGCAGGGCCTGTCTAGACTGGGTGGGATTCCCATGAATATAGGATCCCGACATGTCCCCATCTTTTGTGAAGGGCCCGCTGGCGGCGGTCTCGCTGCTCGTGGCCACGGCCGTCCAGGCCCAGAGCAGCTACACCCTCACCACCCTCAAGACCGCGAACAACGTCGAAGGCCAGCCCATGGTCCTCGACAGCCAGAACAACGTGGTGGGCGCAGCGCCTTACTACGCGGGCCTGGGCTCGGTGACGCAAGGCAAGCTGGGCGTGCGCCTGTTGGGCACCTTCGGCATGCTCTACAACCTGGCGCCGGCGCGCTGGCCGGCCTCCACCGCCGCGTCGGTGATGCCCACGCGCTTGGGCCGCTTGACGGGCATGCCGACGGCCATCAGCCCCAACGGCAGCAAGTTCGCCATGGGCGCCGACGTCTATGACTCGGCCACCGGCAAGCTGGTGTACGCCCAGCCGACTGTGGCCACGCCCACCGTCGATGGCTTTCCTGTGAGCCAGTTGGAGTCGGTCGGCCGGCACCGTTTGCTCGACGACGGCAGCCTGGTGCTGAACTTCGCTCGCGAAACCAACGAGGGCGTGGTGGCGGGCTTTGGCCTGTGGTCGGGCAGCGCCAACGGTCGCGCCTTGCTGATGCAACCCGTCAGCCAGGGACGCGTGCTGGCGCTCACCGCCACGTCGGCCAACGAAGTGGCTGGCTGGGCCAGCCAGGCGGGAGACGACCGGGTCCACGCGGCGTACTGGTCGTCCGGGCAACTCCAGGTGCTCGACACCCGCCCCGACCGCAGCACCGTGACGATGCGCACCGCGCTCGGCCTGCGGCTGATCTGCGAGCAGCCCCTGACGAGGCCGTCGCCGTCTTACCTGGATGGCGGCCGGCCCTTCGTGATCGGCGGTGGGGTGGTCAGCGACATCGCGCCGCTCAACCCCGGCGAGCTGGTGTCGGCCCGCGGGCTCAACAACCAGGGCTTCGTGGTGGGGGCGAGCGGGCCGCAGGTCACCGCCAGCCAGGTGGCGCCGCAGAGTGTGGCGTGTTCGGACACCACGCCCAAGAGCTCGCGCGCCATCATCTGGCAATACGGCAAGACCCACGACCTCAACGAGTGGGTGGCCAGCCGTGGGCTGAAGCTGCCCGCCGGCAGCGTGCTGGCCGAGGCGCTCGACATCAACGCGCAAAACAGCATCCTGGCGGTGCTGCGTGCCGCCAATGGCAGCTTGTCATATGTGCGGCTGACCGCCCAGCCCTGAGCCTGAAGCCGCTTCAGCGGCAGAGGTTCAAGGCCTCGGGGATGCCCCCGTCCGGCGAGTCGATGCCGGCGCAGCCCAGCAAGCTGGCGAACAGGTTGTGGTGACCGATGCTGGTGTCGTCCTTCGGGCGCTGGCTGGCTTGGGCGGCGCGGGCCTGCAGGCGGGCAAAGCGCGCGCCCAGCACCGGGTCGGCGCGCCAGCTGTCGCTGGCCCAGAACACCAGCGGCACACGGCGCTGCTCAGGCGGGGCGATGTCGCGTGGCGTGGCGTGGAAGTGCTGGTTCTCGTTGATCGATTCGCCGTGGTCGGAGCTGTAGACCAGCAGCACCTTGCGCTGGCCCACGCGCTGCTGCAACTCGTGCAACACGTGGTCCACGAACAGCACCGAGTTGTCGAAGGCGTTGAACAGCGCCGCCACGTCACAGAACTGGTCGGCGTTCATGCACTCGGGCGTCCAGCGGGCGAAGGCGCGGGGGTAGCGCTGGCTGTACATGGCGTGGGAGCCCTTGGTGTGCAACACGATCAGGTGCGGCCCTTGCCCGGCCGGGTGGCGCGCCAGCGAGCCCGACACCTCCGGCAGCAGCAGCAAGTCGTCGAGCGGCTTGCCGGCGTTTTCGGGCTGAGCGGCCAGCACCTCGCGCAACTTGAAGCCATCGGGCTTGACCTTGATGTAGAAGCCCGCTTCGCTTTGCATGGCGAACAGCTCGATGCTGAAGCCCAGGTGCTTGTAGACCCCGAAGACGTTGTCTTCGAGGATGCGGTCGGGGTTGCCGTCGCGGCCCGGCTCGATGCCTTGCGGCCGCACGAACATGCACGCCAGCGACAGCTTGGTGGCGGTGTCGCACGACCAGCCCGCGAAGGCCGCCACGTGGGGGTTGGCCGACAGGTGAGGGGTGGTGGGGCGGTCGTGGCCCAGCAGGCCCATGCGGTCGCCTCGGGTGGTTTCGCCCACCACCAGCAACACCACCGCGTCGTCGAGCGCGGTGGCGGGCACGTAGTGGTGCAGCTTGGCGGGGCTTTTCAGGCGGGCGTCGTCCTGGGCCTGGCGCAGGCGGTTGGCGGCCACCATGGCGCTGCCCACCAACCAGTTGCTGGGCAGGTAGTTGTGGGCGGTGACGCCCACCAGGTTGGTGTCGGCGCCGTTGGGCCCCGCCAGCACCAGACGCGCGCGGTCCAGCGTGTGGCTGCCGGCCTGGACCAGCGCCAGGCTGCCCAGCGCCATCACCGCCACGCGGCCCCACCAGGCGAGGTGGCGTGCGCCGGGCCACAGCCCATGGGCACTCAGGCGGCGCCACCACACCATAGCGGGCAACAGGCCCAGCCCCAGCATCCACAGCGCCAGCCACCAGCCGGTCACTTCACCGGAGAGGTCGTGGTCGGTGGTGAACACGGCATTGACCACGCCGTAGCCGATCACCACACGGTAGCGCACCATGTAATAGGCCGACGCGGCCGTGAGGATGAGCATCAAGGCGCCCAGCACGCGACCCAGGTGGCGGCCCGAAGCCATCAACACCGTGTAGAGCAGCGCCGTGGCGCCCAGCACCAGCGCGGCCTCGCCCAAGGGCCCCAGCCAGGGCCAGGGCGCGGGCAAGGTGTGCCACAGCGATTCGGCCCGCGCCCGCCAGGTGACGAGGTTGAGCACGCCGCCCGTCCACAAGGTGGCCAGCAGCCAGAGGCGCCAGGCGGGCAATTCGGGGGGCGAAGCGGGTGAGGAAGACAGGTCGGGGCGAGACATCTGGCAGACCCCTGAGCTGGCGCGGGGGGTGTTTTCTTGGACTGAACCTCGCATCATCTCAAATCGCGCGCGAGCTGTGCACCATCGGAACCCAGGGCCGGGTGCGTGGGCGCTCGCGCACAATGGCCGCCATGAGCGACGCCGCAGGCCGCCCGGCCACCGACACCCTGTCCACCACCCCGCGCCACGTGCTGGCTTTGCTGGGGGCGCTGTACGCGGCCCAGGGCTTGCCATTCGGCTTCTTCACGCTCGCGCTGCCGGTCTTGCTGCGCCAGGCGGGCTGGTCGCTCACGGCCATCAGCGCCTTGCAATACCTGGCGCTGCCTTGGGCCTTGAAGTTCCTGTGGTCGTCCTGGTTGGACCACGTGGGCTCACGTCGCCACTGGCTGCTCGGCCTGCAGGGGGCGGCCATCACCTTGTGCCTGGCGCTGGCCTGGCTCGATTTGCACGCGGCCAGCGTCGTGCTCTTCGTGGGCGTGTTCGCCTTCAACCTGGTGGCCGCTTCGCAAGACGTCATCACCGACGGCCTGGCCGTGCGCCTGCTCGACGCACGCCAGCGCGGTCTGGCCAATGGCCTGCAGGTGGGCGCTTACCGCCTGGGCATGGTGCTGGGCGGGGGCTTGCTGTTGTGGGTGTTCGCGGGCTTTGGCTGGCGCGTCATGTTCCTGGGCATGGCCGCTTTGCTGGCCTTGAGCACGCTGCCCGTGTGGTGGTGGGTGAAGGGCGACATGGCCCGGCCCGCCGCCCGCCTGGCGGAAGTCGCCGAAGCCGTGCCCCACACCACGGCCCACGACGCACGGGGCCGGGCCATCCCGGCTCTGGCCCTGGGTTGGCTGCGTCGCGCCTTGTCGCCCGGCTTGCTCACTTTTGCCGCGCTCATCGTGGTGGTGCGCCTGGGCGAGCAACTGGCCACCTCACTCATCACGCCCCTGTTGATCGACCTGAAGCTGAGCGCCACCGACATCGCCCTGATGAAGGGCACCCTGGGCTCGGGCAGCGCGTTGCTCGGCGCCACCCTGGGTGGCTGGCTGGCCTGGCGGGTGGGCCGGCGCGCGGCCATGTTGACGGGCGGCCTGGGCCAGTCGCTGTGCATGGCGCTGTACGCGGCGGCGGCCACCGGGTGGGGCGGCATGCCGCTGTTGTGGGGCCTGACGGTGCTCGAAGGCGTGGTCGGCACCCTGGCCACCGTGGCCTTGTTCACCTTGATGATGGACGCGGCCGACCCCGACCACGCGGGCACCGACTACACCTTGCTGGCGTCGGTGGTGGTGGTGGTGAGCAGCCTGGGCCACGTGTTGGGCGGCTGGCTGGGCGACCGCCTGGGCATGTCGACCACCTTTGCGGTGGGCGCGGCCATGGGGGCGCTGGGCTGTGTGGCCCTGGTGGCCTGGCTGGACCGCCACCCCACGCACGACCGCGTGGCGCGGGCCTGGCGGGTGGCCTGAAGCCGTTCCGACCGCCCCGCCTGCCGGGGGCTCAGCCCTTGACGGCGCCCCAGACCTTCTTGAGCAGGTCGGTGCCGGCCTTGGCCGGGTCTTGGCGCAGCTTGCGTTCCTCTTCACCGATCATGGTGTAGAGCCCGTCCAGCGTCTTGCCGGTCACGTAGTGCTGCACCGAAGACTGTTCGTCCTGGATCAGGCCCATTTGCGAAGCCTTGGCCGCCACCTTGTTGTAAGCCTTGGCCGCGCCGACCTTGTCGGTGGTCTGGGCCACCACGGGCAGGAAGGCTTCGGTCAGCGAAGCGCGGGTCTTGGTGCTGAAGAACTGGGTGACGGCGTTGTCGCCCCCACCGATGATGGCGCGGGCGTCGTCCACGCTCATGGTCTTCACCGCGTTGACCAGCGCTTGCTGGCCCATGGGCACGGCGGCTTCGGCCGCGCGGTTCATGGCGGTCACGGCTTCGTCCACCTGCTTGCCCTTGCCGGCCAGCGTCAACCACTTGGCGGCCTTCTCCAGCGGCTTGGGCAGCGGGATGCGCACCTTGGGGTTGTCCAGGAAGCCACCCGGCTTGCCCAACAGGCCCACGGCCGAAGTCGCGCCTTGCTCCAGGGTGGCGGCCAGGGCCTTGTTGAGGTCACCGGTGCTCAGGTCGCCCAGCGACAAGGCCCAGGCGCGTTGCCAGGCGAGGGTGGTCACGGTGGCCACCAGGCCAGCGGCGGCCTGGCGGTGGAAATCTCGGCGGTTCATGGGGGCTCCCTGCGGAAGGTGGGTCAATAGACCGATTCTCCACCAGCCACCTTGCGCCGCCTGGGGGACACCTGGGGCTCGGCGGGCGGGTAGTCGCGCCAGAAGCCGTTTTGCCGAGAGCCGATCAGGGTGAGGCGGCGCATCAGGCGTCGCGACAGCCGCTTGAGCATGTACATGGCGTGGGCCAGGTGGCCGGCGAGCACGAGGTCTTCGCCGTCCTGCACGGCCTCGACGATGCGCTGGGCCACCAGCGAGGGTGGGGCGCCGTGGGTGCGGGTGTGGTGCTCCAGGCGGTCGAGTTGCTCCATGGGCACCACGGGCGACGAGGTGTGGCGGTGGCGCACGATGGGCGTGTCGATCAGCCCCGGGCACACCACGGTGACGCCCACCCCCGTGCCTTCGAGCTCCATCGACAGCGAATCGCTCATGCCGATCACGGCGTGCTTGGTGGCCGACAGGGCGCTCAGGTTGGGGCTGGCCGTCAGGCCCACCGCCGAAGCCACGTTCACCACGTGGCGCGGCCCGCCCGCCTTCACCATGGCCGGCAGCAAGGCGTGGCACATGTGGACGGTGCCCATCAGGTTGATGTCGATGAGGCGGTGCCACGCCGACAGCGGGCTGTGCAGGAAGGGGCCCAGGTAGGCCACCCCGGCGTTGTTGACGAGCACGTCCACCGGGCCGCCCAGGGTGGTGTGCAGCTCTTGCGCCAGTTGCGACACGGCCTGGGCGTCGGCCACGTCCACCACCCGGGTCAGGCAGCGCACGCCTTGGCGTTGCACGTCCTGCGCGAGCGCGTCCAGGCCGTCGGCGTTGATGTCGACGGCCACGATGTGCGCGTGTTCGCGGGCAAAGGCCAACGCGGTCTCGAAGCCGATGCCGGAAGCGGCGCCGGTCACGAGGACCCAGGTGTCAGCCAAGTGGGGGACGGGCATGTGAAAAACCGGAAATGGACGTGTGCAGTTTTTCACAGACACCCCCGCTGTGGCTACAGGCAACGGCCCGGCGGCCGAAATCACCTGGGAAAACAGGCCCCCAGTTCGGGTGGTCTGTTTGCGCGCGACAAAGGGCTTCCCCTGAAAGGGGCCAGCAGGCCTGGGTGTCGTGCCCTTCTTGCACCGCCCTGCTCTGAGGCAGAACCGAGGCCCGTCCATGCCAGCCCAGCCGACCACACCGACCGAAGCCAGCCAGCCGCACGGGGCTGCGTTCGACGGCTTGCTGCCCGCCCCAGGCAGCCGTGACGAGGTGATCTACCGCAACGAGCGCACCCTGATTGCGCGCCGCCACCTGTCAGGCGGTGCCACCGTGGTCATCAAGCAGGCGTTTGGCGCCGAAGCCCAAGCCCGCTTGCGCCACGAAGCGCGGGTGTTGCAACGCCTGTCTGGCGTGGAAGGCGTGGTGCGCTTGCACCCTCAGCAGCCCGCCGAAGGCGTGGCCTTCGTCGACGTGGACAGCGTTTCGCTGGCCCAGGTGCTGCTGGAAGGTCGTCCGGGCGTGCAGGCCTTGCTGGGCATAGGCCTGGCGCTGTCGCACGTTCTGGCGGCCGTGCACCGCCTGGGCGTCATCCACAAAGACATCAACCCCAGCAACGTGTTGCTGGTGGGGGCCGAGCGCCACCCCCAGCTCATCGATTTCAACATCTCGACTTGCTTTGCGGAAGAGCGCCCGGGCTTCGTTCACCAAAGCGACATCGCCGGCACCCTGGCTTACATGTCGCCCGAACAGACCGGCCGCACCGGCCGCGCCGTCGACCCGCGCAGCGACCTCTACGCCTTGGGGGTGACGCTCTACGAGATGGCCACTGGCCACAAGCCCTTCGAGACCGACGACCTGCTGGAGATGATCCACGACCACCTGCTGCGCGAGCCCACGCCGCCGGTGGCCCTGGTGCCCGAGTTGCCCCCAGCCTTGTCGGACATCATCTTGAGGCTGTTGCAAAAGGAAGCCGACAGCCGCTACCAGAGCGCCGAAGGGCTGGCGCGCGACCTGCAGCGCCTGCGCGCACGCCTGGGCGAAGGCCTCACCGAGACCTTTGCACTGGGCGTGGACGACTACCCCGCTCGCCTCATGCCGCCGGCCCAGCTGGTGGGCCGCCGCGCCGAAGTGGCCACCTTGCAAACCGTGATCGACCAGGCCGCGCTGGGCCGGGGCCGGGCGCTGCTGGTGGCCGGCGCCCCCGGCGTGGGCAAGAGCGCCTTGATCAACGAGCTGCAACCCATGGTCACGGCGCGCCGGGGCTGGTTCGTGCAAGGCAAGTTCGAGCAATACCAGCGCGACGCCACGTCGGCCTTCCTGCAAGCCTTGCGGGGCCTGGGGCGGCTGCTGCTGGCCGAGCCCGAGCAGGAGCTGGCCCGCATCCGCCAGCGCATCTTGCAATCGCAAGGGGCCAACCTGGGCCTGGGCCCCAGCCTGCTGCCGGAGTTCGCCGTGTTGTTGGGCCACCCGGCGCCCATCCAGGTCGACGACCCGGTCGAGGCCGAGCGCCGCATGATCGAAGCCTGCCTGGACCTGCTGCGCGCCGTGGTCTCGCCCGACCAGCCGCTGGTCATGGTGGTCGACGACCTGCAATGGGCGCCAGCGGTGTCGCTGCGCTTCATGGACGCCCTGGTCACGCGCGACAAGGAGCTGCACGGCCTGCTGGTCATCGGCGCCTACCGCGACAGCGAAGTCGACGCGGCCCACCCGCTGTTCAGCATGATGCAGCGCTGGTCTTCGCTGCACGTGATGCCCCCTGTGCTGCAACTGGGCAACCTGCCCCCGCAGGACGTGGGCCAGCTCATCGAAGCCATGCTGCGCCTGCCCGAACGCGAAGCCAGCCACCTGGCCCGCGCCCTCGTGGCCCGCACCGACGGCAACCCTTACGACACCGTCGAGCTCATCAACGCGCTGCGCCAGGACGGCCTGCTCCAGCCCGTGGAAGGCGGCTGGCGCTGGGACGAAGGCGAGATCCAGCGTTACGTGGGCGACTGCGATGTGGTGGGCCTGCTGGGCCGCCGCATCGAGCGCATGCCGCCGCAGACGCGTCAGCTCATGTCCACCCTGGCCTGCCTGGGCGGTGAAGGCGCCATGCCTTTGCTGATGGCCGCCACGGGCCTGGACGCCGGCATGCTGGAGCAGCGCCTGGCGCCCGCCCTCGAAGACGGCTTGCTGGTGGCCCACCAGGCCCACGAACGCGAGATCCGCTTCCGCCACGACCGGGTCCAGCAGGCCGTGCACGAACGCACCGCCGCCATCGACAACGACGACACCAGCCTGGCGCTGGCGCGGCAGTTGGTGAAGCTGCCCGGCTTTCAGGGCTTGGCGGCCAAGCTCTACCTGCGTGTGGCCCACCACCTGCAAGACCCAGCGGAATGCCGCCTGGCGCGCGACCTGCTGCGCGAAGGCGCCCAGGCCAGCCGCGTCGTGAACTACGAGCTCACCGAGCGCTTCTTGCAGGCGGCCATCGCCATGTCTGCCCGGCTGCAAGCCCAAGCTGGTGACGAAGCCTGCCTGCGCGCGCTGCAAAGCGAGCACCACGCCGCGCTGTACGGCCTGGGCCGCCTGGACGACGCCGACGCCGTCTACGCCCAACTGGCCGCCACCGCGACCGACCCGCACAGCCTCGTGGACCCGGCTGCCGTGCAGATGGCGTCGCTGAGCATCCGCGGCCGCCACCGTGATGCACTGGACCTGGGCCTGGCCATGCTCGCCCAGCTGGGCTTCCAGAGCCCGGCCGACATCAAGACGGCCATCGGCATGGCGCTGTTCAAGATGGCCGGCTGGATCGCGGGCAACGAGAAGGAGGCCGACCTCGATCGCCCCGAAGTCACCGACCCCCACGTGCTGGCCATCGCCAAGATGCTCAGCAAGAGCCAGGTGGCGGCCTTCTTCTGCTCGACCAAGACCGGGGCCTGGCTCACCATGGAGAGCTTCGAGCTGTGGGTGCAACACGGGCCCTGCCCCTCGCTCATGGCCACGCTGTGCTCCACGCCCATGCAGATCATCGCCATCGGCGAAGACTTCCAGGGCGCCCACACCCTGGGCCAGCACCTCATCCGCGTGGGCGAGAAGCGCGGCTACGAGCCCGCCACCTCGGTGGCCCGCTTCCTGTTCGCCTTCTGTTGCAGCCATTGGTTCGCGCCGCTGGAACACAGCCTGCCGATCTTCCGCAAGGCCCGCGAAGGCCTGTTCCAAGGCGGCGAACTGCAATATGGCGTGTTCACCTACGCCAGCTGGCTGCCGCAGTTCGATGCCTCGCCCAGCATCGCCATGTGCCTCGACGAGATCGATGGCGCCGACGCCGTGTGCCAACGCACGGGCGACACCCACTTCACCCACCTGCACCGCCCCTCGATCCAGTTGATCAAGGCGCTGCAAGGCCAGATCCCCGACACCCAGCCCCCGGGCAGCCTGCACGACGACAGCTTCGACGAAGCCGCTTACGAAGCCACGGTGCAAGAGGCCACCACGGCCACGGCCTTCTACCAGGTCACCCGCTCGCTGTCGGCCGCCATCTTCAACGACCCGGCCGGCTTGCACGCCCATTCGGCCCTGGCCATGGGGGCGCTGGGCCGGGTGCCCGGCAACTACCTGTGGGCGCGCATCCACCCCTTGCGCGCCATGTCGCTCGGCATCCAGCTGCGTGAGGCCCGCGCGCAGGCCGAGCCCGACACCGCCGCCATCGCCGCGCTGCAAGCCGAACTCGACAAGTGCATCAAGTGGATGGGCCGCCGCGCCAAGGACGCGCCCATGAACTTCCGCCACGTGCACACCTGGATGCAGGCCGAACGCGCCTGGGCCCTGGGCCAGCACTGGGAAGCCTTGTCCGCCTTCAACCAGGCCATGGACGAAGCCGGCCAGGTGGTGCGCCCCTGGCAAACGGCCCTGATCACCGAGCGCGCGGCGCGCTTCCACCTCTCGCAAGGCTTGGACCGCAGTGGCCAGCCCCTCATGCAGACCGCCCGCGACCGCTACCAGGCCTGGGGCGCTTCAGGCAAGGTGAGCCGCCTGGACGCCGAACACGACTACCTGCAGGCCCGGGGCGCAGGCACCCATGGCAGCACGGGCCGCAGCACGGTGGTGTCCACCGACATGGTCGACGTGCTGTCGGTGTTGCGCGCCTCGCAGGCCATCAGCTCCGAGACCAGCCTGGCGGCACTCAGCCAGCGCGTGGGCAAGGTGCTGGGCGCCATGACCGGCGCGGCCACCGTCAACCTGCTGGTGCGCCCCGACGAGCGCAGCGGCTGGCAGATGCAGGTGTTCGACACCGACGGCCAAGCCCACACCGAAGCGCTCGAGCTGGCGGTGGAGCGCGGCCGCTTGCCCGAGTCGGTGTTCCGCTACGCCGAACGCACCCGCGAAGCCCTGTTGCTGCCCGAAGCCACACGAGACGAACGCTTCGCCCGCGACCCCTATTTCAAAGGCCAGGCGCAGTGCTCCTTGCTCATGTTGCCCATCTTGAGCAAGGGCGACCTGCGCGCCTGCGTCATGCTGGAAAACCGCCTGAGCCGTGGTGCCTTCTCAGCCGAGCGGCTCGACGCCGTCAGCATGATCGCGGGCCAGCTCGCGGTGTCGCTCGACAACGCCTTGCTCTACGCCTCGCTTGAACAGAAGGTGGCCGAGCGCACGGCCGAGCTGGAAGAAGCCAACCACCGGCTGGAGCTGCTGAGCACCACCGACGCGCTCACCGGCGTGGCCAACCGCCGCAAGTTCAACGAAGCGCTCGACGCCGAATGGCTGCGCGCGCGCCGCACGCGGCAACCCATCGGCCTGGTGCTCATCGACATCGACCACTTCAAGCTCTACAACGACCATTACGGCCACCAAGGCGGTGACGCCTGCTTGCAGATGGTGGCGTCGACCATGAAGCACGGCTTGCGCGCGGGCTCCGACCTGATCGCCCGCTATGGGGGCGAAGAGTTCGTGCTGCTGCTGCCCAACACCGACCTGGCCGGCACCATGGTGGTGGCCGAACGTGTGCGGGCCGCCGTGGAAGCGCGCCACGAGCCCCATGCCCAGGCGGCTTCGGGCTTCGTGTCCGTGAGCCTGGGGGTGACGTCGTTCGTGCCGGGGGGCGACACCCGCGCGACCCAACACGTGGCGCACGCCGACCAGGCCTTGTACGAAGCCAAGCGAGGCGGCCGCAACCGGGTGGTGGCGTCGTCGCACTGAGCGCGGGCGGCCCCCAAGCCTGACGCCCAAAAAAAAGCAGCCGACTGGCCCTTCTTCCAGTCGGCTACGACGTGGCGGCGGTAGCCCCCCTTTGGCCTGGCCGCTGCCTCCCTAAACTCGCGCCCCGGACCTTGTGCCGGCCGGTGGTGATGCGAGCAGTTCCCTCTTCTCTTCTTGCCTTCCTCCCGAGCTGGGCCTTGACCCGCTCGCGTTTTGTGAAAGTCCCCCTGGTTTGTGTAGATGGGTTCAGGCCCAGGGCCCGCACCCATCAGGTAGGCGCAATTCGTTAAGACGTCCGCCTTGGAAAAGCACTATACGAATTCGCTTGTCATTTGCCGTCCCCCTTCCGGAGGGGGACGGTGTAAGCATCTGCAAGCGATGCAAGACCTCTCGAAAGCGCGCCAAGGGCTAACCCTTGGTTTTGGGCGTCTGAGCGGGGGCGCCGGATACATCTGATTGCATTGATCCCCAGCCGTGGGGTGGGGCGCCTGGCAGGCCCTTTGCCAGAATCGACACCCAAACATGCAGAAATCAGGTGAGTGAGATGTCGATGTCTTTGACAGGCGGTCTGTCGTCCCAGGCGGCAGCGTGGGCCGGGCGTGCCATGCCAAGTTTGCCGGGCGACCTGGGCAGCCGACTGGCGGCCGAATTGGGCATCGGCCAAGCCACCCGGCTCATCCAGCTCGACACCGCGATGCCCGCCGGCACCCTGGTGGTGGAACGCTTCCGCCTGCACGAGGCCGTCCACGCGCACGAGCCCCTGCTGGCCGACATCGACGCGCTGAGCACCAACGCCCACTTGAGCTTGCGCGCCCTGATGGGCGAGCAACTCACATTGCGCCTGCAACTGGCCGACGGCAGCTGGCGCGCCTGGCACGGCTACGTGGCCCAGGCCGCGCAACTGGGCGCCGACGGCGGCGTGGGCCGCTACCGGCTGCGCCTGGTGGCCTTCACCCACTGGCTGCAACAGCGCCGAGACACCCGCATCTTCCAGGACCGCACCGCAGCCGACATCGTCGAAGCCGTGTTGGGCGCTTACCCACAAGCCCAGTTCCAGCTCGATGTGGCCGACCGCGGCCCGGTGCGCGCCATCACCACCCAACACCGCGAAACCGACTGGGCCTTCGTCACCCGGCTCATGGCGGAAGAAGGCTGGAGTTGGCGCCTGGCCCACCAGTCGCCTGCACAGGCGTCCACAGCGTCGCCCCGTTCTGAACAAGAAGGCCAGCAAGCTCGCCACACCCTGGTGGTGTTCGACGAGCAAGCCCGGCTGCCCGACCTGGGCGAGCTGGCCTTCAGCCGGCCAGACATCCGCGGCTCGGGCAGCAGCCTGGGCGCCACGCTGGCGGCGCTGGCTTCTGGCCTGGGGGGCGGCACCGGCCCGGTGGCCCAGGCCGCCGCGCAACTCTTCGGGCTGCAAAGCGGCCTGGCCCGCGACACCATCACCGCCTGGAGCCCTGGCCAACAGGTGGGCCCCAACGCCGTGACCCTGGCCGCCTGGGACGAACGCCAGCTCACCGGCGTGGCCGGTGAGGCCAGCGCCGACATCGCCCTGGGCGCCGCACCCCAGCTGGAACATTACCTGGGCCACGGCGAGCGCCGCCACGCCGACGGCCGCGTGGACACGGCCCAGCCCGGCAGCCGCGACGTGGCCGATCGACGCGCGCAAAGCCACATGGCGGCGCTGCAATTGCGCCACCACCTGAGCCAAGGGCAAGGCGCCGTGCGCTTCCTGGCCGAAGGCGTGCGCTTCACGCTGACAGGCCAAAGCCTGTTGCACGCGTCGGCCCACACCGTGCTGTCGCTCACCCACGAAGCGGCCAACAACCTGGGCGCCAACGCCGCCGCCATCCTGCAAGCCACCGACGTGGCACAAGGCAGCTACCGCAACGCCTTCCACGTGGCCCCGGCTGAAGCCCGCGTGGTGCCGCCGCTCCCGCTGCGCCCCACCGCCCCTGGCCCGCAAACCGCCACCGTGGTGGTTGCCCCCGGCCAGCCCCTCACCACCGACCGCGATGGCCGCATCCGCATCCAGTTCGCCTGGCAGCGCGGCGAAGCGCCCTTGCCTGGGGCCCTGAGCGCCCCCACCACCCCGGCTGGCGCCGACACCGGCCACGCCCCAGGCGACGACCGCAGCGGCACCTGGGTGCGCGTGGCGCAAAGCATCGCCGGCCCCAACTGGGGCGCGGTGTTCACGCCGCGTGCGGGCAGCGAAGTGCTGGTGGACTTCATCGACGGTGACATCGACCGCCCCATCGTGGTCGGCCAGTTGCACAACGGCGCGCACGACCTGCCCTGGCCCGCAGGCGTGGACGCCGGCACCAACCACCCCGGCACCGTGTCGGGCTGGCACAGCCCCCACCTCGATGGCCGCGGCGCCAACCAATGGCTGATCGACGACGCCACCGGCCAATTGCGCATGCGCCTGGCCAGCCACGGCTGGGGCGCAGGCCACAACGAACTCACGCTGGGCCACCTGATCCAACAGCCTGCACAAGGCGGCTCGGGCAATGCCCAACGCGGCACCTGGCTGGGCGAGGGCTTTTATGCCCACACCGACGGCTGGGCCGTGGTGCGCGCCGCGCAAGGCCTGTTGCTGACCACCGCCGCCCGCACGGCCCAAGGCAGCAGCGTGGCCAGCACCCAAATGGACGCCGCCGAAGCCGTGGGCAGCCTGCACGCGGCGCGCCAACTGGGCGAGGTGTTGAGCCAGAGCGCGCGCCAGCAAGGCGCAGCCGGCCTGGCCAGCCACGACGCAGGCCAGGCGCTGCAACAACACGCCAACGCCATGTGCCCCAAGGCGCAAGGCAAGTTCAACGGCCCAGCAGGCGGGCAGGATGCGAAGAAGGCCCAGCCCGGCAGCCGCACCCTGAAAGACCCGGTGGAGCGCTTTGCCAAGCCGTTGCTGCACCTCGACACGCCCACCAGCGCCATGTTCGTGACGCCCGCCAGCTTCGCGGCCTTCAGTGGGCAGGACACCAGCCTGACCCTGGGCGGCGACGCCCACCTGAGCAGCGCACAAACCTTCAGCAGCGTCAGCGGCCAGACCACCAGCCTGTACACCCACGCGGGCGGCATCCAGGCCATCGCGGCCAACGGCCCCTTGAGCCTGCGCGCCCACACCGACGCCCAGCAGGTGTGGTCAGACCAGGACCTGACGGTGCAAAGCACCACCGACGAGATCCGCATCCAGGCCAGCGGCAGCATCACGCTGACGGCCGGGCAAAGCCAGATTCAGCTCAAAGGTGGGGACATCACCTTCATGTGCCCGGGCAAGTGGACGGTGAAGGGGGCGTCGCATGATTTTGGGGCGGGGGGGAGTGGAAGCGCCAGCTTGATGGCATTGCCCATCGAGCCCGTTCGCATGCCCACCGCTTTGGCCGAGCCAGACTTCTGTGTCGCATTCGATCTAAAGAAATGCACAGACCTGAACATGGCCGGCGAGGCCTATGTGGCATATGTGAAGCGAGGCGATAGCTGGCAACAGGTGCTTTCGGGCCAACTCGATGCGAACCAAATGACGCAAGACATCTACACCAAGGGTGCGGAAGAGGTCCAGGCGTTCATCGGCGACGGCGAGTGGGTGATTCTGGGTGAGGACGAAGGAGGGTGCTGCTGATGACGCAAGCTTCCACTGGCCACGTCGTCAGAAAGGGCGACACCCTGGCCAAAATTGCTGAGGACCATGGCACCACATCCGAGGCCTTGGCTCGCTATAACCACATCAAGGATCCCAATCGCATCACCATTGGCCAGGTCGTTCAGTTTGAACCAACCGTGTCCCTGCAGGTGTTGGACCGCTTGTACGAGCCTATTCCAGGCATGAAGCTGTCCCTGTACGTCTCAGGCAATCATGTGGCGGATGAAGTCACTTGTGCGGAAGGGCGCGTTGAGAACATCGTGCTGCCCAGCTTCAGTGACATCTTGCAGGTATGTGTTTATAAGCCTTCCGGCGAGCGCAAGAGGATTGCGCAGATCAAACCCTCTGGAACACCGAAGAGTGTTCAGTTGGTGAGCCCGAAGGTCAAACTGAGTGCAACCTCGGCCGAGGCTCAAGGTGGTCAATCCAAACCAGGGGCGGCTTCGACCGGCGTTACCCTGGAGTCGAAAAACCAACCTACCGGAGCCCCCGTGGTCGTCTCTGCCACCCCCGCTGCGGCGACTCGAACGAAGAGCGGTACGTCATGGGTCGATCGCTTCCCAACCAGCAAAAGCTTAGATGACTTGGTCGAGCCCTTCCGCCAGTCAGCGAAAAGCTTCGTTCAAGCGTTGACTGCATCAGGCATTCATGTTGCGGTGAATGCGACGTTCAGACCTACTGAGCGATCGTATCTGATGCATTACAGCGCAAAGGTTGCGAGGGGAGAAATCGACCCGACCAAGGTGCCTCATTGGCCCGGCGTCGAAATTGATTGGGCCCACCTGGACGCAATCGGGCAACCCGACAAAAAGGCAGCGAAGGCGGCAGCTAAAGCTATGAAGGCTGCCTATGGAATTGGAGCTAATCCAGTCGCTCCTCCAGGTGCGTCGAACCACAACAAGCGGCAGGCGATGGATCTTTCAATATCTGGCTACGTCGGCAAGAAGGTTATAAACCCAAGCGGCGAGGCGGTGAAGTTGTCTGATTGGGATGATGTGGTTGATCTTGGTGATGACTTTGGCGTCAAATGGTTTGGGTCAAAAGACAAACCGCATTGGTCCTTGAGTGGTAAATGAGTATGTTGAAAAAATGGTTCATGTTGTTGCTCGCTGCTGTTTGGCTTCATGGCTATGCGGGAGAACTTCCGATTGTTCTTTGGGATAATGCAACAATCTCTGATTCCGCACAATCGGCGCATCGAATAACTGCTCAAATCATCTACTCAACGCAACCTTTGGAAAGAGGCCAATCAATCACGGCCTTCGTGCCGTTAGGGAAGAGTTACAGGGTCATTTGTTGCGTGAAAGTCAAGGATGGGCAGTCCATGACTGCGGCCGATTTGATTAAGAAGTACCCGGCGGACTTGGATTTTGCCAAGCGAGTGCGGGCAATTAAAGGAGCCAAGTTCGCATATGAGGCCCTGATCGCACCAGACGATCAACTTAACAAAAACATGAAGTTGATGGTGGCGGATTCAGAGGGGCCTTATTATTCTGCTGTTGGACTTGTTGGGTTCAGCGCGGATGAAAAGATCAAAGGGCAAAGCTTTAATTGGGATGGCTACGGGAAGATTTCCATCAAGACGCAGCAGGCCCCCCACGGGCTATGGCGTCACACCGTCTCTGGCGAAAAATGGAGTTCTTCAATTGAGGAGCCTGCCTTGCCTGACTGAGCAGGGCAATGAGAATCTTCTCGCGCTAGCAAGAGGCGAAGCTTGTTGATTGGGGTGATGTCGTTGTCGTAAATAGTTTTGACTTGAAGTCAATAGGGGTTGCAAGGTTGATTTATTCAGCAGAGCTCTTGGCTTTGGGGGGTAAACTAACTCGCTTCGTTCCAATGGATCCGGGGTTCGAATTGTTGTTTTGCGTCACGGTGGTGGATGCCGCTCCCATGAGCCTCGGTGAGTTGAAAGCGAAGTACGCCAAGGGCTTGAGCCTTTCCGAGAGGTTGAAATCTATACAAGGAGTCAAGTACGTTTACCGTGCTGCAATGTGCCTCAAAATGAAATGAGCGTCGCCATGCGTGTCATCTCGTCTGGCGCAGGTGAGTCGGATTACTCTGCCCCGGCGCTTTCAGGATATTCCCGCATGAAAGAGGTAGGTCAAAATGAGTTTCAATGGCAGGGTGAGAATGTCAAGTTAAATTGGCGCAAAGCGGGAGGCATTCGAGGAAATATACGTTTACCAAGCCAAGTGGTTCCAGTTCAATGGAGATCGAACGGCTGCCTGATTGACCTGCACGGGCTGACCGCCGCTGCCCCTGCGGCCCACCGCCCAGGGCCTGCCCCTCACCATCGACCGCGGCGCGCATCCACTTCGCCTGGCAGCGCATCGCTCAATGCATGGCGTGAGGAACGGGGTGGCGATCCAGCACCCATACCGCCTGACAATGAGCGGCGGCATCAACCTATATTCAGCCCTGGTGACTGAAGCATGTCGTTTTCAAACTTCTATGGCCATGCCTTTCGTGTCTTGCTCGTGGCGTTTGGGCTGGCCGGATGCACCCCCAGTGCCTCAAAAGCAGAGATGAAAGACGCGCTTCATGCGATGAATTGCAAGTCAGTCTCAGAGGGCGCTGCTCAACAGCGGCTTGCTGACTTGAATCGCTTGCCCAAATATTCGCGGGAACGAGATGACCGCGGCGTCGAAGTTCGATTTCAACTTTCATTGGCTGCTGCGGCCATGCAAGGGGGCCACATGTTCATCACTTCTCAAAAGACGGGGAAAGTGGTGTTTGCGGGCCAATACGTGGAAAAGTTCTTGATTTCGGCAGGCCAAGATCTCCTCGCCCGACGTGGCATGGACATCTTCAAATTTGATTTCGTGAGCCCAAGCCAACGCAGTGTTTGCAGCTGGGAGCAGGAGGTGGGCGGGCCTTTGTGGCGCGTTGACATGCCCGTCAAGATCGATTTCCTATCACACCGAGAGTTGGACGAAGATACCAACACGCTGATCGCCTGGAAGCTGCGTTGAGCGCAGCTCAGTTGTCCTCAGAGCCGTTCAAGGCCCTGTCGGCCTGCTCGGCACCGCCCGCAGAGCTTGCACGCCTGGCTTCCCAAGGCATACCTATGGTGTTCCGCTACCTGAACGATGATCCGTTGACCGCTGTCTCCAAGCCAACTGGCAATGCGCTTGGGGGTGAGGCGGGCATTCATGCAGGCCTTGAGCCGGCATGGGTGTGCTCATTGAGGGCAGCTCATCGACAGCAACGGCCCAGTCGCGGTCGTTTCGTGGCCAGCGTATTGGTCCGTGCATTGACCAGCGCAATGTTGTGTCTGCTGGGCTGGGCGCCGCCTTGTTTCGCAGCGCAGCCAGACTGCAAAGCTGCCGATGCCGCTGAACCTCGTCGGAAGGGGCAAGGTCATGTGTCTGAGCTGTGCGTGGATGGCGCGCATGGCCAGAACCGGGTCAAGCTGGTCTACGACCCACGCGGCGGTGAGGTGGTGGCTTGGTGGGGTCACCAGCGATTGCGGGTTGATCACTTCGGCAAGCGGTTTGACCCAGCTTGGGTGGGCAGCGAGCACAAGATCCGCTTCTTGCCCATGCGCTTGCAGCCCTACAGGGCGCAGGGCGTGTGGCTGTTCACCACCTCGCGGCGCTCAACGGGCGGCAACGGTGGTGGCTTTTGCGGCAGTGGTGTCGAAGACTGGTTGCAGGTTCTGCAGCTGAGCGGT
The DNA here is from genome assembly GCA_041169085.1 of Pseudomonadota bacterium. Lineage (GTDB taxonomy): Bacteria > Pseudomonadota > Gammaproteobacteria > Burkholderiales > Burkholderiaceae_C > Aquabacterium. The sequence goes on along the minus strand of JBEEJT010000318.1, from coordinate 25,501 downwards.
GCACGTGCCGCCATCTTGGCCCGGCATCCAATCGCCAGTTGCCTCAATGGCATCGAGTTGGCTGACGCCGAGCCATTTGGCGAGTTCCACGCCTTCTGGGTGCAAGGTGGGCAACTCCACATGCAGTTCCTCTTTCATGGTCAGCAGCCCGAAGGGCAGTTGGCGGCACACCTGGATGCACAGGACTTCAGCGTGTTGCGGTTCACGGCTTCGCGTGCAGCCCCATGAACAGGTCTGCACCGCTGACCCATTTCGCCTGGCTGTGGCCTTTGGCGCTGTGTGGCTCGCTGCAGGCGCAGCCCTTGGTGGGCAAGTGCTTGCCGGCTTCATTTGGTCGCGCATCTGCCGGGCCTGTCGAGAGCTATGAGGACGAGTATGGGCACTACACAGCTTTCAAGGGCGTGCAGTTCGGCGAGAGTCTGCAGGGCGCGGCCTACGTTGGGGTGGCTTCGCAGCGGGTGATGCTCGCCTCCTTGCGCTTTCACGCCCCCAAAGGGCCGCCCGTGCAATTGGCGTCAGACGAGCTGGCCCTCAGCCGGGCGGTGGCCTACGTCAGCCACCAGTACGCCAGGGTCATTTGCGTGCTCGGCCCGTTGTCGGGCTTGGGCAGCAGCGGCAGCTTTCAGCGTGTCGCGGCCTTGATCGCCGTGCGCAAGCCCCGTGGCCAGTCGCCTTTGCGGGTGGCGGGGGCCCTCGTCAAGGTGGACTGAACCTCGCCCCTGCGCTGCTAGAGTCCAGCCAGCGCTGCCGCAACGGCTCAAAGAGAAGCCAGGCAGGCGCCTCACATCACAACAGGGAGAACACACATGGCGAGAGCTGCTCGCGAACACACGCCTGATTCGGCGCCCGCGCGCGCATCCGGTGAGCTGGTCACTTACCAACCATCCGGCCTCGTGGGCGCCCGGGCCTGGCCTGTGGCCGTGTTGCTGGGCTTGCCCGCAGCGGTCGCAGGCGGTTGGGCCACCGCTGAATGGCACGCCTGGATGCCTGGCTTTTGGGGCGGGGTCATCGGCGCGGTGGGCGGTGCCATTGCCGCTTTCGTGGGCCTGGGCATGGTGGCCGACACCACCCACGCGCGTCACCGTGGCGCGCTCACGGCCATGGGCGTGGTGCTGATGTCGGTGTGGCTGGGCGTGGCTTGGTCTTGTCGCCTGGGCACCTGGTGGAGCGGCGGCTGGATCCCCTCTGACGTGGCGCTGGCGGCGCAGTGGCACTGGGGCCCCATGCTGGGCGCCTTGCTCGACGCCCTGGCCGTGGGGGGCATGGGGGTCGCCACCTTCCGCAGCCAGGTCGAGACGCCTTACAGCGAGCGCGCCCATGCCTGGGCGCGGCAGAGTTTCCAGGGTGAGCTGTGGTGCACCCAGGACCCGGCAGGCTTGTTGGCCGACCTGCGCGAGCGGGGCGTGTCGCACCTGCTGGACATGCCGCGCGCCATGGACTTGCGTTTCACGCCACCGGGTGCGACGTGGCAGACCTTGCGCCTCACGGGGATGCGTGTCGAGGCCGACCCGCAGGCGCGCTGGGTCTCTTTGCGCTTGATCACCCACAGCCGAGACGAACGCGGCAAGGTGAGCCTGGCGGTGCAACCCTGCCTGGCGCAATGGCAGGTGGGGGCCGACGCCTACCAGGCGCTGGCTGCGCACCTGGCCCAGCCCGACCCGCAAGCCACCCGCTACAACTTCCCACCCGATGAGTCTGGCGAGGGCCACCCTGGCGGCCCGCTGGGCTCGAACGCAGACGCCCCGGCGGCGCAGTCAACCGACACGGCCGAGTCTCGCCCCACACCGGATGAACTGGTGCCTGCTCTGGCTGCCTTCGAGGCCGGCCAGCATGGTGCCGCCGTGCAGCTTGCCCAGTCGCACCGCCACCACCCCGATGCTGCCGTGCGGGCCGACGCTTCGCGGCTGTGCGCGCTGGCGCTGTCGCGCCAGTCGAAGTGGGACGAAGCCTTCGAGCATTTCCACGCGCTCTTCGACCTGGAGCCCCACACGCTGAACGCCTTGCAACTGGCCACCACCTCGGTGATGGCGGGCGAACTGGTGCGTGGGCAAGCCTGGTACGAGCGGGCATGTGAGCTCAATCAGACCGAGCGTGAGATGCCCTCGGCGCGGCTGTGCACCAACTTCATTTCTGCCCTGGACCAGGCCGGGGAGCAGGCCGCCACGCTGCCGCTGCTCGACGCCCTGGCGCAGCAATACCGCGCTTGTGGGGTCACCGACGCCCAATACCTGTGGTCCAGTGGCTTGCCCTTCCTCGAAGAGTTCCTGCGCCGGTCGTGGGCCTTGCAAGTGCGCTTCAAGCCGCTGCCGGAGTTGCGCCAGTGGTACGCGGCCTTGGCTGCCGGTCTCGACGAGTCGGGGCAGTTCTGCGTGGCGCAATTCCTGACGGAGATGACCCCCGATGCGTCAAGCTGAAGACTGGCTGGGGGCGGCTGAAGCCCTGCTGTTGCCGCTGTATGCGCAGCCCCACCGGGCGTATCACAACGCTGTTCATGTGCGAGCCTTGTTGGCCCATGCCGACCGGCACGCCGACCTGGTGCACGACCTGCTGGCCGTGAAGCTCGCGGCGTGGTTCCACGATGCGGTCTACGACCCCGCGAGCCAGGACAACGAAGAGCTGAGCGCCCAACTCGCCGAGCGGACCCTGGCCGAATGGGGCTGCGAGCCCGCCAGGGTGGCGTCGGTGGCCAGCAAGGTGCGCGCCACTGCCGCCCACGCCTGGACCGACGGCGACCCGGACACCGCGCTGTTCCTCGACTTCGACCTGTCGGTGCTGGCGGCGCCCCCCGCCGTGTACGACGCTTACGCCCGGCAGATCGCCGCCGAATACGCCTGGGTGCCGCCCGAGGCCTACCGCGCAGGTCGAGCGGGGGTCTTGCAGCGCTTCCTGGCGCGGCCGCAGCTGTACTTCACCGAGCGCTTGCGCGCACAGTGGGAGACGCAGGCGCGGGCGAACCTCGCCCGCGAACTGGCGGCTGGGTGACGCGAGACCGGGGTCGCGGCAAGCGAACCCCCACACGGTTGCACACGGATACGCGCGGAAATGCATGAAAGCGCCCGCTGCGTGGGCGTGCAGGCGCCACAGCGGCCGATTTATCTGGACAATTGCTTTGCCAGATGAGCCGCATGCCCCCACGCTAGTGCGGAGCGTCTGGCACGCCAACAGGCGCGGACGCATTTGGCGATTCGTGCTACTTTCGAAGAACAGTTTTCGACTGGCCGGCATGGGCGCGCAGGTGCCTGCCCCACTGCCTGGCTGTCTCGCGCACCCCATGGACACCACCGACCCTTCCCTGCCCGACGCCGACCTCAAGCCTGCGTCGTCTGGCCGTGTTTACCGGGGCATGAACCCCGATGAGCGCGCGGCCGATCGCCGCGCCCGCCTGATGGAAGCCGGGTTGCACCTCTTCGGCACCAAGGGCCTGGGGGCCACCACCATGCGCGAGCTCGCCGCTGTGGCGCGGGTGCGGATGGACCAGACCACGGCCATGTATGGCTCGAAGGAAGCCCTGTTCATCGAGTTGCACAAGTCCTTGGCCCGCGAAGTGAGGCAGGCCATCGCCGCCCAGATCATGGCCAAGGGCATCGGCGACGAAGACCTGCGCCTGGTGTTGAAAATCGCGCTGGTCACGTATTTCGAATACCTCAAGGCCCACCCGCAGCCTGCCCGCATCCTCATCCAGGAAGGGGGGCAGCTGGGGCTCGACGACCCCACCAATGTGCACGCCTACATCGGCAAGTACGTCGACCCGCTGCGCCTGCATTTCCGCAAGCGCTTCCCGCAGTCGTACAAGCTGGTGGACTACCAGGTGATGCTGTCGGGACTGGCGGGCTACGTGGTCAGCGCGTGCCGTTGCTGGATGGGCCGCAACTTCGACCTCACGCCGCAGGAAGTGGCCGACCACTGCATGTTCAACGTCATGGGCCTGGTGATGTGGCTCGAAGCCCATGAGCTGGCGGCGGGCTCGCAACCCCGTGGGGAGGGCTGAAGCAGCCGCAGCCCAGGTGATTCAGTTCACTGCCTTCACTTGCGCAGCATGCTGCGGCTCATGGCAGGCTGGCCCGCAGCACCGCCCAGCGCAGAGGCGGCGCCCGCACCCTGACCGGCTCCTCCGGTGACGCGGCCCTGGGCCTTGCCAAACACGTAATCGGCTTCGATGACCTTGCGCGTTTCCAGCCAGTAGCGCCAGGTGCTCTTGGGCCAGATGGCGAAGTTGATGCCGTCGGCGGTCTGGTACCAGCTCTTGCAACCCGAGCTCCACACGGTGCCTTGCAACGATTGGGTCATCTCGCCCAAAAAGCGCGTCATGGCTTCGGGCTTGACGTCGATCCAGTCGGCCTTCTTGTCCTTGACCAGCTGCATGCACTTGATGATGTAGTCCACCTGGGCTTCGATCATGAAGATGATGGAGTTGTGGCCCAGGCCGGTGTGCGGGCCCACCAGCATGTACATGTTGGGGTAGTTGGCCGTGGTGATGCCGTAGTAGGCGGTCGGGCTGGCCTTCCAGTCTTCGGCCACGGTGTGGCCACCCAGGCCGCGCAGCTCGAAGTTCTTCATGTAGATGCGCGGATCGACGATGAAGCCGGTGCCCAGGATCACGGTGTCGAGCTTGCGCTCCTGGCCGTCCTTGGTGACGATGCCGTCTTCGGTGAAGTGCGAGATGTTGTCGGTCACCAGCTCCACGTTCTTGCGGTTGAAGGTGGGGTACCACTTGTTGCTGATGAGGATGCGCTTGCAGCCCAGGGTGTAGTCGGGCGTGAGCTTCTTGACCAGCGCCGGGTCTTTCACCTGGTAGCTGATGAACTTCTTGAGCAGGCCTTCGCCGATCTTGGCCATCCAGGGGTTGAGGATGGGCCACAGGCGCGACTCGTTGGTCCAGTAGCAGCGCCAGCGGTGCAAGGTCTGGCTGAAGGGCAGGGCCTTGAACATGGCCTTGCTGAAGGCCGAGTACTTGCGCTCGTCACGCGGGATGACCCACGCCGGGGTGCGCTGGAACACGTGCAACTGGCCCACCTTGGGGGCGATCTCGGGCACGTACTGGATGGCCGAGCCGCCGGTGCCGATCGAGGCCACGCGCTTGCCTTCGAGCGGGTAGCTGTGGTCCCACTCGGCCGAGTGCATCACCTTGCCCTTGAACTGGTCGAGGCCCTTGATTTCGGGCATGGCCGGCACGTGCAGCGGGCCCGAGGCCAGCACCCAGTGGCGGGCCATGATGGTCTCACCGCCCATGGTCTTGATGACCCACTTGCCAATGCCTTCGTTGAAGACGGCGCTGTCCACTTCCTGGTTGAACAGCGTCTTCTCCCGCAGCTTGTATTTCTTGGTGGTGTCGAGGATGTACTGCTGGATCTCGTGCCACGGGGCGTAGCGCTTGGTCCAGTCGTGCTTGGTCTCGAACGAGAACGAGTACATGTGCGACTGCACATCGCAGGCGGCGCCGGGGTAGTGGTTGTCGCGCCAGGCGCCACCGACTTCGCCCTTCTTTTCAAGGATGAGGAAATCCTCGATGCCGTGCTTCTTGAGCTGGATGGCCATGCACAGGCCGCCGAAGCCGGCGCCAGCGATGGCCACTTCGACGTGGCGGACAGGGGATGTGGTTGCTGAGGTCATGGCGTGCACCTGGTTGGGCTGTTGTGCTGTGAAGGGCGCTGCAAGCAGCGTGTCTCCGGTGCAGCCATGGTGCGCACCAAGTCGCCTTGGCGCCATGCTCGCGATGTCCACGAAATTGATTTTTCCGGCCATGCCTCCTGGGATGGGTGGGCCGCCTGAGTGGGCTTTGATCCAGCGCAAACTGCGGCCCACCTCAGGCCATGGGGCCCCCAGGCCTCACTGCGGCGTCAGCAGCAAGGTCTTGCTGGCGCCACCACCGAATGCGGAGGTGTCCTGGGCGGTGACCACCAATTGGCCCCGGTCGTTCATGGCGTCGACCGTGCGCAACTGCCAGCCGCTGGGCAGGCCGGACGTCAGCCCTTGGAGGTCATACCCTTGGCCTTGGAACCAGATGCGCGCCTTGCTGCGGGACTGGCTGTCGTTGGGGATGGGCGCCGAGCCACCGAGCAAGCCGCTGGCGTTGATCCGCGATGCGCCCTCGGTGCCGTTCAGGTTCCCGCCGCTGCCCACCGCCGAGGTGGTCAAGGGTTGATTCACGCTCCAGACCAGGCTGGTGAAGCCCTGCTGGAACAGCACCCGGCCATTGCGGGTGATGGCAGCACCGTCGACCCGCACGTTGGAGACGGGCAGGGGAATGCGGAACGCTTCGGTGCCGCGCACATACCAAAGCTCATGACGCAGGCTCTGTTGGCCGTTGGTCAGGGTGGTGGACAGCCAGCGCGAGCGCACCGCTTGCTGGCCGTCTTGCACCGCCAGCACGATCTGCTCGGAGGCGGTTTCGGCCGGGTCGCTGGTGGCCGGCAACTCGGGCACCCGCCAGACCTGGCCGCCTGCGGCAGCCAACGTGTGTTGTGTGCCACCGAGGTTTGTCCACCAGGTGCCGCCGTCCAGCAAGACATCCCGCAAGGTCTGCACCGGCGTGCCCTGCAAGGCGACCGGGACCGGCAGCGGCTGACCCGCCGCGCTGTAAGGGGGCAGCCATTGGAAGGGCGCGCTGATGACTTCCAGCGACTGGCCCTTGTTGTCGATCTTGCCGCTCAGGCCCACCACCGTGCCACCGAGGGTGACGGCGCCCGTTGAGTAGCTCAAGGACGATGTGGTCAAGGGGCGGGCGATGGTGGACCCAGCCGGCCACACCGCAGGTGCCTGGTAGCTGGGTTTGACCGTGGTCTTGCTGCTGAAGCAGATGTTGCCCAGGTACTCGTAGCAGGTCTTCACGGTGGTGGTGTAGCTGGGCAAGCTGTAGGTGCAGCTCAGGCTGACATCACCGGCCTCATTCAAGCCAGCAGGGGCACCGCAGCCCCGCGCAGCCGTGACCTTGGGCAGATTTTTGGCGGTGTAGCGGGGCGGGGTTTGGGCCATCGCCTGGCCCGCCAGCACGGCCAGGGCCACGCCACAACTTGCAGGGACCATGAGGGCGCGCGGCAAGGCCGCCAAAGACTTCGGCATGAAGGACTCCTGACTGGTGGGTGAAAGGCGCAGGGCAACACGGGCGCGCCGTCCTGCCACACCGATTGGATATCCCCAATTTATGGGATGCATCCCGGGGAATCCCTCAAGCCTGTGGGCGGCAGGGCGCGCGAGCGGGCCGTGCTAAATTCGTTGCGCCTTGACTGGACGTTGACCCCCCCCCCCCGCACACCCGATGAGCACCCGTTCCATCCTGGGCCTCATCTACATGGTGCAAGGCCTGCAGAAATTGGGCGAAGACCCCGAGCCGGCGCTGCAGCGCCACGGCATGAGCCTGGCCAAGCTCGACCCCAGCACCCGCATCGAGCGCAGCCGTGAGCTGCGCCTGTACACCGACCTGGCCGATGGGCTCAAAGACCCGCTGGTGGGCCTGAAGATCGGTGGCTTTTATGGCCTGGCCGGCTATGGCCCGCTGGTGATGCTGTTGATGACCTGCGGCACCGTGTACGAGGCGCTGCAGACCGGCCTGAAATACCAGAAGCTCACCTTCCTGTTTGGCACCTTGCGCTTCGAGCCGGGCGAGCGGGTCAGCGCCCTGGTGCTGTCGCCCATGCGCATGGACGCCAAGGTCTTCCGCTTCCGCACCGACGGCGAAGCGGCAGGCACCTTCAAGATGCTGCGCGACATGCAGACCACCATGGGGCTGGACTTGGCCCCGGAGCGCGTGGACCTGCCTTACCCGCGCCCGCCGGAGGCCGCGGCCTACGAGGTGCACTTCGGGTGCCCTGTGCGCTTCGACGAGCACGAGGTGCGCTTTTGGGTGCGCAACGAACACCTCCATGTCAAGTTGCCGACGGCCGACCCCAACGCGCACCAGATGTACCGCGCCCTGTGTGACCAGCAACTGGCCGCGCAGGAAGCGCAGTCGCAAGACACGGTGGTCGACCGTGTGAACGCGCACCTGAGCCTCTACAACGGCGACTACCCCGATGTGGCGCAGGTGGCCAAGGCGCTGGGCCTGTCGGAGCGCAGCCTGCGGCGGGCCCTGGCCGACGAAGGGCGCAACTTCCGCGACCTGCTGGCCGAAGCGCGCTACGCCAAGGCACGCCACTTGCTGCGGCAAACGCAACTGCCCATCGAAGAGGTGGCGCGGCAGCTGGGCTACGCCGAAGCGGCGGCCTTCATCCACGCCTTCCAGCGCTGGGCAGGACAGACGCCGCGCGCTTACCGCCTGGGCACCGAGGCCTGAGCGCCCCTCGTCGCCGATCCAGGCGCCAAGGCGCCTACAATCGCGCCCCCATGACCGCTGCTGCCAACTCCTTCTGCGCCATCGACTTTGGCACCTCCAACTCGGCCATCGCCATTTCGGCGGGGCCCGATGGCGGGATGCGCCTCGTGCCGCTGGAAAGCGGCCAGCTCACCATGCCCACGGCGGTGTTCTACGCCACCGACCCGGGCGACCTGCCGGCTGCTGCCCGCCCGGGCCCCAGCGTGCACGATGCCTTGCCGCGCTGCGTGGGCCGTGCGGCCATCGCCGCCTACATCGACGGCCACGAGGGCCGGCTGATGCGCTCCATGAAGAGCGTGCTGGGCTCGGGCCTGGTCGAGCAGACCACCGAGGTGGGCGGTGGCCATGGCGTGAAGTTCATCGACGTCATCACTGGCTATTTGCGCCACCTGCGCGACGCGGCCCAGGCCGCAGGCGGCCAGCCGCTGGACCGCGTGGTCATGGGGCGGCCCGTCCATTTCGTGGACGACGACGCCACCCGCGACGCCCTGGCCCAGTCGCAGCTCGAAGCCGCAGCCCGCGCCGTGGGCTTCACCGAGGTGCGCTTCCAGTTCGAACCCATCGCGGCGGCCTTCGACCACGAACGCCACCTCGACCACGAAGAATGCGTGCTGGTGGCCGACATCGGCGGCGGCACGTCGGACTTCTCGGTGGTGCGCGTGGGGCCGCAACGTGCGCTGCGCACCGAGCGCCGCGACGACATCCTGGCCAATGGCGGTGTGCACATCGCCGGCACCGACTTCGACCGCCACCTCGACCTGATGGCCATCATGCCCACGCTGGGGCTGGGCGCCTTTGGCCCCACGCCGAAGGATGGCTCGTCGCCGCGGCCGGTGCCCAGCAAGGTCTACTTCGACCTGAGCACCTGGCACCTGGTCAACACCGTGTACGCCCCGCAGCGCATGATCGAGCTGCGCGGCATGGCCGATTTCTACGGCAACCCTGTGCACCACCAGCGCCTGATGAAGGTGCTGCGAGATCGCCTGGGCCATGCCCTGCTGGGCCAGGCCGAGGCCGCCAAGATCGCCGTGGCCGAAGGCGGCGACACGGCCCTCAAGCTCGATGACATCGAGCGCGGGCTGGCCGCCAGCGTGGGCCACACCGAGGCCGAGCAGGCCTGGCGCGACGACATCGCCCGCATCGTGCAGTCGGCCCAGGCCACCGTGGCCGAGGCCGGCCTGCAGCCTGACCAGGTCGACGCCTTGTACTTCACCGGGGGCTCCACCGGCCTGGTGCAGCTGACCGACGCGGTGCGCGCCGCCTTCCCGACTTCGCGCGTGGTGCGTGGCGACCGCCTGGCTTCCGTGGCCACCGGCCTGGGTCTGCACGCGGCCCGTGTGTTTGGCTGAGCCCCGCCCCTTCAATAGGGGTTGAAGCGGATCAGCCAACCCACGCCCAGTTGCCGCATCAAGGCCGAGCGGCTTTGGGGGTGGCGTCGGGCTTGGTCGCGCAAGGCTTGCGTGAAGCCGCTGTCAAAGTCCCCACGGGGGTGGCGAGACAGCACGTCCTGGCGCCAGCGCGCCGGCAGCTTGGCCAGCTGGGCCCCGATCACGTCGGTCGCCGTGGCGCGCTGCATGAAATGGGCTTCCAGGCCTTGTTCGGGCGCCACGTGGCCATTCATGTGCAAGGTGATGGCGTCGCCGACGGCCTGCGCGCGCGCGGGCGTCCAGCCGGCCTCGGTGGCCAGGGCCACGGCGGCCAGCGCACTGTGGCCGGTGAAGCAGGCGCAGCCCGTGGCGGCGTGGGCGGAAGGAGAGGCCAGGCCCAGGTCGTGCATCAGGCTGGCCACCAGCAAGAGCTCCATGTCGACGTCGGCCGCGCGCCCTTCGGCGTGCGCGAAGGCCGTGGCCCACCAGTGTGTGCGCCAGCTGTGTTGCAGCAAGTCGGTGTGGCCGGTTTCGGCCATGGCTTGCAGGGCGCGGCCCACGGCGGGGGTGTCGGGCAGGCGCGCCAGCAAGGGGGCCAGCTGTTGCGGGGCCTGGGGGCTGGGGCGGGCCCAGCGGGCGGCCACCAGGTCGCCCACGAAACGAGGCCCCAAGGCGGCCTGCATCAACGACAGCCGCTCGCGCAACGTCAGCCGTCCCTCGGTGTGGCGCAGCCAGGCCAGGCTGCCGAGGGTGTCGGGACCGAGGGTGGGTGGGGGCATGGTGTCTCCTGTGGTGTGTTGGGTTGGGGTCTCGCCTTATGCTGGCGGCCGGCTGGCAGGCTGTCATTAACGATGGATAAGACGCACGAGGAGTTGGCGCCATGCGCGATTGGTTGAGCTGGCAGGTGATGGGGTGGCTGGCGGGGGTGCCGCCCGCTGAATTGCCTGAGCCGCCGCCACAAGCCGAGCAGCACATGCAGCTGGTGAAGCTGGACAAGGGCCAGGCCCTCTTCCACATCGACCAGCCTCACCCTTATGTTCATGTGCTGCGCCGGGGCTGCGTCAAAACCGTGTACCTCGACGCGCAAGGCCAGGAGTGGGTGCAGGACTTCTTTGACGAGGGCGCCTTCCTGTGCAGCCTCACCTCGCTGCAGCCGGGGGGCGTGGCCAGCTACGGCTGCGTGGCTCTGGAGGCGTGCGAAGTCGAGCGCATCGACTACGCCTGGCTGGAGTCGGTGGCCTACGACCACCCCTTGTGGCAGCGCGCTTTGCTGCAAGGCTGGAAGGATTACGCCACCCGCCGCGAGGTGCGCGAACGCGGGTTGCTCACCCTGAGCCCGGCGCAGCGCTACCAGAGCTTTCTGGCGCACAGGCCCGGCCTGGCGGCGCGCCTCTCGCAGCACGACCTGGCCCGCTACCTGGGCATCACGCCGGTTTCGCTCAGCCGCATCCGGGGGCGTTTGCGCGCGCCATCCCTTTGAATGGCGACCGGGGCGGGCCTTGATTTCGCGCTGTGACGCACTTGTTTCACGCCAGGGGTCAATTGCTCACAAAGCGTTGCGATCATCGGTGCAAACCCGGGAACGGCAGGCCCATCTTGGTGCGCAGAATCGGACACATACCGATAAAGCGTGACAGATGTCACGCCCCATGACGGGGGCACCTGAGGCCCTCGCGCCCCAGGAGACACCATGGCCCCCCGCCTGCCCCTCGCGGCTGCGCTCACGCGCGGCCTGCACGCCTTTGACGCGTTGCAACTTGCCCGCTTGCTGACCCTCACCGCCGCAACGGGCGTGCTGGCGGCGGCCCTGACGGCCTGCGGTGGTGGTGGCGAAGACGAAGACCCCGTGGATGCCGCCGCCGTGACGCCCACCGGCAACGTGGTGCCCACGCCGGTGGCCCAGGCGGCTTCGGCCTCGTTTGCCTTGCCGCTGCGCCGCAACATCGTGGACGACGCGGGCAACTTCGCCGGCCAACAACTCATCCTCATGGTCACCGACACGGGCGAGGTGTTGTGGCAGCACGATGTGGGCACCGATTCGGTCCAGCAGGTGGTGCGCAACTTCACCGTGTCGGCCGACGGCCTGACCGTCACCCAGGGGGATTACGCCAACTGGTTCTTCACCCACGAAGGCCGGCTCTACATGCCCGACGGCCTGGTGGAAGGCTTGCAGGCCCACGCCATCTCGACCGAAAAGGCGGTGTGCGACATCCCTCGGGTGGAGCCCGTGGACGCGGCCGCAGAAAACAGCTGGATCCTGATGCGCACGGGTGGCACCGACGGCCTGTGCGAGACACCGGACGACAACGCCTACAAGCTGGTGCGCTCCGACGCCACCGAGACCACGCCGGCCCTGGCCTGGCCGGGTGGGCGCATGGAGCCGCTGGGGGTGCACCGCAACGCGGTGGGCGCGCTCACCCAATGGCTGTTCTACGACTCGGCCAACCACCGGGTGATGGCCGTCTCGGCCCTCGACGGCCAAACCCGCGCCGTGGTCAACGGCACGGTGCCCGCTGGTGCCATGGTCAGCCGACTGGCGCGCGCACCCGGCCGCCAGGACCAGGAGCTGCTGGTCGTGCAGATGCCTGGTGTGATCAACCCGCCGGTGCACTTGATGCCGCTGACCTGGGCCACGGCAGACGGCCTGCCCACGCTGGGCGAGGCGCTGAAGGGCAGCGGTGGCAGCACGTTCAGCCTCAAGGAAGTGCCGACCTTTGCCCACACCGACGACGCTCGCGGCCTCTACCTGTTCGACAACGGCGACGTCTTCGTCTGGAAGCGTGGCGCCGCTGCCGTGAGCAAGCTGGCCTCGCTGCCGCGCCTCAAGGTGAACGGCCTGGATGTGGCGCCGCCCTTGCTCGATGGCTCGGCCATGACGACCAACACGCTGGTGCTGTCCACGGTCGACACCCAAGGCCAGCGCCTGGTCGTGGTCAACAAGGCCGACGGCGCCTTGCGCAGCGTCGCCCTGCCAGCCACCGACGGCCAGCCCTACATCGTCGAAGCCCACCAGGGTGACCAGGTGGTGGTGACGCGCGCCGCCGACGTGGGCGGCCTCAAGCGCACCTTGTGGCGCCTGGACGTGTCGGGCAAGCAGGCCACCATCCAGCCCACCGTGGTGGCGGCCGTGGCCCAAGTGATCGGCTCCTTGCGTGCCGACGCCGAAGCCCTGGGCGGCGAAATCCAGCACACGGCCACCGTGTGGTGCGACGCCCAAAGCGCCTGCACCGCCGCCACCGTGCGCAGCCTGTTGCTGGCCACCGGCGAGAACCTGGCTTTGGGCGCTGCAGACGCCCCCACCACCACCTGGACCGACCAGGTGGCGGGCCCCAACAGCGGCTACCGCGCTGGCGTGGCCGTGAGCTCGCAAAACGCTCTGGGCCTGTGGACCTCCGACAGCGCCTGGCTGATGGACGTGACCCAGGCCGGCTCGCTGCGCCCGCTCACGTTGATGGTGCCTCAGGCGCCTGCACAGCCGCAGGAGCCCTGAGGCCCGTGCTCAGAGCTTGATCAGCCGCTCCAGCGCGCGTTCCAGCGTGGCGGCTGATTTGGCAAAGCAAAAGCGGATCACGCCGTGGTCTGCCCCGTCGGGGTAGAACGCCGACACGGGGATGGCGGCCACGCCGTGCTCGGTGGTCAGGCGCTGCACGAAGTCGCGGTCGCCTTCCTGGCTGATGGCGCTGTAGCGCACGCACTGGAAGTAAGTGCCCTGGCAAGGCAGCAGCTCGAAGCGCGAGCCGGCCAGCGCCCCACGGAACACGTCGCGCTTGCCCTGGTACAGCGCCATGAGCTCGTCGTACCAGCCGGGGCGCTTCATGAAGTCGGCCAGCGCATGTTGGCTGGGCGCGTGCACCGTGAACACGATGAACTGGTGGGCCTTGCGGAACTCGGCCATCAGCGCGGCCGGCGCCACGCAATAGGCCACCTTCCAGCCGGTGATGTGGTACGTCTTGCCGAAGCTGGAGACCACCAGCGCACGCTCGGCCAGCGCCGGGTGGCGCAGCAGGCTTTCGTGGCGGCCACCGTCGAACACCATGTGCTCGTAAACCTCGTCGGCCAGCAAGATGATGTCGGTGCCAGCCACCAGGGCTTGCAGCCGCGCCAGGTCGTCGGCCGTCCACACGGTGCCCGTGGGGTTGTGCGGCGTGTTGGTGATGATCATGCGCGTGCGCGGCGTGATCAGCTTCGCCACCTCGTCCCAGTCGGGGCGGTAGTCGGGCAGCGTCAGGTGGGCGTGCACCACCCGGCCGCCTTGCAGCTGGATGGACGGCCCGTAGCTGTCGTAGACCGGCGCGAACACGATCACCTCGTCACCCGGGTGCACGAAGGCCGCGATGGCCGTGAACAGCGCCTGCGTGGCGCCGGCCGTGACCGTGACTTCGGTGTCGGGGTGCACCTCGCGGCCATACAAGGCGTGGACCTTGGCGGCGATGGCTTCGCGCAGCACCGGCACGCCGGTCATGGGCGCGTATTGGTTGTGGCCGGCGCGGGCGTGCTGGTCGAGCAGGCTCAACAGCTCGCTGGGGGCGTCGAAATCGGGGAAGCCTTGCGACAGGTTCAGGGCGCCATGTTGTTGCGCCAGCGCAGACATCACGGTGAAGATGGTGGTGCCCACCTGGGGCAGGCGCGAGTCGATGCGCAAGGTCGAAGAGCTCATGGGCCAAGCATAACGGCCCACCGTTCAGATGGGTGGGGGGCAGGAAACCGCCAGTTTTGACCGGCCGCGCCCGGCCCCAGAATGCGGGGCATGACGTGCCACGCTCCTCGCCGCGGGCCGGGCGGGCGCGCCTGGCAGCCGCTGGCATACGCCGCTTTCTCTTGCCTGCACCTGGCTGTGAGCCTGGGCCTGGCCACCACGCCTGCCCCGGCGCTGGCGGCTGCGCCCCAGGCTTCGCCCCAGGCCGCCGCTGTGGTGCCGCCCCCGCCGGCTGCGCCCACCGAGTTGCTGTGCGCCGTGCGCACGGGCGACCACACCGCCACCTTGCGCGTGGCCCCGGGAGCCGACCCCCTGGTCGCGCCCAGCCTCAACGTCAACGACCGCTTCGTGTTCCGGGCCCTGGCCCTGGCGCCCCCCGTGGCCGACCAGGACCCGGCCCAGCCCGCCAAGGTCGAGCAGCTCACGCCCGGCAAACAGGTGGCCCAGGTGGTGGTCACGGTGTTCGACACCGAATCCGAAGACGACCCCCAGCCCCTGGCCCAAGTGCGCTGGCTCGACGGCCTGCCGGCCCCATTGGCCGCAGGCGAGCCCTGGCAACCCAAGCTGAGCGGCTGGCAGCGCGTGTATTCGCCGCACCTGGGCCGCGAACTCGTGTGGGGCTGCGCCGTGGCCCCGGCGGGCAGCACGCCCGAAGGCTGGGCCGACGTGACGGCCACCGCCAGTGCGGCCGGCCTGGCCCGCGTGATGGCCCCCGCCGCCCGCCGCCCGCTTGACCCTGGCCGCGCCCACCGCAAGGTGGCCGCCGCGCCCGCCCCGGCTTCGGCCAAGGGCGATGCCCGCCTGGAGCCCGGCCGCTCGCCCATCCAGCTCGATGCCGCGCCTGGCCCCTCCTTGCGGCTGGCCTGGCTGGGCGACGTCATGCTCGACGACGGGCCGGGCAAGGTCATCGCCCGCGGCTTCGACCCGTTTGCCGACGTGGCCGCGCTGTTGCGCGACGCCGACCTGCGCATCGCCAACCTCGAGTGCGTGGTGGCCGAGGGCGGCAAGGCCCTGGCCAAGCCCTGGACCTTCCGCGCCCACCCACGCGTGCTGCCTGTGTTGCAGCGCCACGTGGACGTGGTCTCGCTGGCCAACAACCACTCGGGCGACTTCGGCCCCCAGGCCTTCTCCGAAATGCTCGACCGCCTCGACCAGGCTGGCCTGCCTTACTTCGGCGGTGGCCGCAACCTGCGCCAGGCCCACCGCGCCCGCATCATCGAGCGCGACGGCTTGCGCATCGCCTTCCTGGGCTACAACGAGATGTTCCCCCGCCGCTTCGAAGCCGGCGAAACGCGTCCGGGCATCGCGTGGTCGGACGAAGAGCAGATCGTGGCCGACATCACCGCCGCCCGCGCCCAGGCCGACATCGTCATCCCCTACATGCACTGGGGCCAGGAGCACAGCGACAAGGCCCACGCCCGCCAGCGCACCCTGGCGCGCCGCATGATCGCCGCCGGGGCCGACGCCGTGGTGGGCACCCACCCCCATGTCCGCCAGGACTCGGAAGTCATCGACGGCAAGCCCGTGATCTACAGCCTGGGCAACTTCGTGTTCGACGGCTTCGACGACTCGCCCGACGCCACCCTGGGCGCCATCTTGTGGATGACGGTGGACCGCTTCGGCGTGCGCGACTGGAAGCTGCAAAACGTGCGCCTCGACAGCCTGGGGCGGCCCCGCGTGGTGCCTTGAGCCCCATGAAGCCATAGCTTGTTCGTTGGTCGTCCACCACGCGCCGGGCCGTTTTTGTGGCAGAACCTTGGCTTAGACAAACAAGGGGAAGTTCAGATGGGCATGGAGCGTTGGCGCCGGGCGGCCCTGCCCGTGCTCGGCGTGGTGGTGGCGGCGCTGCTGGCCTGGGCCAGCCAGATGGCCGTGGTGCTGTGGGCCGAAAGCGATTTCCAGGAAGAGCTCGACAAGCGCACCGAGCGTGAAGGCCTGGACCTGGAAGCCATGACCCTCAATGGCCACGCCATCGGCGCGACCTTGCTGGCCGGGCAAATGAGCCAGGAGGTGCGGCTGGCCGCCATCGAGGTCGACGAGGCCCACGCCAAGGCCTCCAACATCGCCCAAGGGGCGTTGCAGGTGCTGGCCGACACCGTGGGGGCCCAACACGCCTTCGTCATCAACGCCGACGGCCTCATCGTCAGCAGCTGGGATTTCCGCCAGCTCCATTCCATCGGCGAGATGGTCTCGCACAGGCGCTACTTCCAGGCGGCCATGGCGGGCAAGCCTTCGGTCACCGCCGCCATCAGCATCTCCATGGGGCGCCGGGTTTACTGGGTGGCCGCGCCCATCTTTGCCGACGACAGCGGCACCGGGCCGGTGATCGGCGTGGTCGCCACCCGCTTCGAGATGGACGGGCTCGACCGCTTCCTGGGGCGCAGCCCCAAGACCACGGGCCTGCTGGTGTCGCCCGAAGGCGTGGTCCTGGCCGCTGACCGCGCCGCCTGGCGCATGCGGGTGGTGGGCGAGCTCACCGACGAGCGCCTGGAGGGCCTGCGCCGCTCCAAGCAATACGGCAAACAGTTCGAGCAGCCCGCCAACGCCCTGGCCCTGCCCGATTTCAGCGGGCGCCACGTCACCCTCGACGGCCGCACTTACCTGGTGTCGACCACCAGCTTGAACTGGAACGACCCGGGTGGCGCCTGGACCTTGGTCCTGCTGGGCGACGAAGGCGCCGTGGTGCCCATGTCCGCGCGGCTGGCGATCTCGGCCGCCACCTTGCTGTTGAGCCTGCTGGTGGTGGGCTTCATGTTGCGCGCGATGCGCGACGTCGAGGCCAAGCGCCTGGCCGAACAGCAGCTCCAGGAAAGCCAGGCGCGCCTGCGGGCGGCGGCCCGCGCTGGCATCGTGGGCGTGTGGGACTGGGACCTGCTCACCCAACAGCTGTACTGGGACCCGGTCATGTACCGGCTCTACGGCATGCCCGAGGGCCACCACCTCGATGGCCGCCAGGTGTGGGCCCGCACCCTGCACCCCGACGACCGCGCCCGCGTCGAAGCCGAGTTCACTGCGGCGCTCAAGGGCGAGTCAGAGTTTTCGCCCGAATACCGCGTGATCTGGCCCGACGGCTCGGTGCACCACCTCAAAGGCGCCTCGCGCACCGAGTTCAACGAGCAAGGCCGCGCCGTGCGCATGGTCGGGGTGAACTACGACCTCACGGCCCAGAAGCAAGTCGCCCAGCAACTGGCCGAAGCCCGGCAGGTGGCCGAAGCGGCCAGCGAAGCCAAGAGCCAGTTCCTGGCCAACATGAGCCACGAGATCCGCACGCCCATGAACGGCGTGCTGGGCATGCTTTACCTGGCGCTCAAGGCCGACTTGCCGCCGCTGGTGCGCGAGCAGCTCACCAAAGCCCAGAGCGCGGGCCAGGCCATGCTGGGCCTGATCAACGACATCCTCGACTTCTCCAAGGTCGAAGCCGGCAAGCTCGACATCGAGGCCGTTGAGTTCAGCCTCGAATCGGTGATCGAACGCGTGACCGAAACCGTGCGCCCCATGGTCGAGGCCAAGTCGCTCGAATTCCTGGTGCGCTACGACGCCCGCATCCCCGCCTTCCTGATCGGCGACCCGCTGCGCCTGGGCCAGATCCTCGTCAACCTGTGTGGCAACGCCGTCAAGTTCACCGACCAGGGCGAAATCGAGTTGGGCCTGTGGGCCCAGTCGCAGACCGAGACCGACATCACCTTGCAGATCAGCGTGCGCGACAGCGGCCTGGGCATGGACGAAGACGTGCAGGCCCACCTGTTCGAGAAGTTCATGCAGGCCGACCAGTCCACCACGCGGCGTTATGGCGGCACGGGCCTGGGCCTGGCCATCAGCAAGAACCTGGTGGAGCGCATGGGCGGCCGCCTCTGGGTCGAGTCCTCGAAGCCCGGCGTGGGCACCACCATGTGCCTCACCGTGCCCATGAAGCTCGCTGCCGACCAACCGCAGCGCGCCGGCGCCCGCATGGAAGTGGGCAATTTGCTGGCCGGCACGCGGGTCCTGGTGGTGGACGACTTGCCGTCGTCGCGCGAGATCCTCGCGGCCATGGTCGCCGACTTGAAGATGGACGTGCGCACCGCGGGCTCTGGCGCCGAGGCCTTGCTCATGCTGGAGCGCGCCAGCGACACGCCCTTCGACGTGGTGCTCATGGACTGGCGCATGCCGGGCATGAACGGCGACGAGGTGATCCGCCGCATCCACGGCAACCCGGCCATCGCCCACCGGCCCAAGGTCATCATGGTGACGGCCTATGGCCGCGAAGACGTGATGCGCCTGACCGAACAGGCAGGCGCCGACGGATTCCTGGTCAAACCCGCTCACCCCTCGACCTTGCTCGACACCATCTTGTCGGTGTTGGGCAAGCGTCGCCTGTTGAGCTCGCCGGCCGACGAACAGGCCACCCAGGCCACTGAGGCCGACTTGGCCGTGCAGGCCATGGCGCGCCACCTGGCGGGGGCTTCCGTGCTGCTGGTGGAAGACAACGAGATCAACCGTGAGTTCGTGACCCAGCTCTTGCGCAGCCAGGGCCTGGCCGTGCACGAAGCGGCAGACGGCCAGCAAGCGGTGGCGATGTTGCAGCACCTGGCCGTGGACGCCGTGCTCATGGACTTGCAGATGCCCGTCATGGGCGGCCTGGAGGCCACGCGGTTGATCCGCCAGCAGGCCCAGGAGCGCGGCGACGCGCGCTTGCAGCGCCTGCCCATCATCGCCATGACCGCGCTGGCCATGGCCGGTGACGCCGACAAGAGCCGCGCGGCGGGCATGAACGACCACATCACCAAGCCCATCGACCCCGAGCACCTGCTGGCCGTGCTGTGCCAGTGGGTGGCGCCAGGCGGTGCGGCGGGCCAGCTGGCGGGCCACTTGTCGGGCCACTTGTCGGGCCACCTGGCGGCGCCGGCCCCTGCCGAAGAAGCCGCCACCGGCCCGAGTGCCGGCGAAGCGCTGCCGCCCGACCTGGCCAGCCTCGGCCGCCTGGGCGACGTGGGCCGGGGCGTGCGCCGCATCGGCGGCAACGTCGAGGCTTACCGCCGACAGCTGCAGCGCTTCAGCGAACACCATGGCCACGCGCCGCAACGGCTCGAAGAGCTGGTCCACCTGGGCGACTTCGACGCCGCCTCGGCCCACGCTCACGCGCTCAAGGGCGTGCTGGGCAACCTGGGCTTCGAGCCGCTGTTCCACCTGGTGGGCCAGATGGAGCAGGCGCTGCGCGAGGGCCGCGCCCCGGCGCCCGAGCTGCAGCAAGCCCTGGCCCAAGGCTGGCGCGAAGCGCTGGCAGAGATCGACCGTGCCCGTCGGCTGGCCGAGGCGTCCGCCCAGGCGGCCGAGTCTGCCCAGTCGGCCCCCGCCCCGGCGGGCACGGCATTTGACCCGGCTGCCTTGCGGCAAAGCCTGGAAGCCCTGGCCCACGCGTTGGGCCATGACCTGGGGGCGGCCACCGAGCCGCTCCGAAAACTGTGTGGAGGCGTGTCGTCGAAAGAGGCAGGACACATCAAACCGCGTGTGGACCACATCGCGGGCTTGATCGACTCTTTCGACATCGAAGGCGCGCTCTCTGAAATCGATGTCCTGCGAAGGCAGTTGCAACCATGACCCACACCGCCACCGACAAGCAGGCGCGCATCCTCATCGTGGACGACGTCCCCGAGAACCTGCACGCCCTGATGAACATCCTGCACAACGACTACGCCATCCTGGCGGCGACGACGGGGGCGCGGGCCCTGGAGGTGGCGCACCGCCTGCCTGCGCCCGACCTCATCTTGCTCGACATCCGCATGCCCGACATGGACGGCTATGCCGTGTTGGCGCAGCTCAAGGCCGACGCGGCCACCCGCGACATCCCGGTCATGTTCATCTCGGCGCTGTCGGAGGTGTCCGATGAGGCGCGCGGCATCGCGCTGGGGGCGGCCGACTACATCGCCAAGCCCTTCAGCCCCGACTTGCTGCGCTTGCGCGTGCGCACCCAGCTGGAGCTGCGCCGCTACCGGCAAAGCCTGGTCGACACGCCCGCGCAGGTGCCCCCCGGCCAGCCCAAGCCCACCTTGCTGCTGGTCGACGACGTGGTCGAGAACCTGCACGCCCTCATCGAGGCGCTCAAGCAGGACTACCAGATCCAGGTGGCGCCTTCCGGCGACCGCGCACTGCAGATGTTGGGCCAAGGCCTCACGCCCGCCCTCATCTTGCTCGACGTGGTCATGCCCGGGCTCAACGGCTACGACGTGTGCGAGCGCATCAAGCGCATCGACCGCCTGCGCCACGTGCCGGTGATCTTCGTGACCGTGATGGACGACACCGCCGACAAGGTGCACGGCTTCAACGTGGGCGGCGCCGACTACATCACCAAGCCCTTCGACATCAGCGAGGTGCGCGCACGCGTGCAGGCCCACGTGGAGCTGGCGCGCTTGCGCAGCCGGCTCGAAGAGCTGGTCGTGCAGCGCACCCGAGTGCTGGGCCAGAGCGAAGAGAAGTACCGCATCCTGGCCGACCACTCGCCCAACTGGGAGTATTGGCGTGGCGTGGACGGCGACTACATCTACGTGTCGCCGGCCTGCCAGGCCATCTCGGGCTACGAGCCCGCCGATTTCGCCCAGGACCGTGACCTCATGGACCGCCTGGTCGAGCCGGCCGATTTGCCGCGCTGGCGCCAGGCGACCGAAGCCCGTGGCGAGCCGGGCGACGCCTTCGACGCCGAGCCGCTGCGCCTGCGCGACCGCACGGGTCGCCAGCATTGGGTGGCCCACCTCGGGCGGCGCGTGTTCGACAGCGTGGGCAGCCCCTTGGGTTACCGCGGCTCGTTTCGCGACGTCACCGAGATCAAGCGCCTCAACGACGAGCTCCAGCAACACCGCCTGAACCTCGAAGACCAGGTCCGCGAGCGCACCGAACAGCTCGAAGGCGCCAAGCTCCAGGCCGAGGCGGCCGCCCGCGCCAAGAGCGCCTTCCTGGCCAACATGAGCCACGAAATCCGCACGCCCATGAACGGCGTCATCGGCTTCGCCCAATGCCTGCGGCGCACCACGCTCACGGCCACCCAGCGCGAGTACATCGACACCATCGAGATGTCGGGCAACCACCTGCTGGACATCCTCAACGACATCCTCGATTTGTCGAAGATCGAAGCCGGCAAGCTGGCCCTGGAGGCGCGCCCTCTGGACCTGGCCCAGTTGGTGGACAACGTGATCGCCATGCTCCACGACCGCGCGGCCGCCAAGCAGCTGCGCGTGGTCAGCCAGGTCGCCATGGCGCCGACGGCCCGCCTGATGGGCGACGCCACCCGCATCCAGCAAGCCTTGCTCAACTACGCGAGCAACGCCATCAAGTTCACGGCACAGGGCGAAGTGACCATCGCCGTGGCGCCGCTGCAAGAGTCGGATGAGCAGGTGTTGTTGCGCTTCGAGGTGCGCGACAGCGGCATCGGCATCTCCGCCGAGGCCCAAGGCCGCCTGTTCGCCGCCTTCGAACAGGCCGACGTGGCCACCAGCCGCAAGTACGGCGGCACCGGCCTGGGGCTGGCCATCGTCAAGGAGATCGCCGAACTGATGGGCGGCGAGGTGGGTGTGGACAGCGCGCCGGGCGCGGGCAGCCGCTTCTGGTTCACCGCCTGGCTGGGCAAGGTGGTGCCGCTGCCGCCCGTGAGCTCGGCCGAAGGCGCCGAACAGCGCTTGCGCAGTGCCCATGCGGGCCGCCGCGTCTTGCTGGTGGACGCCGACCCGATCGGCCGCGCGATCGCCAGCATCATGCTCACCGACGTGGGCCTGAACGTGGACGTGGCCGACGACAGCGCCCAGGCCCTGAGGCTGGCCAACCACCTGCGTTACGACGCGGTGGTGGTGGACCTCGACCTGGCCACGGCCCCGGGCGAGCGGCTGGTCAGTGGCGTGCACGACCAGCCCCTCAACCGCGAGGTGCCGGTGCTGGCCATGACGGCCAACGCCTATGCCGAAGACCGTGCCACGTTGATCGAACAGGGGGTGGTGGCCTGGGTGCTCAAGCCCCTGTACACCGCCAACTTCTACAAGGCCTTGCTGGGCTGTTGGGAGCCCGCCGCCTTGACTTGACGCAAAACAGCCCGAATGGGTAGGTGACAACCCTTGGTTGCTGAGCTAGATTGTGCAGAAGTGGACAACTTTCGCTCGCGATCCAGGGGAGACCTCATGCCTTTCACCACCCGCCACGCCGGCCGCCAAGCGCTGGCCTTGTTGACCTTGGTGGCCTGCCACCACGCTGGCGCCACCACCGCAGACAGCCACAGCCAGGCGACGGTGTTCGATTTCTACGGCCACCCCAGTTGGCTGCTAGAGACCACCAGTTCGGTGCCCCACTTCACCGTGGACGGCGTGGACGTCAGCGTCAAGGCCTTCGTGGGTGGCACCCAGGCGCTGGTCGACATGGCCTGGGGCGGCCTGGGCGTGACCACCGCCAAAGGCGGCAACGGCGGGGCGATCAGCCAAAGCGAGAGCCTGCAGTTCACCTTCAGTCAGCCCGTGACGCTGGCTGCGCTGTGGGTGTCGGGCTGGGACAGCAGCCTGCTGGGCTCGCTCGACCGCGCCACCCTCAGCTGGGGCAACCAGAGCGTGAGCCTGGGCCAGGGCGCCGAAGGCTTGCTGGTCAAGCACTTTGACCTCGCTCAGGCCACCGCCACCAGCTTCACGCTCAAGGGCGAAGGCCTGCTGACCCAGTTCCGCGTGGCCGGCTTGCAGCTGGCCAACCCCAACTGCCAGGTGCCCGAACCTGGCGCCTGGGCCTTGATGGGCCTGGGGCTGGTGGGCCTGGGTGGCGTGGCCGCTCGCCGCCGCCAGCCTGCCGCCTGAACCAGGGGCTTCAGGCCAGGCCTTGCGCCCAGGCCTGGAGCGCGGCGCTGCAATCGGCGTCGATGCGGGCGGTGGCCAGCGCGTCGGCCCGCGTCACTCCCTGGTTGAGCAACACCAGGGGCTGGCCCAGCCGGTGGGCGCGCTCGGCGAACCGAAAGCCCGAATACACCATCAGTGACGAGCCCACCACCACCAGGCCCGCGCTGCCTTCCAGCGCCGCCATGGCCTGGGCCACCCGCTCACGCGGCACGTTGTCACCGAAGAACACCACATCGGGCTTGAGCACGCCGCCACAGGCCGGGCAAGCCGGCACGGCGAAGCCGCTGGTGTCGTCCGTGAGGTGGGCGTCGCCGTCCGGGGCGGCCGGGCCGGCTTGCGGACGGCGCGGGTCGACCGACGGGTTGAGCGCCGCCAGCCAGCCTTGCACCGTGGCGCGTGGGTAGCGCGCCTGGCAAGCCAGGCAGGCCACGCGGCCCAGGTGGCCGTGCAACTCGATCACGTCGCTGCTGCCGGCGGCCTGGTGCAAGCCATCGACGTTTTGCGTGATGACGGTGCCCACCACCCCTGCGGCCTGCAAGCGCGCCAGGGCCTGGTGGCCCGCGTTGGGCGCCGCCTGGCCAAAGCGCAGCCAGCCCACGAAGCTGCGGGCCCAATAGCGCTGCCGCACGGCGGCATCGCGCACAAAAGCTTGGTGCTGGGTGGGCGGCGGGTGTTGCCACTGGCCCTGGGCGTCGCGGTAAGCGGGGATGCCGCTGGCCGTGCTCAGGCCCGCACCGGTGAGCACGGTGAGCGGGCCCGCCTGGGCGAGCGCCCTCAAGGGTTCGGCCAGGTCAGGCGCGGCGGCAGGTGAGTGAGGCATGTCCGCTTTGTAGCGCGTTTGGCGCCGGCGTGTGGGGGACAAGCCGGGGTCAAGTTGACGTTGCAGTCATTGATACGGGTTAGTCAACGCTTGGATCACTGATGGTTGATCGCTTGCGGGCGATGCCACTCTTGCGGCTGCGATTTCTCACCTGTTGCCTCGCTTCAGTCCACGCCGATCATTGCTGACCGGCGAAGGAGTAGGCCCAGCGGTTGGCGGCCTCTTGGCTGGTGTTTCAATCCACGCCGATCATTGCTGACCGGCGAAGGCTCAGGCCCTCGGGGATGGCGACGTGCGTGGCCTTGTTTCAATCCACGCCGATCATTGCTGACCGGCGAAGGTTGTTCACGCAGTGAGGTGAGCCATGAGCAAAGCGTTTCAATCCACGCCGATCATTGCTGACCGGCGAAGGCGTTGCCTCAGATCGCAGCGACTACGGGCCGTTTGTTTCAATCCACGCCGATCATTGCTGACCGGCGAAGGCGAATACGAAAGCGCCGTGCGCGCCTTCCTGGCTGTTTCAATCCACGCCGATCATTGCTGACCGGCGAAGGCTTAGCCGCTGACGACGGGCGCCCAGGTGCTGAGGTTTCAATCCACGCCGATCATTGCTGACCGGCGAAGGGCACTGGCGGGGTGGGGGAGGCTGCGCCCAGCACCAGTTTCAATCCACGCCGATCATTGCTGACCGGCGAAGGGCGATGTTGAGGCAGACCACGGCGGCGCACTGCTGTTTCAATCCACGCCGATCATTGCTGACCGGCGAAGGAGGTCTCTAACGCACCCACCGCGCCTGCTGTGCCGGTTTCAATCCACGCCGATCATTGCTGACCGGCGAAGGGCCGCATGACCCTGCACCCACGCGACACACACGGCGTTTCAATCCACGCCGATCATTGCTGACCGGCGAAGGATGTGGGCCTTCGTCTCTGGGCACTTGATCTCAAGTTTCAATCCACGCCGATCATTGCTGACCGGCGAAGGCCTTAGCGGCTTCTGCTTCCAGCTTAAGTTCTTGGTTTCAATCCACGCCGATCATTGCTGACCGGCGAAGGGCGGGCCAGGCCAGATCCGTCCTCATCGACATCTGGTTTCAATCCACGCCGATCATTGCTGACCGGCGAAGGGCCGTGACAAACATTGCGGCGATTGGCATCAGCCTGTTTCAATCCACGCCGATCATTGCTGACCGGCGAAGGTGTGGGGCCTGCTGGCATCGGATGTCCGCACAGCCCTGTTTCAATCCACGCCGATCATTGCTGACCGGCGAAGGGCCGCCGCGCTGCGTGCCCAGGGCTTTGCCGTCCTGTTTCAATCCACGCCGATCCTTGCTGACCGGCGAAGGTCGCCCAGTCTTGCGATGCCGTTCAGGGCGTATTGGTTTCAATCCCCGCCGATCATTGCTGACCGGCGAAGGCTGGCGGGGTGGGGGAGGCTGCGCCCAGCACCAGTTTCAATCCACGCCGATCATTGCTG
>JBEEJT010000317.1:0-16331 GCA_041169085.1 Pseudomonadota bacterium | reverse complement strand
AGGTAGACCACTGGGAAGGGCTGCTCGACATCGGCCATGTGGCGCGCGTTCTGGCCGTCGTGATCGGGGCCAGGGTAGACCCACAGGTTGGTCTTCGGCAGGCCCAAGGCTTCAGCCGTTTGCTTCAAGCCGATGTAGACGCCCAGGTGGGCGCCACTGGGCTGCACCTGCTTGAGCTTGTCGGCGTAGCCGCTGCGCTGGGCCACCTCGGGGGCCAGTAGCCGACCGAAGGTGTTGGTGGCGCCCGCGCCAGACACCACGCAAGCGCACTCGATGCGTGTGCCATCGCTCATGCGCACGCCGCGGGTCTGGCCGTCTTCCACCAAGATCTCGGCCACACGTGCATACGTGAACACGTCGCCCCCGGTGGCGCGGATCTGCGGCAGCATGGCTTGAGCCAAGCGCCAACTGCCCCCCACAGGGTAATAGCCCCCGTTCATGAAATGGCTGGTGACGATGGCGTGCGCCAAGAACGACGACGCCGAAGGTGGCAAGCCATAGTCGCCCCACTGGGCCGCCAACACCCCCTTGAGTTGCACGTTGTCGGTCAGGCTGTCGAGCACCTGGGCCGTGGTCTGGCGGAAGGCAGACGGCAAAAGCCGCATGGCCAAGGGCTGCAGCCAGCGCCTGGCCCCGGCAGGCAACACACGCACCATGGTGAGCATGGGCATCGCCTTGCCCACGCGCTTGAGCAAGGCCACATAGCGGTCGATGGCGTTGGCCTCTTGCGGGAAGCGCTGCACCATGGCGTCGCGCCAGGCGCGCCAGCCAGTGGGCGCGTCGTAAGTCTCGTTTCCCACCTTGAAGCGGTCGTACACCGGGCCCAGCGAAGCCCACTGCACCTGGCCGCCGGTGAGGAAATCCATCACCCGGCGCGATTGCCCCCCCTCTTGCATGTCTCCCACGTAATGCAGGCCCACGTCCCACTCGTAGCCTTCGCGCTCGTAGCTGTGGGTGTAGCCCCCCGCCGTGTAGTGCTGCTCCAGCACCGCGACCTTCCAGCCCAGGGCCGACAGGCAAACGGCCGTGCTCAGGCCCCCCATGCCCGAACCGATGACCACCGCGTCGTAAGGGCCGTTGAGGCGCCAGTCGCGGTAGCGGGTGCCGATGCGCGGCATGTCGGGGTGGCGTGCAGCGCGGTCGGTTTCAGCAGACGTGGACATGGCGAACTCCTGGCGTGCGTGTTGGGATGGTCACCATTGAATCACGCAATGTTCACGCTGTCAACATATGTGCCGACACAGGCGTTTGGCTGGCGGCACCGGCCTCAGCCCAGGCTGCTCAAAGCAGTGCGGCCCCTTTCACCTGGGCGTACACGGCCATGCCTGGGCGCAGGGCCAACTGCTGACAAGAGCGCCGCGTCAGGCGCGCTTGCAACCACACGCCGGGCGCCACGCTCATGCGCAGCATGACGCTGTGGTCGCCGCTGTCGCTGAGCTCACAGAGGGTCGCCGGCAAGATGTTCAAGATGCTGCTGTCCGCAGCCCGGCTGAGCGCCACGCTCACGTCACGCGCCAACACCCTTGCACGCACCACTTCGCCCACGGCTGCCGCCACCTGCCCCACCCAGAGTTGCTGCTCGGGCGCGTCGCCCAGTCGCAGCAGGCTCAGGCCATGGTCGGGTTCGTGGGCGGCCACCCTGGCCTCGACGACGGCTGCCGATTCGTCCAGCTGACTCAAGGGCGTGTCCACACGGGACAAGACCTCCACCGCCTCGCCAGCCAAGGTGACCTGGCCCTGGCTCATGCACACCAGGTGATCAGCCAGCCGGGCAGCTTCGTCCAAAGCGTGGGTCACGTACACGATGGGCACACCGCCACGCCCCAGGGCCTCCAGGTAAGGCAAGACCTCGGCTTTGCGGGCAGCGTCCAGCGCCGACAGGGGCTCGTCCATCAGCAGCAAGGCCGGGCTGGTCAACAGGGCCCGGGCAATGGCCACGCGCTGGCGTTCGCCGCCTGACAACTGCCCCACCCCACGGCCCAGCAGGTGGCCGATGCCCAGCAGGGCCACGGCCTCGTCCAGGTGCACCTTGCGCTGTGCGGGCTTCAGGCGCTGGTAGCCATACAGCAGGTTGGCCCGCACATCCAGGTGCGGGAACAGGCTGGCCTCTTGAAAGACCATGCCGATGGGCCGTTGGTGCACCGGCCGCCACACGCCCCTGGCATCGTCCTGCCAGACCTCGGCTTGGCCATCCCGGCCTTGCCAGGCCACACGCCCTCGGGCGCGACTCAGGCCCGCCATGGCCCGCAGCAGCGAGGTCTTGCCACAGCCCGATGGCCCCAGCAGCACACTCACGCCTTGCGCGGGCAGCCGCAGGTCGACCGACAGGGTGAAGGCGCTTTGCACCCAGTGCAGTTGCGCTTCGATCATGTCGGGGCCCCACCCAGGCCACGCAGGCGCGCGCTGCTGCGGTGGTTGAGCAAGTAGAGCGCCAGCATCACGCCAAAGCCAAAAGCCACCATGCCACCCGCCAGGGCATGGGCATGGCCCAGGTCACCGGCTTCGACATGGCCATACAACGCCACCGACAGCACCCGCGTGACACCGGGGATGTTGCCGCCGATCATCAGCACCACGCCAAACTCGCCCACAGTGTGCGCAAAGCCCAGCACCGATGCCGTCAACAGCCCCGGGCGCACCAGCGGCAAGGCCACGGTGAAGAAGCGGTCCCAAGGCGATGCCCGCAAGGTGGCCGCCACCTCCAAGGGGCGCGCGCCCATGGCCTCGAAAGCCTGAACCAGCGGCTGCACGACAAAAGGCAGGCTGTGCAGCACCGAGGCCACGACCAGACCCGCAAAGGTGAAGGGCAAAGGCCCGATGCCCAGGCTCTTGAGGCCCTGGCCCAGGCTGCTCTGCGGCCCCAGCATCACCAGCAGGTAAAAGCCCACCACCGTGGGCGGCAGCACCAGGGGCAAGGCCACGATGGCCGAAACCGGGCCCTTCCACCAGCCCTGGGTGCGGGCCAGCCACCAGGCCAGCGGCGTGCCCAGCAACAGCAGGATCACCGTCGTCAAACCCGCCAGCTTGACGGTCAGCCACAAGGCCGTCAGGTCGTCAGGCGTCATGCACCAGGCTCCGCTCAACGCAAGCCATAGCCATAGGCTTTGATCACCTCTTGGGCGGCATCGCTGCGCAGGTAGGCCAGCAAGGCTTTGGCGGCCGGGCGGCCGGCGCCCTTGCTCAGCAACACCGCATCCTGGCGGATCGGACTGTAGAGCTTCTCAGGCACCAGCCAGTACGAGCCACCGGCTGGCTTGTCGGGCGCAGCCACTTGCGCCAGGGCCACGAAGCCCATGTCGGCGTTGCCCGTGGCCACGAACTGGAAGGTCTGCGCGATGTTGTCACCCTGCACAATTTTGGGCTGTGCGCTGGCCAGCAGGCCCAGGGCCTTGAGTGCCTCCATCCCGGCCGCGCCATAGGGCGCCAGCTTGGGGTTGGCCACCGCCAGCCTGTTGTACTGGCCCTTCTTGAGCGCCTCGCCGTCTTTGTCCACGCCGTCAGGTTTGGCGCTCCACAGCACCAATTTGCCCACGGCATAGGTGAAGGCGCTGCCCTTGGCACCCAAGCCTTCGGCCTCAAGCTTGGCCGGCGTCTCGTCGTCAGCGGCCAGCAGCACCTCAAAGGGCGCGCCTTGCTGGATCTGCACGTAAAACTTGCCCGTTGAGCCATTGCTGGCCACCACCTTGTGGCCCGTGGCCGCCGTGAAGCCCGCAGCGATTCTCTGGAAGGCGCCCACGAAGTTCGCCGCCACCGCCACCTGCACCTCGTCGGCCTGCGCAGCCCTCGGCCACAGCAGGCTCAGGCCACAGGCCAGCATGGCCCCGCACACCGCCAGGCGGTGGGTCGACGTCGGGCGAGAGTCTGAGCGCTGTGTAGACATGGCCATAACGGTAACAGGAATGCGGCCCCTTCGAGCCGCGAATCCAAGGTTTCACACCGTGGCCGGTGCGTGCGTGTAGCACTTCTTGGGGCAGATCTTCGAGCAAGCGGTGCAGCCGATGCACATCTCCTGATGGGCAATCGTCATCACCTTCTTTTCGTACTCTTCGTCTTCGTCGTCCTCATCGTTGATGTGGACGCGCTCGCCCTCGTCGTTCAAGCCCACGAGCTCCAGCACGCCACGCGGGCACACCTTGAAGCAGCGGCCGCAGCCGATGCAGGTGTCCTCGTTGATGTGCTGCACGAACTTGGGCTCCCAGGTCTCGCCACTGGGCAGGGTCACGCTGAACATGCTCATGGTGGGCTCCTCAAGCGGCCGCAGCCTGGGCCTTGCGCGCCGCCATCAAGGCGGCATGGGCATCGTGGGCGCGCTGCGCCACCTCCAGGATCTTTTCCCAGTTGGTGGGCAGCTCTTCAGACAGGTCGTGCAGGTCCATCTTGGCCTGCGTGGCCTGGGCATTGAGCTTCTTGAGCTTGGCCTTCAGTTCATCGGCGTCCATGTGCGTCTCCTGCCTCAAGCGCCGTAGTTGGCCACCTGGGGGTAATCCTTGATCATCTTGACGCCCTCTTCCACAAACTTGTTGCCGGCCTCGACCAGCTTTTGCAGAGAGGCGAAGCCAAAGCGGTGCACGTCGCGCAGCTGCTTGTTGACCACGATCAGGCGGCCGGCCAGCAAGATCATCCGGCCAAAGCCCTCGTGGCTCATCTTCGACATGGGCGTGACCATGTTGCCGGTGGCGCGCTCAATGGCCACACCGATGGCGTTGTAGAACAACTCCATGCGCCAGATGGTCTCGGGATCCGGGTCGCCGATGATGGGGATCTCGCGGCGCTGCTCGGCCGTCAGGATGTACGCGTCCAGCAGCTTGCGGTCGGTCTTGCCTTCCCAGGTGCCGTGGGTGTCTTGCGCGCGCAGCACCTTGATGAGCTCGCGCACAAAAGGCGTGTCCATCAGGGTGGCTTCGCTGGTCTCTTCGGGGGCGGTGGCGGTATCAGCCATGTTCAACCTCATCTTCGTCAAAGTTGGATGCAGCCTGCGCCTGGCCCTTTTGCAAAGCCTTGCGCAGCCACGGAGGGGGCGTGCCCTTGAGGACGTCCTGCAACTTCTCGAGGATGTCCATGATGGGTTCGGGTTGCGGCACCTTGATCGGGTGGATCTTGTGGGCCACCACGCGGGCAGCCGCCGAGCCACCAATGGCCGCCACGTACAAGATGGCGCAGTCGTGGATGGCCTCGAGCTTGGGCGCCAGCTTGTCTTCGTCGCCGTCTTCTTCGAGCTTGCCGCCAAACTCGAAGTTCTCGACGAACTGGAAGCCATCGGTGGTGACGTCGTAGACCGCGATGTTCTTGGCCCAACCGAAGTGCGCGTCCACGCGCTGCTTGTCCTGGGTGCTGAAGGCGACTTTCATGGGCTCACTCCATCGAAGTTGGTGAGGGGGCAGAAGCAACGTCGGCCAGGGCGGCCTTGTGGAACGTGGGCCAGGGCAGCTCGGCCTGCTCGGCCAAGGGCTTGGCCACACGCTGGGCCGACTCTGGCAAGGGCCAGCTGTCAGGCACGGCGTGGGGGATGTGGGCCATCATCAGGTTGGCCACCTCGAAGATGAACTGCCGCGTGCCGCGGTAGCCCACCATCACGCGGTGCGCATTGCCGATGCGGTCAAAAATCGGGAAGCCCAGGCGGAAGAAGGGCTTGTCCAGCCGCTCGGCGGCCTGGCGCCCATGTGAGTGGGTCATCATCAGGTCGCAGGCCTTGGCGCCGTTCTCCAGGTCTTCCAGGTCGCCGACCAATGCCAAGGCTGCGGGCAAAGTCTCCAGCGCGGGCGAATGGGTGGTGGTCACCACGGTGTGCAACACCGCGCCCATCTCGTGCAGCAGGGAACCCGCCGCCAGCAGCAAGTCGGGCTCGGCCCCGATGGCCACCTTCTTGCCACCCAGGTAGAAGTGGCCATCCAGCATGGCGTCCAGCAACTGGCTGCGCTGGCGGCGGTACTTCTGGGGCACCGGCTTGCCGCTGACCTTGGACAGCGCCATCAGGAAGGCATCGTTGCACGCCAGGCCGGTCAGCCGGTCAAACAACTGGAACGGCACGCCCGTGCGTTGCTGCAAGGCTTCCGCCGCTTCGCGCACTTGCTCGCCGATCGCCAGGGTCAGCACCGAGCTGCCCATGCGGGCGATGTCGTCGTGGCGGCTGCCACCCAGCGTGGTGCCGCGCCAGTCGGGCGGGATGTGCCCATCCAGCGAGCCCGACACATCGGGCAAGGTGATCGCCGTCAGGCCAAAGGCCTCGATCATGTCCTTGACCTCTTCCAGGTCGGCCGGCGTCAGGTGGCAGCCGGGCAGCAGGTTGACCTGCGTGGGAATGGTCTCGGTGGGCGCACCGTCGCTGCCACGCTCGGGCACCAGGTGCCGGACGATGCCCGTCACCGCGTGCTTCCAGCCGTCTTCGAACGCCCCCACGTAATCGGGCGTCGAGACATAGACCAGCGCCGTGTCGTCCAGCTCGGGCTTGCGGGCGCGCACCATGTTCAGGTAGCCCTCCACGTCGTCGCCCTTGGTTTCGGTCAGCCCGGTCGAGCAGATGGCGATGATCTTCGGGCCTGCACGCTTTTTGATGTTGAGCAGTGCGGTCTCGATGTTCTCGTAGCCACCCAGGATGGTGGTCACCTCGTTCATCGCCGTGGTTTGCAGCGGGATGGCCTCTTTGAAGTGCCGCACCAGCAGCACCAGCCCGAACGAGGTGCAGCCCTGCGAGCCGTGCATCACTGGCATGCAGCTGTCCAGGCCCATGAACGCATAACTGGCGCCCAGCGGCTGGCTCATCTTGAGCGGGTTGACGGTGCAGGCTTTCCTGGACTCGATGGTGTGCGCCATGTCGATCCCCCTGCCTCAAGCGGACGCCAGCATGCCGGCGTCCTGCTCGTCCCATGGCGCGGGAATGCGCACCTGCTGCCACACGGGGTTGTAGAGCGCCTTGTCGATCTCTTCGACCAACTCCACCATGCCTTCGTAGCCGGCATAGGGGTGGTAGCGCTCCTGGTTGATGTCCAGCCAGGGCATGCGGGCCTTGAGCGCGATGAACTGCGAGCGCCCGCCCGACAGCATGATATCGGCCCTGGCGTCGCGCAGCATGTTGTACATCTCGCGCGGGGTCATGTCGTCGATCATGTGGGCTTCGTCACCCATGATCTGCTTGATCTTTTCCTTGTCTTCCTTGGTCGACTTCTTGATCGAGGTGCCCACGATCTCCATGCCGACCTCTTGCAGGGCCGACACCACCGACCAGCTCTTCACGCCGCCGGTGATCAGCAGCACACGCTTGCCCGCCAGGCGTGCCTTGTAGGGCTCCAGCCGCTTCCAGGCACGGGCTTCTTCCACCTCGATCAACCGCTCCGTGCGGTCGATCAGGTCGGCGCCGGCGCCTTGCTGTACCAACAGGCGCGCGATCTGGCGCAGCGTGTCGCTCATGTCGCCAATGCCGTAGAACGAGCCCTCAAAGTACGGGATGCCCCAGTCCTTTTGCATGCGCGTGGCGATGTTGATCATCGACTTGCTGCACACCATCATGTTGACCTTGGCGCGGTGGCTGCTGGCCACCTCGTGGTAGCGGCCATCGCCCGAGATGCAGCTCAGCACGCGCACCCCCAGGGCATCGAGCAGCGGCTTGATCTGCCACAGCTCGCCCGACAGGTTGTATTCACCAATGATGTTGATGTCGTAGGGCGTGGTGTATGCGGGCTCTTGCGTGCCGATCACGTGATCCAGCACCGACTCGCCACCCAGCTTGTTGCCCAGGTTCTTGGGGCCGGCAAAGCCCGGGCTGTTGACCGGGATCACGGGCTTGCCGAACTTCTCGCTGGCCTTCTTGCACACGGCCTCGATGTCGTCACCGATCAGCGCGGTCACGCAGGTCTGGTAGACGAACACCGCCGGCGGGTCGTACTTCTCGATGATCTCTTTGACCGACTTGAACAGACGCTTCTCGCCGCCGTAGACCACGTCCAGCTCGTTGATGTCGGTGGTGAAGCCCGTGCGGTACAGCGTCGAGCCCGACGAATAGCTGTGGCGGTTGTCCCAGCTGTTGCCTTCGCAGGCGATGGGGCCGTGCACCAGGTGGGCCACGTCCACGATGGGCTGCAGCGCGATCTTGGCACCGTCAAAGGCGCACCCACCGGCTGCCGCACCGGGCGACAGTTGCTTGGTGCAGCCCTTCTTGCGCTCCTTCTCGCTCTTGCCTTGGTTCTTGTCGCAACCAGGTTCATCGAACACCTGGGCAATCTTCTGCTTGAGCGATGCGGACATGTCAAACCTCCGGAACGTCAGGGCCACCTGGGCGGCCAATGTCTGTGCCATTGCAGATTCGATGCCAGGGCGCTTCCCTCTGGCCCATCAACGCCAGGCCACACAAGCCCGACAAAGCACACAAGGATGGCACCAACCCTGTCGCAAAGCCCTCACGCGAGCTCACTGCACCGCGTCCTGCCAGGCCAGGGCCGTGATCGCGTCAAAGGTGCGGGCCATCTCTTGGGCATCCACGTCTTGCACCAGGTGCTCGCCCCAGGTCTGCAGGCCATGCACCCAACTGGCCTCGCTGTCGGCTGAGGCCAGTGCCGCCGTCAGGGCCCCATTGAGCTCATAGATGCCCCAACTCAGGCCCGACTGCCTCAAGGCCGCCTGCAAGGCGTTCTGCACCAGGCTGCGCACCCGCATGGGTGGCTCGGCATAAGGGATGTCGTCGGCCTTGCCCGACGCGGCCTGTGCACAGGCCTTGCGGTCGTAAGAGGCCAGGCCGCGACACGCCAGGGGCCGCACCGGGTAGATCACACACACGCCTTGCGCAATGAAGGGGCATGGCCGACGCTGGCTCACCCGCTCCTGCGCCGACAGGCCCGCCGTGTCGGCGTGAGCCTGGGCGATCTGGCCTGGCAGGTCGATGCCCCGGTTCTGCAAGGCCGAATCGATGGTACGGATGAACCGCGCAATCATCAGCACCTCTGGGCCAGTGGCCATCACGCGCAGCGTGCAGCAAGTGGCACAGCCCCGTTGGCAATCGACCGGCGGCAGCCCTTCAGACTGGGCTGCCACGCTCAATTCAAAGCTGCGCCAACCCAGGCCCAACACCTGGTCCAACCAGGCGGTGCCCGCCAGCCCGCGCCCCGCCTGGTGATGCGCCAGGCGCTGTGCAAACAAGGCCTGCAACTGCTGGAAATAGGGGATGGCCGCCAGGGCCCCGCCTGACAGGGCTTCAGCGCACAAGGCTCAGCTCTCCGCCAGCACATCCAGTGACAAAAGCTGCGAGCGCAAGGCGTGCAGCGCCTTCCAGCCATCCTTGGCGGCGAACAAAGGCTCGGCACCTTCCGTGGCCAACACGGCGTCTTGCTCAGACCAGTACACCCGCAAGTCCTTCAAGGTGCTGCCCACACGGTGGCGCAACGCCGCCTCACACGCTTTGCGCGCAGACACGGGCTGGTCTTGGTAGCAGCCGCGCTCCAGCACATAGTCGGCGCGGTAGAGCGTGGTGTCCGGGCCATATTCTTGGGCCAGGCTCACCATGCCAGGAAAGGCCTGCGCTTCGGGCGAACCAGGTTGCACCCCCACCAGCTCCATCAAGTCGCGCGGCGTACACGCGTCGTGGATCTCCCAGGGGTTGAGCGGATCGCTTTCTGCCACCTTGGTCAAAAAGTCCTGGTCGTCGTAGGCAAACCAGGCGTGAGGGTGTTCATCCGTCGGGATTTCAAGCACGAAGATCATGATGGGTCACTCCACGCCTTCCATGGCGGCCTTGTGCCACACCACCTTGCGGAAGCGTTCGGCAATGGACACCGGATCGTTGACGAAATCGCGCTTGGCCACGTCCATGGCGCCCTGCGCGATCGCGGCCTCGTCGTGCCGCAGCGGGATGCGCCCCGCCATGTGCGTGGCCCCCGGCACCGCCCGGCTGATCGCCTGGCGATTGGGGTGCTCGATCAAGGGCACCAGTGTGTCCGTCTCGCGCACGCCAGCCAGACACAGCCAGCCATCGATCACCTCGACCTTGCGGCCATCCTCGGTGGACTTCACGTACACAGCTTCAGTCATACACACCCCTCGCATGAAACAAAAAGGCACCCGTCACCACCTGTGTGAGGTGGCGGCGGATGCCGTCGCGAGCGGGAGGAGGTGGTGTGGCTCGCGCACAGCCGTACCTCAGTACGGCGAGCACGAGACGCGCCAGATCCGCCCGCGCAGCAGGCAGATGCCGCCCCTTCACCGGATGATGTCGTAGGAATAGTCGGTCTTGCCCGGGATGATGGTGTTGGCGTCCAGGGTCTCGAAGTACTCGTCGAGCAGGTTCATCAACACACGCTGGCCACCCTCGTAGCCCCAGGTGGGCAGGCGGTGGTAGTGGTGGCGGTCGAAGATCGGGAACACCAGGCGGATCAGCGGGGTGCCCACGTCACGCTCCAGGTACTTGCCGTAGGTGTTGCCGATCAGGAAGTCCACGGGCTCCGTGTGCAGCAGCGAGCGCATGTGCCACAGGTCACGCTTCGGGTACACCTTGCAGTTCTTGCCATAGGGCGAGGCGTCGAACAGCGCTTGCACCTTGGTGGCCCACTTCTCATCGCCATTGGTGGCCAGCACGTGGGCCGGCTCGGCGCCCAGCTCCAGCAAGAACTGGGTCAGGCCCAGCAGCTGGTCGGGGTCGCCATACAGGGCGAAGCGCTTGCCGTGCAGGTGGGCCTGGCTGTCGGCCATGGCGTCCACCAGCGTGCCGCGTTCCAGCTCCAGCTCGGCCGGCACCGGCTTGCCGGTCAAGCGCGACAGGGCCATGATGAACTCGTCGGTGCCCGCCACGCCGATGGGGCTGTTGAGCGCCACGACTTCCTGGCCCTTTTCCTTCAGGTACTTGATGGTCTTCTCGCAGCAGAACTCCTGGAAGACGATCGTGGCCTTGGCGTTCAGGGCAGCTTCGACCTGTTCTTTGGTGGTGCCGCCGTTGTACATGCGGAACTCGCCATCGGTCGGGGTGTTCCACACGTCGGACGGGTCGCACAGCACGGTGTACTCGGCGCCGAACAGGTTGAAGATGCGCTTGATTTCCTTCATGTTGCCCACGACGAAGCCGTCAAAGCCACCGATGAAGTTGATCGACTCGTTCGGGGTGCGGGTCAGGGCCGGTGCGGTGCCCGACTTGCCATCCCAGAAGTGTTGCAGCACGCCCAGCAGCGCGTTGTCGTAGCCGGTGATGTGGCTGCCGACGAAAGCCGGGGTGTGAGCGAACGGCACGTCGAATTCAGCAGGGATCGAACCCTTGTCCTTCGAGGTCTTGATGAAGGCGTTCAGGTCGTCACCGATCACCTCGGCCATGCAGGTGGTCGACACGGCGATCATGTCCGGCTTGTACAGGTTGTACGTGTTGGCCAGGCCGTCGATCATGTTGTTCAGACCACCGAACACGGCGGCGTCTTCCGTCATCGACGAGGACACGCACGAGGTCGGCTCCTTGAAGTGACGCGAGAAGTGCGAGCGGTAGTAGGCCACGCAGCCTTGCGAACCGTGCACGAAGCTCATGGTCTTGGCGAAGCCGTTGGCCACGAACACGGCGCCCAGCGGCTGGCAAGCCTTGGCGGGGTTCACGACCAGAGAATCACGCTTGAAGTTCTTCTCTTTGTAGTCTTCGGTCTTGGTCCACTCCACCACCGACTTGATCTTCTCGTCAGCGTGGTTGAATTCAAAACCCTTCTTGCGGGCAAAGAGCTCCTGGTATTCCGGCTCCCGGAAGAGGTTCTCGTGGTCAATGACTTTGTCGGCGTTTTGAGGCATGGTGCACTCCAGGGATGTACGTTGAAGACGGTTCAGAAGCTGTTGCCCGGGGCTGCCCGTGTTGGCCAGGCAGCCCCCAGACGCTGCAGGAAGATCAGTTCTTCCAGGGCGCCTTGGTCAGGCCCCAGATGGGGCTGCTGATGGCCATGTCCATGTCACGGGCGAAGATGGCGAAGCCGTCGTAGCCGTGGTACGGGCCGGAGTAGTCCCAGCTGTGCATCTGACGGAAGGGCACGCCCATCTTCTGGAAGACGTACTTTTCCTTGATGCCCGAGCCGATCAGGTCCGGCTTGATGGCTTCCACGAACTTCTCGAACTCGTAGCCCGTCACGTCGTCATAGATCAGGGTCGAATCCTTGATGTAGTGCGTGGTGCGTTGGTAGTCGTCGTTGTGGCCGAACTCATAGCCGGTGCCAACCACTTCCATGCCCAGGTCCTCGTAGGCGCCGATCACGTGACGCGGACGCAGACCGCCCACATACAGCATGACCTTCTTGCCTTCCAGGCGCGGCTTGTACTTGTCGATGACGGCTTGCATCAGCGGCTTGTACTTGGCGATCACCTCTTCGGCCTTGGCCTTGATGGTGTCGTCGAAGTGCGCAGCGATCTCGCGCAGCGACTTCTCGATCATCGTGGGGCCAAAGAAGTTGTACTCCACCCATGGGATGCCGTACTTCTCTTCCATGTGCCGGCTGATGTAGTTCATCGAGCGGTAGCAGTGCAGCACATTGAGCTTGGCCTTCGGGGTGTTTTCCAGCTCGGCGATGGTGCCGTCGCCCGACCACTGGGCGATCACGCGCAGGCCCATCTCTTCGAGCAGGATGCGGCTCGACCAGGCGTCGCCACCGATGTTGTAGTCACCGATGATGGCCACGTCGTAAGGCGTTTGCTCCAGCTCGTGGGGCTTCTGGGTCTTGCCGTCGAACACCCAGTCACGGATGGCGTCGTTGGCGATGTGGTGGCCCAGCGATTGCGACACGCCACGGAAACCTTCGCAGCGCACGGGCACGATGGTGTGGTTGTCGTACTCCTTGGACTTCTTCTTCGACACGGCTTCGATGTCGTCACCGATCAGGCCGATCGGGCACTCGGACTGCACCGAGATGCCTTTGTTCAAGGGGAAGAGTTCCTGGATTTCGTCGACGATCTTTTCCAGCTTCTTGTCGCCGCCGAAAACGATGTCCTTCTCCTGGAAGTCAGAGGTGAACTGCATGGTCACGAAGGTGTCCACGCCGGTCACGCCGATGTAGTAGTTGCGGCGGGCGGCCCAGCTGTACTGGCCGCAGCCGACGGGACCGTGCGAGATGTGGATCATGTCCTTGATCGGGCCCCACACCACGCCCTTGGAGCCGGCGTAGGCACAACCGCGGATCGTCATCACGCCAGGCAGCGACTTGATGTTCGACTTCACGCCGCAGTCGGGCTTGCCTTCTTCAAAGGTGCCCAGGTGCTTGGCGCGGCGCTTGGCCATCTTTTCGGGATAGGCCTTGAGGACTTCATCGATCAAGGCCTTGTTGGTGGCCTTGCGCTCTTCTACGGTCATGCTCATGTGAATCTCCAGCCTCGCCAACGCGAGCGGTGTGGGGTGTTCATCCCAGCGGCCGCCACGGACCCGACTCAGCAGGTCCGTTGGCGGCGCTCGGGGTTGGGCTTCAGGCGGCCAGTTCGGCAGCAGTCTTGCCGACTTGGCTTTCGTCGATCGACTTCATGATCCCGTGCTCCATCAGCAGGTCTTCCAGCTCATCCATGGTGATGGGCGAAGGGATCGTGCCGTTGCCAGCGTTGGCGTGGACCTTGTTGGCCAGCGTGCGGTACTCGTTGGCTTGCTTCGAGTCCGGTGCGTATTCCAGAACGGTCATGCGACGCAGCTCGGCGTGCTGCACGATGTTGTCGCGCGGCACGAAGTGGATCAGCTTGGAGCCCAGCTTCTTGGCCAGCGACTCGGCCAGTTCCAGTTCCTTGTCGGTCTGACGCTCGTTGCAGACCAGGCCCCCCAGACGCACGCCACCGCTGTTGGCGTACTTCAGAATGCCCTTGGAGATGTTGTTGGCCGCGTACATGGCCATCATCTCGCCCGACATCACGATGTAGATTTCCTGGGCCTTGTTTTCACGGATAGGCATGGCGAAGCCGCCGCACACCACGTCGCCCAGCACGTCGTAGGACACATAGTCCACGCCTTCGTAGGCACCGTTTTCTTCCAGGAAGTTGATCGAGGTGATCACGCCGCGGCCAGCGCAACCCACGCCCGGTTCCGGACCACCCGACTCCACGCAACGGATGTCGCGGTAGCCGATCTTCATGACGTCATCGATCTCGAGGTCTTCGACCGAGCCGGCTTCAGCAGCCAGCGACAGGATGGTGTCCTGGGCCTTCGCGTGCAGAATCAAGCGGGTCGAGTCGGCCTTGGGGTCGCAGCCGACGATCAGGATCTTTTGACCCATTTCGGCCAGAGCGGCCAGGGTGTTTTGCGAAGTGGTCGACTTACCGATGCCACCCTTGCCGTAGAAGGCGATCTGTCTCAAAGAGGCCATTGCAGTTCTCCGATAGAAGCTGAGGTTGAAAAGCAGGTTGCGTAGCCGCGACCCTGGTGCCTTCGGTGCCGATGTCGGTCTTCTTCTTGTCGCCACGTTTGGCCAGACATGGTCTGCGCAAGGCCTTCCTTCGCAACCACCGTGCCACCCTGCCAAGCCTCATCTAATGCATTGATTTCATTGGGTTTTGTCGAAATTCAGGGCAAACAGCGCAGCCCACAACGGGCTGTGTGAAAGCCGACAAACACCGCTTTGTCGTCGTGAATGACACACGACAAGCCAAGGCGCTCAGGGCCTGGACAAAAGGCCGAGCCGTCATGTCGGTCATCCCCTCAGGCAACGAGCGGGAAGCCCGTGTTCATCGGGCATCTGAGGCAGGGTCTCTTGCAAGGCCGATCAACACGGGCTCGCGCGCGAGGCCATCACGACATGGCTTGAACAGGTGGTACGCCGATTGCAGACACAGCCCCGGTCACCGCTGGCGCGCACAAACCTGTCGGACTTGTCGCGCTTGTGCCAACCCTGTTGCGTCCCCTGACAAGGCACGCCCCCACCAAGGACCCGCCATGACCGCCGCCACCGTCGCTTCGCCGTTCACCAACACCGTTCTGGAGCCCTTGTTCCAGAAGAACCACCTGCAAAACCCCGTGCACAAGGGCCCGACCAAGAAGGCCGGCCGCATCGGCTTCCGCGGTGAACTGGCCTTGAAGTTCGCGGCCCAGATGGCCGACGAAGCCCGCCCGCCTGAACTGACCTGCGACCAGTTCATGACCGTGGCCCAAACTGGCGAGAAGACCCTGCCCTTCTTTGCGGGCTACCTGCTCTCGTTCGAATACCTCAAGGACGTGGCCGAGGTGCTGGGCGATGCCCTCACGGCCGGCGGCAAGTACTTCCTGTTTTGCAACAACATCGACCTGAGCAAGAAGTACCAGGTGCCCTACAAGGGCGCCATGTTCTATGTGCTGCCCATCGACGAGGCCACCGTCTACAACGAGCTGCTGGAATTGCTCTATCTGGAGCGCAATGACCTCAAGAAGCTCGACACCGGCGCCAAGCTCGACGCCATCGCCGACGCCGCCGTGAAGTACGACGTCACCTTCGACACCATCACCTACGCCGAAGGCCTGACGCTGATGGGCC
Organism: Pseudomonadota bacterium; assembly: GCA_041169085.1. Lineage (GTDB taxonomy): Bacteria > Pseudomonadota > Gammaproteobacteria > Burkholderiales > Burkholderiaceae_C > Aquabacterium. Next base: position 918 of record JBEEJT010000317.1, on the reverse strand, counting down.
CGGTGCGCAACCCCAACGAGAACCGCCCGGTCTGAGCGTCTTTGACTTGACCGCACCATCGACCCTTGGGCCACACAGGATGAAGCCATGTACCAGCGTTCGCTGTATGACATCGTGATGGAGTGCGGCCAGCAGGTCGGCGTGCTGACGCGCGAGATGCAGGGTGAGGCCGAGCTCTTTGCCAGCGGCAACACCTTGCGGGCGGTCGAGGCCCAATTGCTGATCATGGCCCACACCCTGGGCAACTTCACAGGCCAATTGCACGACCGCCTGGTGCAGGTCGATTGGAATGGCTGGGCGGTGTTGCACGACAAGCTGCGACGCGGCGTGCAGCCTCGCCGTGAAGAGATCTGGTACGCGATCCACGGCCTGGTGCCGCAGACCATGGCCTTGCTCCAGACCCTGCGCCAGCGCCACCCCGATTGGTTTGAGGTGGGCTACTGACCGGCTGCACCCGAAGCGCGGCCCCCAAGCGAAAAAGCCCTGATGCTTGCGCATCAGGGCTTCTCACATTTTGGCGGAGTGGACGGGACTCGAACCCGCGACCCCCGGCGTGACAGGCCGGTATTCTAACCGACTGAACTACCACTCCGCGTCGGTGACGACTTCGATCGATTGCTCGATCCAAGCGCCGTCAAAACTTGGCGTCCCCTAGGGGATTCGAACCCCTGTAGCCACCGTGAAAGGGTGGTGTCCTAGGCCTCTAGACGAAGGGGACAACGTCAGATTCAATTGTCATTGACACGAACCGTTCTCGCTGCCGTTTGGTCATGCCACGTTCCTCGAAAGAGGAAAATTGGTGGAGGTAAGCGGGATCGAACCGCTGACCTCTTGCATGCCATGCAAGCGCTCTCCCAGCTGAGCTATACCCCCGTGTCCTTGCGGTCACTCAGGCAGCCAAACTGGCACCGAGACTGA
>JBEEJT010000316.1:0-10989 GCA_041169085.1 Pseudomonadota bacterium | reverse complement strand
AAGAGCGCTGGGCCGGCGTGGTCGACACCGTGGGCAGCCACACCCTGGCCAACGCCTGCGCCAGCACGAAATACGGCGGTGTGGTCACCGCCTGCGGCCTGGCCCAGGGCATGGACTTTCCATCCAGCGTAGCGCCCTTCATCTTGCGCGGCGTGACACTGGCGGGCATCGACAGCGTGATGGCCCCACGCCCCTTGCGCGAAGCTGCTTGGGCGCGTTTGGCGCAAGACCTGGACGCCGCGCAGCTGGAACGCATCACCCGTGAAGTGGGCCTGGCCGACGCTATCGGCCTGGGCGCGGAGATTTTGGCGGGTCAGGTGCGCGGGCGGGTGGTGGTGAACGTCAACCGCTGAAGTGGCCTACAGCTATTGATCCGGCCCCTTGAAGTCTTGAACACCATGCCAGGGATCGCTTTTTTGCAGGAGCCGAATCAGTCATGGCTCTGGGCACGGTAAGTACCCATTGCTTGCGCGACCACATCGCCCTCGGCGTTGCGCAACTGCGCTTCGCAAAACACCATGGTCTTGCCGCCGCCCACCACGAGGGCTGTGGCCACCAGCGGCCCGACGGCGGTCTGCATGAAAGACAGGTGCATGTCGACCGCCAACACCTGACGCGGTGCCTGACCCCCTGCATTGACGCGGCCCTGCGCCACCTGCACCATGGCCTCGTCGAGCCGGGCCATGGCGGCGATGCGAGCGGCTTGTGAAGCGTTTTCACTCATGCTTGTCCTTGTGGCCTCATCACTGCGGACGGGGCAAATACCGGAAGGTGCCTTGCGCCTTGGCCACCACGCGACCTTGCGCGTCGCAGACTTTGGCCTGGCACCAGGCTACATCGTCCTCACAGCTCACGACCTCGCCTTGCGCGGTCAACGGGCCTCGGCCTGGCTCCAGAAAGCTGGTGTCCAGGTTCAGAGTCACCACGGTTTTCTGAAAGTTCACACGCGAGACCGCCGCGCTGGCCATCACCACATCGAGCAGAGTGACCACCACGCCGCCGTGCACCGCGCCGATCACGTTGCCCAGATCGGCATGCGGGTCGAGCGAAATTTGCGCCTTGCCGCCTTCGGAAAAATCACGCTTCATCCCAATCAGGCGTGTAAAAGGCGTCTTCGCAAAAATGGCCAAGGGATCGTCGGATATGACCGGTTGCATCGCGTCGCCTTTCAGTCCAGCTTGAAGCCAATGTCCTTGAGCATCTTCGCGTCGCGTTCGTAAGCCGTGCGGGCGTAGGCGGTGTAAACCTCGCCCGTCATCAGGTTGTGCTGCATGTCGAAGTTGTCGAGCTGGGTCTGGTAAGCCAAGTCGGCCGAAGCCTTGCGAAAGGCCGCTGCCAGCCTGGCCGCAATGGCGGGCGGCAGGTTCTTCGGGGCCACCAGGCCCATGGGCGAGTCGATGGTGATGTCAAAACCTGAGGCCCTCACGGTGGGCACGCCCGGGTAGGCCTTGAGGGGCTCTTGCGTGAAGGTGGCCAGCAAACGAGCCTTGCCCCCGCGCACCTGCGAACCGAAACCAGGGTCGCCATACACGTCCAGGTGTCGACCAATCAGCGCAGTGAACGCCTCGCCACCCCCTTTGAAAGGCACCATGTTGAAGGAGGTGCCCGCCATTTTGGCCAGGCGCTCGGCCACGATGCGGTTGATGCTGATCGCCCCCACCGTGCCCCAGCTGATGGCGTCGGGGCGCTTCTTGGCGTCGGCCAGCAAATCGCCCAGGGTCTGCCAGGGCGAATCTGCGGCCACACAAATGCCCGTGGTCAGATTGAACAGCCCGATCAGGTAAGTGAAGTCCTTGAGCGGGTCGAAGTTGACCTTTTGCACCAGGGGCGCACGGATCACCGAGTTGTGCATCACGGCCACGGTGTAGCCATCCGACTCGGGCATGCTCGCCAATGCGGCCGTACCCATGACACCGCCTGCGCCGGGCTTGTGCATCAGCACCACGGGCTGGCCCAGGTCTTTGGACGCGGCCTCGGCCAGCGTGCGAAAGATAGGGTCCATCGAGCCGCCCGGGGGAAAGGGCAGCACCAGCTGTATGGGCTTGGTTGGGAAAGCATCTGCGGGTCGGCTCTGGGCCAGGGCAGCGCCCGACACTGCCAGCGCGGACAAGGCCACCATGGCTTGCCTGCGGTCGATCGGGAATCCGTGTGTGCTCATGTTGCGTCTCCTGCCGTGGCGCATCGCGCGCTTGACATCAAGCGACTGTCCGTGCTGCCATCGTCACAGCAGGTTAGGGCAGAAGGAGCCTGACTCAAATGGCTGAAAAGAACAAAACCGCTGGCAAAAGCTGCCAGGCGGCATCAAGCTGTCGCCTGCCGTGCATCCTCTGTCAACAGATCAATCAGGTCGCGCGCAAACGCAGGCAGCTCATCCAGACTGCGCACGCAAATCTGCATGGAACGCAAGGCCCAGGCGTCCGACAGCGGCACCAAGCGGATGGCCATGCCACGGGCGTGACGGCGGGCGGCCGATTCGGGCAGCACGCCCACGCCCACACCGGCTTCGATCATGCGGCAGGCCGACTCGAAACTGCTCACCTGAATGCGCACCTTGAGCGGCTTGTTGAGCTGTTCGCATTCGCGGTTCAAAAAGGCGTGCAGTGCGCTCGCTTCGTGCAGGCCCACATGGTCAAACTCCAGCGCGTCAATCAGCTGCATGCTGGGCAGCGCGGCCACGGGGTGCTGTTCGGGAACCACCAGCGCCAGGCTGTCCGAGCGATAGGGCAGCGTCTGCAGGTTTTCGGTGCGCACAGACCCGGCCACAATGCCGATGTCGGTCTTGCCGTCGATCACGGCACGCACGATTTCATTCGACAATTTTTCTTGCAGGTCGATGTTCACATCGGGGTGCGTGGCCAGGTAACGCTTGAGCACCTCGGGCAAGAACTCACCGAGAGCTGTGGTGTTGGCGTACACGCGCAGGTGGCCTTTGATGCCGCTGGCGTACTCCTGCAAGTCACCGCGCAGGTGTTCGATCTGCCCCAGCACCAGCCGCGCCCGGTGCACAAAGGCCTGACCCGGCGGCGTGAGTGTGACGCCCTGGCTGTGGCGGTTGAGCAGCTTGGCGCCGATGCTTTCTTCGAGGTTTTTGATGCGCGTGCTGGCCGCTGGCAGCGAGATGTGCGAAGCCTCGGCCCCTTTGGTGAGGCTGTTGGCTTCGGCCACCCGCACCATCAAGCGCAAATCCACCAGATCGAAATGAACAGACATGGGGAGATTGTGCCAGCGGGCCACTCAAGGTCACGGCGGGTAGCGGTGTAACGAATGGCTTTTTGGTAGGAGCGCACCTCGTGCGCGATGGTTTTTAACGGGGCGTGTGCCACGCCCATCGCCCACGGGGTGGGCTCCTACAAGATCTGCAGAATCTGACGCGCAAGCAGCAACACGGGCGGGTCGACCATCTTGCCGTCCACGCTGAACGCACCGCCATGGGCCTGCTGTTGTGCGGCCAGCACGCGTTCGGCCCAAGCGCATTCGGCTTCGGTCGGAGCCAGGGCCTGGTGCACGCCCGCCACCTGCGCGGGGTGGATGCACAGCTTGGCTCCAAAGCCAAAGCGGCGGCTTCGTTGGGCGTCTGTGGTCAGAACATCGGCGTCGGTGGTGGCAGTGGTCACGCCGTCCACCGGGGCGTGCAAATGGGCGCGGCGCGAGGCCACCACCATGGCCAGCCGGATGGCCGCAAGTTCGGCTTCGTCCGGTCCGCAGATGATCCGCAAATCGGCCTGCAGGTCGATGTGACCCAAGCCCAAGCGCAGCACACCCGGGGCACGGGCAATGGGCTCCATCTGCCCCACCCCTTCGGCGCTTTCGATCAAGGGCAAGACCGGCACGCCGCAGGCCCTGAAGGCATGTTCAATCTGCTGCGGGTTTTCGGCCTTGGGCAGCATGACAGCGCCCAGGCCGGGCAAATCAACCAGCGCGGCCAAGTCGGCCTCGTGCCAAGGGGTGCCTGAGGTGTTGACGCGCACCAAAATGCATGCGCGTTGGGCCGCGTCAAAGTCTGGCCAAGCTTGCGCCAGTGCGGCGCGTGCCGCGTCTTTGGCGTCGAGCGGCACCGCGTCTTCCAGGTCGATGATGACCGCGTCGGCACCGCTCGCCAGGGCCTTGGCAAAGCGCTCGGGGCGGTTGCCGGGCACAAACAAAAAGCTGCGCGCCTGCGCCAGCTTGGATGGCGGCAAGGGCTGGACAGGCGATGCAAACTGCGAGTACATCACCCCGCTCATGACAGCAGCGCGCCGACCTTGGGCCAGCTGGCCACTTGCCAAAGCGCGTCCACCGCACGGCCCATGGCCTCGGGCTTGGCGCCACCGCTGAAGGCGGCCAGGCGCAGGGCCTTGTCGGTGATTTCCTGACGCGAGAGGGTGTTGCCCGGGTCGCCCTTGGGCTCGTCCACGCGGCCGTGCAGCACGCGGCCATCGGTCGTGGTGACGGTGACCTTGCCAATCCAGCGCTTGGGGTAAGCGCCGTCCACTTCGGCATCGAGTTCCATCGTGACCTTGTCGCGCAGGGCCTGGGTCTGTTGGCTCAAAAAGTCGCGGTCGAATTCGGTCAGGCCCGCGTGGCCGTGCTGCGCCACCAGCGCGAGCACCGTGCCCATCGAAAACTTGCTCTGGTGCACCGTGGTGGGCTGCACCACCGGGCCCAGCACGTCGATGGCGCCCTGGTGCACATGCGTGACGACCTTGGCCAGGTCATCGAGCTTCAAGCCATTCGTCTGCATGACGTGCAGCAGCGCATCGGCCGCGGGGTGTGTGTGGCGGCAGCTGGCGTGGTACTTGAACGAGGTCTCGGCCGTGGCCCAGCGCGTTCCCAGGCCGTCCACCAGGCGGCTCGGATCGGCATCGCTCGACATGCCTGCGGCCATGCCTTGCGGGCCTTCCAAAATGTCGGCTGCGCCCGTGAAGCCGTCTTGGGCCAAGTAGGCCGACATGAGGCCAGCAGCGGCCGCGTGCGCAGTGTGCAGCTGCTTGCTGTCGGCCGCCGTGCGCAAGAACTCCCACAAGCCTGCCGACTGCGTGCCGGCCGAGCCCAATGCGTGCAGCATCTGCTGCGCATTCAGGCCCAGCAGGTGGCCCACAGCGGCGGCCGCGGCCAGCGTGCCTGCGGTGCCCGTGGTGTGGAACACGCGGTAGTGCGAGCGCCCCAAAAACTCACCCACGCGAATACCCACTTCATAGCCCACGACCGAAGCGGCCAACAGCTGCTGGCCGCTGGCGCCCAAGGCCTGGGCCACCGCCACAGCGGGCGGGAACACCACGGTGGCCGGGTGGAACACCGAGCCGTTGTGCACATCGTCCTGCTCGGCCACGTGCGACGCGGCCGCATTGGCCATGGCCGCCAAATACGGCGTGGTCCGTGCGCCGTTGATGATGACTTCGGACGGGCCTTGGGCAGGACCATTCGTTGGGCCCATCGCCTGCGCAAAGCGGGTGATGCTCTCCACCGGCCGCGTGCCGTGCCCGGCCACGGCCGAGCCAAACCAGTCAACCAGCAGGTCTTCGATCTTGCGAACCACCGGCTTGGGGATGTCTTCAAAGCGCAGTGCGGATGCAAAGGCAGCGAGTTGGGCAATGTTGGATGTCATGCTGTCTCCTTGTGTTCTGTCTCAAATGGCCTGCTTGTCACGCAGGGCTTGCACCGCCGCGTCGTCCAGACCCAGCTCGCGCAAGATGGCTTCGGTGTGCTCGCCCACGGCGGGCACGGGGTCCATGCGGTAGTCGTATCGGTTGTTGCGCCCAGGCGGCAGCAGGGCCGGGATCTCGCCTGCGGGCGAGCCCACCTGTTGCCAGCGTTGGCGGGCTTTGAGCTGCGGGTGCGCCCAGACGCCGGCCATGTCGTTCATGCGGGCGTTGGCGATTTGCGCCTGGTCCAGTCGCGCTTCGACTTCGGCCGTGCTCATGGCCCCAAACACACCCAGGATCAGTTGCTGCAGCTCGGCGCGGTGGGCGTTGCGCAAGGCGTTGGTGTGAAAGCGCACATCGGTGGCCAGCGCCTCATCGCCCAGCACCACCTCGCAAAACACCTTCCACTCGCGTTCGTTTTGCAAGCCCAACATCACCGTGCCGCCATCGCCTGCGGCAAACGGGCCATAGGGGTAGATGCTGGCGTGCGATGCGGCCGTGCGCGGTGGCGGCGCGGCGCCTTCAAAGGCGTAGTACAGCGGGTAGCCCATCCACTCGCCCAGCGCTTCCAGCATGGACACGTCGATGTGGCTGCCCTGGCCGGTCTTGCCGCGCAAGAGCAGGGCCGAGAGGATGTTGGTGTAGGCGTACATGCCGGCCGCGATATCGGCCATCGAGTTGCCCGCCTTGGACGGTGCTTCGGGCGTGCCGGTGATCGACAGCAGACCCGCTTCGCTCTGAATCAAAAGGTCATAGGCTTTTTTGTCGCGGTAGGGGCCGTCTTCGCCGTAGCCAGAGATGTCGCAAACGATCAGCTTGGGGTGCGTGGCGCTGAGTGCTTCAAACGACAGGCCCATGCGCGCGGCGGCACCGGGCGCGAGGTTTTGCACCAGCACGTCAGCGTCCTTGAGCAGGTCACGCAGCACGGCCATGGCGTCGGGGTTTTTGAGATCGAGCGTCAGGCTTTCTTTGGAACGGTTGGTCCACACAAAGTGCGAGGCCTGGCCGCGCACCCGCGTGTCGTAGGCTCGTGCAAAGTCGCCCGAGCCGGGGCGCTCGACCTTGATGACGCGGGCGCCCAGGTCGGCCAGTTGCCGCGTGCAAAACGGTGCGGCAATCGCGTGTTCGAGTGAGACGACGGTGATGCCGTCGAGGGGTCTTGGCGCGCTCATGTCAGAAAGAACGGGGCAGTCCGAGGATGTGCTCGGCCACGTAGCTGAAGATCATGTTGGTCGAGACCGGCGCGACCTGGTACAGGCGGGTTTCGCGGAACTTGCGCTCGATGTCGTATTCGCACGCAAAGCCAAAGCCGCCGTGGGTTTGCAGGCAGACGTTGGCCGCTTCCCAACTGGCCTTGGCCGCCAGGTACTTGGCCATGTTGGCTTCGGCCCCGGCGTTTTGCATCGCGTCGATTTTTTCGCAGGCTTTCCAGCGCATCAGGTTGGCGGCTTCGAGCTCAATGAAGGCGTCGGCAATCGGGAACTGCACGCCCTGGTTTTGGCCAATCGGGCGGCCAAACACCACGCGCTCGCCCGCGTATTTGCGTGCGCGGTCGATGAACCAGTAGCCGTCGCCAATGCACTCGGCGGCAATCAGCGTGCGCTCGGCGTTCAGGCCGTCGAGCAGGGTCTTGAAACCCTTGCCCTCTTCGCCCAGCAGGGCATTTTCGGGGATTTCAAGGTTGTCAAAAAACAGCTCGTTGGTCTCGTGGTTGACCATGTTCAGGATCGGTCGCACGGTGAGGCCATTGCCTATCGCTTGCTTGAGATCAATGAGGAAGCACGACAAACCTTCAGAGCGCTTGGTGACCAGGTCGGCGGGCGTGGTACGGGCCAGCAAGATCATCAGGTCGCTGTGCTGGATGCGCGAAATCCAAACCTTCTGGCCGTTGATGACCCAGCGGCCGTCTTTTTTGACGGCGGTGGTCTTGAGCTTGGTGGTGTCGCTGCCGGTGGTGGGCTCGGTCACGCCCATGGACTGGATGCGCAACTCGCCGCTGGCAATTTTGGGCAAGAGCGTGTTTTTTTGCGCTTCAGAGCCGCTGCGCACGATCGAGTTCATGACATACATCTGACCGTGGCAAGCGCCCGAGTTGCCGCCCGAACGGTTGATCTCTTCCATGATGACCGAGGCTTCGGCCATGGACAGGCCCGAGCCGCCGTATTGCTGCGGGATCAGGGCTGCCATCCAGCCGGCTTTGGTGAGCGCGTCAACGAACTCTTCGGGGTAAGCGCGTTTTTCGTCGGCCTTGCGGTGGTATTCGTCAGGGAACTGGGCGCAAAGGTCGCGCACGGCGTCGCGGATGTCCTGGTATTGGTCGGGTGCGTGCATGGTGGTGATGGAATGGTGTGACTAAAAATGAAATGCTTGTGTGCCGAGCGCAACTTCAGGCCAGCGTGGCTTGCGCCTGCATGGTGAGCCAACCTTTGTGGTCGCAGGCCCACAGCTCAATCGTCTTGCCGTCAGCAGATGGCCGGCCGTTCAAGCGGAAGGGGTGCAGGTCAAACGTGGGACGCACCGCACGGAATTGGAACGAGGCCACGCGGGCCTCGGGCACCTCGCGGCGCACCAGGTCCACCAGCAAGGTGGCGATCAGCGGGCCATGCACGATCAGACCGGGGTAGCCCTCTTCTTGCGTGACGTAGCTGCGGTCGTAGTGGATGCGGTGGCCGTTGAAGGTGAGCGCCGAATAACGGAACAGCGACACCGGATCGGGCACAAACTCACGTTGCCAGGGCGCGCCGGTCTCGGCCGCAGTGGGCGGCACTTCAGGGGCGCCGGGCACAGCGGCGGCGCGGTAGACGATGTCGTGCGTTTCGGTCAGGCACAGGCCTTGGGCGTTGCTGAAAGCGTGCTCGACCTCGACAAACAGCAGGTCGCCCGTGCGGCCGGACTTGTGTTTGACCGACGCGATGCGCGAATGCTTTTGCGCGGCGTCGCCCACGCGCAGCGGGTTATCGGTCTGCCACTGCAGGCGGCCACCGGCCCACATGCGGCGCGGCAGCGGCACGGGTGGCAAAAAACCGCCACGCAAGGGGTGGCCGTCAGGCCCGATCTGGCTTTGCCGCGCCTGCGGCAAAAAATACAGCCAGTGCCACAGGGGCGGCAGTTCGCTGCCTGCGATTTGGCGGGCATCGTCACGGTCGAGCAGCGCGCTTTGGCCGCGCAAGGGGGCGGCGCTGATGTCATCTTGAAGCGTTTCGCTGCGGCCTTCCCAGCTGCGCAAGTGCGCAACCTGGGCGGCATCCAGGGTGGTGGGTGTGTTCATGGCGGTATCTTCGCTGAGTTCAGGGCTGCACAGGTCTCTCTTTGTGAAAGCCCACCTTTGCCGAACATGAAGTGCGGATTGGGGGGCATCGACCATGGCTGGAGATTTACGCCTCGCAGTACTGCTCCACCAGCTCGCGCTTGAGCACCTTGCCGCTCAGGGTCATGGGCATCTCAGCCACCAGCGTCACCGCAGTTGGGCGCTTGTAGGGCGACAGGTGTTCGTCGGCATGGGCCTTCAAGGCGTCCAGGTCGATCTGTACTCCGGGCTTGGGCTCGATGAAAGCCAGGATGTCTTCGTTGCCATCGGCCGTTTTGCGGCCAGCCACGGCGGCGCGCTGCACACCGGGCCAGGCCAGAAACACGGCCTCGACCTCGCCGGGGTAGACGTTGAAGCCGGAGCGGATGATCATTTCCTTGAGGCGTCCCACCACCTGCAAGGCGCCATCGGCGTCTTGTCGGCCCAGGTCGCCGCTGGCGTACCAGCCGCCGGGCTTCATGACCTGGCTTGTGATCTCCGGGTCGCGGAAATAACCGGGCATCAAGCCCACGCCGCGCATCCAGATTTCGCCGGTCTCGCCTGCGGGCAGGTCTTGACCATCGGGGCCGATGATGCGCAGCTCAGCGCCTTCGACCAGATAACCGGCGCTGGTGTCGTCGCGCCATTCGCCCCGGCGGCACAGGGTCAAGGCGCCTGCGTATTCAGACAGGCCGTAACCATGGTGCAGGTGGTGCTTGAAGCGCGCCTCGATGGCTTTTTTGACGCTCAGGTCCAGCGGCGCAGCGCCCGTGTAAACGTAGCGCAGGTCGGGCGCTGCGGGGTGATCGATGCCTTGGGCATCGAGCCAGGCCAGCAAGCGGGTGAACATGGCGGGCGGGCCTTGCAGTTGCGTGAGATCCTGGTGGGCCAGCGCATCGAACACGTCGGCCGGGTCGAACTGGCTGCGCATGAGCAGGCCAGCACCTGCGTGCAGCGAGGCCATGAGCACGGTGCCCAGACCGAAGATGTGCGTCATCGGCAAATAGGCGTAAGAGCGGTCGGCGGGCGTCAGCTGGCGCGACTGCGCCGAGACCTTGCCAAACTGCAGCAAGCCCGCGTGCGTGAGCATCACGCCCTTGGGCTGGCCGGTCGTGCCCGAGGTGAAAATGATGGCGGCCACGCGCTCGGCCAGGTCGCCGGTCTGCGCTGTGGCTTGCGAATCGGCCAGCGTGCGTTGCAAAGCAGGCAGCACGCTGGCGCGCGTGTCGTACTGCTGCGCATGCTGGCGCGCCGCTGACGACACCCCCACAGTGAAATACAGCACGCGGGCGTCGGCCTTGGCGGCAAAGCCTGCCAACTCGGACGCGGTCATGCGCGCATTGACGCCGCAAGCCCAAGCCCCCACCCGGCTACAAGCCAGCACCAGGGCCACGTGCTCGGGGCAGTTTTCTGCGGCCACCAGCACACGGTCACCCAGGCGCACCCCGGTTGCCCGCAGCTCGGCTTCGAGCGCGTCTACCTGCACGGCCAGCTGGCCCAGCGTCATCACGCCACTCGGCATGAAGAGGAAGGGGTGGTCGGGTGCCTGCGCGACGCGTTCGTCAAAGAGTTGATGGATGCGCGTGTGCAGCGATGTCGAGAAGGTGTTCATTCAAACGCCATGCCTTTGGTCACTTCGCCCCACAGCGCGTGCTCGCGGCGCATGCGCTCGGCCAGGTCTGCTGCTTTGCCATTCCAGATGACGTAACCCTGGTCGATCCAGCGCTTGCGCAGCTCAGCGTCTTGCATGGCGCGGGCGGTGGCCGCGGCGATGCGTTGGCTGGCGTCAGCGTTCATGCCCAGCGGGCCGTACAAGCCATACCAGCCACCGATGTCGTAGTCGCGGATGCCCAATTCGGACATGCTGGGCAACTGCGGAAAAGCCGGGTTGCGCTCTTTGGACGTGACGGCCAGCGCACGCACCTTGCCGCCGTCGATGTAGGACTTGGCACCCCCGACGATGTCGAACATCATCTGGATCTGCCCGCCCATCACGTCGGTCATGGCCGGGGCGTTGCCTTTATAGGGCACGTGGGTCATGGTGATGCCCGCACGGCGCGCAAACAGCTCACCGCTCAGGTG
>JBEEJT010000315.1:0-9814 GCA_041169085.1 Pseudomonadota bacterium | reverse complement strand
GGGCGTGACGCCCTTGCGGTCCATCCACATGGCCCCCACCTGCACCACCACCCCGCCAAACCCCGCCAGCAGGTAATCCACGTCCAGCTCCTGGCGCATCTCGGGGTAGAGCACCGCCAGGCGGTCGCGGATCATGTCGGCCCAGGCGGCCGCGCGCGTGCCCAGGATCTGCGGGTTGGTCATGCCTGTGGTCACGGCGTCGGTCAGCATCACGCGCCCCAGGCGCGGGTCGGCTTGCACCATCTCGAAGAAGGTCACGAGGCCCGCGCGCGTCATGGCCACGCCGTCGGCACCCCGCATGCCGGCGAGCTTGATCATCACCTGCTCGCCCACCTTCGACGAGGCGCGCCGGTGGACGGCGCGGAACAGCTCTTCGAGCGATTCGAAGTTCTCGTAGAAATAGCGCTCGCTCAAGCGGGCGTTGGCGCAGACCAGCCGCATGGTGGACTGCAAATAGCCCTCACGCCCAAACACCTCGAAGCCTGCCTCGATCAGGCGCTCCCGGCGTTGGGCGCGGCGCTCGTCGGCCGACACCCCGCCATAGCGCCGAGGCGACGCCCCGCCGCTGTCTGGCTCGTCCGTGGCAGCGCTCATCCGGCTCAGGCGGCCAGCCCGCTCAGGAAGCCACGCGCACCTTCGTGCAGGCAGCGGGGGCGGTGCGAGCGCACGCGCCGGGCGATCTCGGCGATGTGGTCGGGGGTGGTGCCGCAGCAGCCACCGGCGAGGTTCAGGAAACCCGCCTGCGCGAACTCTTCGACCAGGCCCCCGGTGATGGCCGGGGTCTCGTCAAAGCCCGTGTCGCTCATGGGGTTGGGCAGGCCGGCGTTGGGGTAGCAGCTGATGAAGGTGTCGCCCGCGATCTTCGACAGTTCCTCGATGTAGGGGCGCATCAGCGTCGCACCCAGGGCGCAGTTCAAGCCGATGGCCAGCGGGTGGGCGTGGCGCACCGAGTGCCAGAAGGCCCCCACGGTCTGGCCCGACAGGATGCGGCCCGAGGCATCGGTCACCGTGCCCGAGATGATGATGGGCAGGCGCTCGCCGGTGTCTTCGAACAGCTGGTCGACCGCGAAGATGGCTGCCTTGGCGTTGAGCGTGTCGAAGATGGTTTCGATCAGGAAGACGTCGACGCCGCCTTCGAGCAGGGCCTTGGCCTGGTCGTAATAGGCCTGGCGCAGCTCTTCGAAGTGGATGTTGCGCGCACCAGGGTCGTTCACGTCGGGGCTGATGCTGGCCGTGCGCGGCGTGGGGCCGATGGCGCCGGCGGCGAAGCGCGGCTGATCGGGCGTGCTGTATTCGTCGCAGACCTCACGGGCCATGCGGGCGGCCACGAGGTTCATCTCGTAGGCCAGCTCGGGCATGTCGTAGTCGTCCTGGGCCACGGTGGTGGCGCCGAAGGTGTTGGTCTCGATGATGTCGGCCCCAGCGGCCAGGTATTGCGCGTGGATCTCGCGGATCACCTCGGGCTTGGACAGCAGCAGCAATTCGTTGTTGCCCTTGACGTCCTTGTGGTGATCGACAAACCGGGTGCCACGGTAGTCGGCCTCGGTCAGCTTGTAGCGCTGGATCATGGTGCCCATGGCGCCATCGAGCACCACGATGCGGCGCTGCATGATCTCAGGCAGCTGGGCGGCGCGTGTGTAGGGGCGGCGGGCCACCGGGGTGGCGGCGCGGGTCGGATTCAGGGCAACGGGGGCGTTCATCCTGTCATTTTAGGCAAGGCCGCCCGCCTTTGCCTTCATCAGCTTCCCTGAGCCTCCAGTTGGGGTCGAGCCGGGTAGGGATTTTCGGGCGACACCCCCACGTCGACAGGGGGGGTGTCGCCCCGCTCAGGGGGGGCGAGCGCGGGGGCGTCCACGGCCGCCATCACCCCGACCTCGTGCTGCAACAGCCAGCTGATGAGGTCTTTTTCGGGCATGGGGCGCGCGAAGAAGAAGCCTTGCAGCTGGTCGCACTTCAGGCCGCGCAAGATGCTGGCCTGTTCCATGGTTTCCACCCCCTCGGCCACGACCACCAGGCCCAGCGCGTGGGCCAGGTGCACCACGGCCTCCACGATGGCGCGGGCGTCGGCGCTGGCGCCCAGGTCGCGCACGAAGCTGCGGTCGATCTTGAGCTGGCGGGCCGGCAGGCGGCGCAGGTAGCTCAGCGAGGAATAGCCGGTGCCGAAGTCGTCGATCGACAAGGTCACCCCGATGGTGTCGAGCATGTCGAACACCTTCAGCGAGGCTTCGATGTCGTCCATGGCCGCCGACTCGGTGATCTCCATGATCAACATGTTGGGCTGGACCCCATGGGTGACCAGGGCGTCGCGCACCCTCAGCTCCAGGTCCGGCTGGCGCAACTGGTGGGGCGACAGGTTCACCGCCACGGGGATGTTCAGCCCGGCGTCTTCCCATTGGCGGATCTGCCGGCAAGCGGCGTCGAGCACCCACAGGCCCAACTCGCCGATCAGGCCAAAGCGCTCGGCCACCGGGATGAACTCGCCAGGGCTCACCTGACCGCGCTCGGGGTGGCGCCAGCGCAGCAAGGCCTCCACGCCGGCCAGGCGGCTGTCTTCGGCGTGCAGCTTGGGCTGGAAATGCAGCGACAGTTCGCCGCGCTCGATGGCATGGCGCAAGTCGCGTTGCATCTCGACCTGAGCCAGGCCCTGGCGGTCCATGCCCCGCTGGTAGACGCAATGCACCCCGCCCCCTGCCTTTCGGGCCATGAGCATGGCGTCTTGCGAATGGGCCATGAGCTGCTCGACGCTGGCGCTGTCGGGGTAGCGGGCGATGCCGATCGAGGTGCTGAGCGCCAGGTCGTGTTCAGCGATCAGGCAGGGCTCATGCACCGCCTCGGCCAGGCGTCGGGCCCATTGGGTGACCTGGTGGTCGTCCGTCAGCCCTGCGCCCAGGAGCAGGAACTCGTCGCTGTCCGAGCGGGCGAGCAGGTCTTCCTGGCGCATGTGTGCCTGCAGACGGCCGGCCAGCAAGCGGGCGATGTGATCACCCAGGTTCTGGCCGTAAGACTCGACGATGGGCTTGTAGCCGTCCAGGCTCAGGCGCACCACGGCCAACTGCAGGGGCGTCTGGCCCACGTCGGTGCGCAACAGGTCTTGCAAGGCGCGCTCGAAGCCCGGGCGATTGAGCAAATGGGTCACCGGGTCGTGCTGGGCCGCGTCTTCCAGCGCCTCCTGGGCCTGGGCCAGGCTGGCGCGCAAGGAGGCTTCCTTGCGTTGGGCCCGCTCGTCGTACAGCGTGACCAGGTGCGCCATGCCCAGGAGCAGCAACACGATGGTGGTGGACAAGGTGAAGATCGCGCTGGCGGTCAGCCCCCCGATGCTGGGCGCCGTGGCGCCTGCGGGGATGTTCACCCCGTGCATCTGGATCATGTTGCCCACGATGAACAGGCTGGACACCAGGGTAGAAATGGCCAGCAAGGCGCGCACCCCGCCAGGTTGGTAGACCACCCGCCGCGTCAGCACCGACGCCAGGCCGGAGGCCACCAGGAAGATGCCGGTGGCGCTGGCGGCCCAGCCCGGCGACCAGGTCCAGCTGGGGGTCGTCACGATCGACGACTGGGCGATCAGCCCCAACATGCTCAGGCCCACCGAAATGAACAGGCCGCCCGCGATCCGCAGGCGCCAATCGAGGCCTTGCACCGAAAACTGCCACTGCACGGCCATCACCAGCACCACGGCCGGCAACCAGGCCGCCAACACCACCGCCGGGGCGAACTCCACTTGCAATGGCGCTTGCCAGGCCACCAGCCCGAGCAAGGATTGCGCCCACATGCCAGTGCCCGCGGTGAGCGCACCGCCCATCAGCCAGCCAAAACTGGTGACACGGTCATGCGCCAATGCGCGCCGCACAAACAGGCATTGGATGAAGTAGGCGTACACCCCCACCACCCAGGCTGTCAGCAAGATGCCAGCGTGGTGAGACACGCCCATCCAGGTCAGAGACATTCGCCATCCCCTGTGGTGCCCTTCCCCCCCGGAAGGATCACGAAGCCAACACCGATTTGTTATGTGCTGTTCGCAATGTCGGCCACAGGCGGCCAATCTGTAGCCTGCCGCGTGCCAGCGGCAGGTCAAGCGTTCAATGCATCACGACTGGTTGCTGCGCCATCCCGGCGTAACGTTCCAGGTAAGCGTCGAACTCCTCGACGCTGGGTGAAGATTCGATCAGGGCTTCGACGCCTTCCTTGAAGGATTCGGCGAGGGCGCCCTCGATGAAGAGTTCCTTGCGAGCGAACTTGTCCACGATCTCATAGCCGCCACGCTTGAGTGCGTGCTCGGCCGGAGCCTCGTCTTTGGACGACGCGGGCAGCTCGATCTGCACGACGGCATAGCTGTCCGAGTTGTAAAGCATGTGCATGAAAAGTGTCTCCAGGGCCCGGGTATCCGCCTCACTACGTGGGGCGCTTGTCCCAAACCTCAAGCTCATCATGGCAACTCCATCGGTGCCGTCATCCCCCGACTTG
This sequence comes from Pseudomonadota bacterium, assembly GCA_041169085.1. GTDB lineage: Bacteria > Pseudomonadota > Gammaproteobacteria > Burkholderiales > Burkholderiaceae_C > Aquabacterium. Next base: position 5,353 of record JBEEJT010000315.1, on the reverse strand, counting down.
AGGGACATCAGTGTCCGCTTGACCTCCGTTCGTGGCGTTGTGCACAAAGGCAGTGCCCCATGCCCAAGGGGGTATCCGCCTGCCTGCAACATGTTGCAGCGCAACGCGGTGCGCGCGCCTCACTTGCGGGCCAAGGCGCGCTCGATGTCGGCGATCAGGTCGCTGTCGTCGGGCCCGGTCATGCTGGAATAGGCCTGGATGGGCTTGCCGTCACGCCCCACAAGGTATTTGTAAAAGTTCCACTTCGGCGTGGTGCGCGTGGCCGCGATCAGCTGTGCGTGCAAGGGGTTGACGTCGTCACCGCGCACATGGCTCTTGGCGAACATGGGGAACTTCACGCCGTAGGTGTTGGCGCAGAACTCGGCGATCTGCTTGCCCGAGCCGGGCTCCTGGTTGCCAAAGTCGTTGGAAGGGAAGCCCAAGACCACCAGGCCCTGGTCCTTATAACGGGCGTAGAGCGACTCCAGGCCTTTGTATTGGCTGGTGAACCCACAGTAACTGGCGGTGTTGACCACCAGCAGCACCCGGCCGCTGTATTGGCACAGAGACTGGGGCTTTTCGTCTTGCAACCTCGGGAAGGTCTGGTTGAGCAAGGCGGGGCAAGCCGCCGGGGTCGCTGACGGCGCCTCTGCGCCTGCCACGGGGGGCGTGCCAGCCGCCGAGGCAGCGGTTGCGGCCGTTGCAGCAGACAGCCAGGCACCCAGCACGGCGGCCAGGGCGATGGCCCTCATCGGGCGGGTGTGCAGTGCAGCATTCATCGGGGTCTCCTTCGGGGTGTCGTCAGCCAGTATGGCGCGAGCGCTGCCGTCGCACCGGCCTGTGTGCCCAATCAACCTCGTCGTCGGCCTTGCTTTTTGGCCCTTGGCCCAGCTTCAAGTCTGGCCAGACTGTGCCGACAACAGGTCCGGTGCCCTCCGCCGCCCCGCTCCACCCGCCAAGGGTGAACGCGCCGGCTCGGGTTGACTTGAAGCAGGAACCAACCATGCCCAACGCTGCCAGCCAGGCCGCCGACATGGGGGAAGCGCAACGGGCACCCGCGCGCACCCATCGATCGACGGCCACGTCCAAAGACGGCTTCTTCCACCACCACGGCCTGTGGGCGCCGGGCGTGCGCCTCTTTCGCGTGCTCGGCTTCAACGCCAAGGCCGCCATCATCACCCTCACCTTCCTGCTGCCCATGGGCGTGCTGGGGTGGCGCTATTTCGTCAGCCAGGCCGACCAGATCGCCTTCTCGGCCAAGGAGCTCGACGGCTCGGCCTATGTGCGCGACGCCAAGGCCTTGCTGCCCGTGCTGCTGAAGTTGCGCCAGGCCACCGACGCCGATCGCCAGGCCCAAGCGACCCCGATGAGCGAGGCCCTGGCCCGCCTGCAAGCGGCGCAAGCCCGCGTCGGTGACGCCTTGGGCACCGCCCAGGCCGTGCAGAGCGTGAGCACGCAAGTGCAGGCCCTGATCGACGGGAGCGCCGCGGCCCGCCCGGACGACAGCGCCGTGTCGGCGGCCATCCAGGCCACCGTGGACCTGATCGGCATCGCGTCGGACGGCTCGAACCTGACGCTCGACCCGGACATCGACACCTATTACCTGATGGACGTCACGAGCTTCCGCCTGCCCACCATGCTGGACGCCGCCAGCCAGACTGGCGTGTTGGCCACGCAAGCGCTGAGCACCGGTCAGGTTTCGCCCGCCGCGTGGCGTCGCCTCATCGAGCAAACGGCCACCCTCGCCAACAGCCTGACAGCGGTCCAGGCCAGCCTGGCCAAGGCCCAGGGCTACAACGCCGACGTCAAGTCCCGTTTGCCCACCGAAGCGGCCACCCAAGCCGTCCGGCAGATGCTCGACGCCCTGGAGCGCCAAGTGCTGCAAGCCGACAAGCCACAGGGCCAAGCCACGGAACTCGCCGCCTTGTCGGCGCAGGCCCAGGTCGCCCTGCACAAGGTGGACGAGCAAGCCACCGCCACCATGGAAGCCCTGTTGGCGGCCCGAGTGGGGCGTGCCGTGAGCGCGCGCAACCTCACCGCCGTGCTGGTGGGCCTGAGCCTGCTGACCGCGCTGTACCTGTTCACGTCGTTCCGCAAGGTGCTGCATGGCGGCCTCAAAGAGGTGGCTTTCCACATCGACCAGATGCGCGAAGGCAACCTGACGACCGCCCCCCATGCCTGGGGCTCCGACGAGGCCGCTGGCGTGATCAGCTCGCTGCAACAGATGCAAGCCGCGCTGCGCAACCTGGTGACCCAGGTGCGCCACGCCTCGGACGGCATCGTGCAGGCGAGCAGTGAGATCAGCCAGGGCGCTCAAGACCTGAGCCAGCGCACCGAGCAATCGGCCGCCCACATCGAGGCCACGGCTTCGACCATGATGGGCGTGTCCGCCCAAGCGAAAGCAAGCGCAGGTGCCATCGAGCAAGCGGCCTCGCTGGCTCAGCAGCACACGCAGGCGGCCACGCGCGGCGGCGAGATCGCCCAGGAAACGGTGGAGCGCATGCAAGGCATCCAGCGGGCGGCCAGCCACATCGGCGAGATCGTGGGCACCATCGACGCGATCGCCTTCCAGACCAACATCCTCGCGCTCAACGCTGCGGTCGAGGCCGCCCGGGCGGGCGAGCACGGCCGAGGCTTCGCCGTTGTGGCCGCGGAAGTGCGCTCACTGGCCAGCCGCTCGGCCCAAGCCGCCCGTGAGGTGCGCGGCTTGATCGGCAACAGCGTGTCCCAGGTGAACGAAGGCCTGACCGTGGTGCGCCAAAGCGGCGACCTCATGGCCGAGGTGTTGGCCACCACCGCCGACGTCAACCGCTGCCTGCAACAGGCGGTGGCCGGCGCGCAAGCCCAGTCCCGGCGCCTGGCCGGCACCACCAGTGCCTTGCAGATGCTCGACGCCGCCACGCAGCAAAACGCCGCGCTGGTGGAACAAGCGGCCGCCGCCGCAGCGGCCATGCAGCAGCAGGCCGAGGCCCTGGCCGCCGACGTGGCCCGCTTCCAGCTGCCGAGCACCCGCCCGGCCTGAGGCCTTCAAGCGGCTGGCGTCGACCAGCCGTGCTGGCCGCCGTTGCCAGACAAAGCGGGGTGCTGCTGCGCTTCCTGCCAGGTGAGCACCGGGGTCACGCAGGCATCCGCCTGGGCGAAGCGCTCGGCCCACACGGCCAAGGGCAGGCTGGCGATGAGCGCGGCCACCTCTTCGCGCAAGGCCAGCGCGTCGGGGCTGCCGGGCATGGCGCCGCGCTGCCAGTGGCGATCCCCCCAATCTGCCCGGCCGAAGACGTCGCACGCGGCACGCCAGAACTTGTGCTCCAGCGCGCCCACGGCCAGGTGGCGGCCGTCTGACGTGGCGTAGAGGTTGTAGCAGGGCAGGCCGCCGTTGAGCAGGTCTTCGCCCGCGCCAGGCCAGTGGCCCAGCAAGGGCTGCAACAACAGGCCTGTGGCCTTGGGCATGACGAGTTGGTCGTGCAGGCCATGGGTCATGCTGACGTCGACATGGCGCCCGGCCCCCGTGCGCTGGGCCTCGATGACGGCGGCCAGCACGGCGATGACCGCCATGGCGCTGCCAGCGGCCAGGTCGCCCCATTGCACGTTCGACAGGGCCAACTCGCCAGTGGGGGCGCGCAGCTGGTCGAGCACGCCGGAGAGCGCCATGAAGTTCAGGTCATGGCCGGCCTTGTGCGCCCATGGCCCTTGCTGCCCATAGCCGGTGATGGACACCATCACCAACCTGGGGTTGAGCGCGTGCAGCGAAGCCGCGTCCAGGCCCATGGCCGCCAGCACGCCAGGGCGAAAGCTGTCGAGCATGACGTCGGCGTGGCTCAGCTGCTCGCGCAAGCTGGCCAGCTGATCGGCCTGGCGGAAGTCCAGCGCCTGGCGCGTCTTGCCGGTGTTGAGCGCGGCGTCCAGCGGCGGCAGGGCGCGGGCAGGGTCACCCTCGGGCGGCTCCACCTTGGTCACCTGCGCCCCCAGGTCGGCCAGCATGCGGCTGGCCCAGGGGCCTGGCAGGTTGCGGCTGAGGTCGACCACGCGCAAGCCAGACAGCACACCGGTCAGCGGCTGCCAGCGCTGGGGCGTCATGCCTGCGCCTCGGCCGTGCCAGCCGCGTCGGCAAAGCGCGAGCCTTCTTGCGCCATCTTCACCACGATGGCAGCCGGGGCGAAGCGCTCGCCATAGCGGCCGGCCAGCTCACGGGCCCGCGCCACGAAAGCGGCCGGCCCCACGGCGTTGATGAACTGCAGCGCACCACCCTGGTGGGGCGCGAAGCCCCAGCCGAAGATCGAGCCGATGTTGGTGTCGGCCACCGAGCGCACCACGCCTTCTTCGAAGCAGCGCGCCGCTTCGTTGGCCTGGGCGTAGAGCAGGCGGTCGACCAGCTCTTGCTGGCTGGGCTGATCGGCCCGCAGCGGGTAGACGTCCAGCAGGCCGGGCCAGAGTTGCTTGTCTTTGCCCGTGTAGTCGTAAAAGCCTTGGCCACCCTTCTTGCCGATGCGGCCCAGCTCGCCGCCCACCTTCTGCACCACGGCAAAGCCTGGGTGCACCTTCGGCAGCGGCGCGCCTTCGGTGATGAGGTCCTTGCGCGTGGTCTCGGCGATGTACAGCGACAGGCTGAGCGACACCTCGTCTTGCAGGGCCAGCGGGGGCATGGGCATGCCCGCCTTCAGGCCGGCGACCTCGATGCTGCGCGGGTGGATGCCCTCGCCCAACATCGCCATGCCTTCCATGATGTAGGTGGTGAACACGCGTGAGGTGTAGAAGCCGCGCTGGTCGTTGACGACGATGGGCGTCTTGCCGATCTGCAACACGTAGTCGAAGCCACGTGCCAGCGTCTCGTCGCTCGTCTCTTTGCCCACGATGATCTCGACCAGCGGCATCTTGTCGGCCGGCGAGAAGAAGTGCAGGCCGATGAAGTTGGCCGGGCGGCCGCTGGCTTGCGCCAGGCCGGTGATGGGCAGCGTGGAGGTGTTGGATGCGTAGACCGCACTGGGCGCGATGACGGCCTCAGCCTGCTGCGTGCATTGGGCCTTGATCTCGCGGTCTTCGAACACGGCCTCGATGACGAGGTCGCAGCCTTCGAGGTCGGCGTAGCGGATCGTCGTCTGGATGCGGGCCAGCAGGGCATCACGCTTGTCGGGCGTGCTCTTGCCGCGAGCAATCGCTTTGTCCAGCAGGCCTTGCGAATAGGCCTTGCCCTTGTCGGCGTTCTCGATGGTGGTGTCGAGCAGCACCACGTCGATGCCCACCTTGGCCGACACGTAGGCGATGCCCGCGCCCATCATGCCGGCGCCCAGGATGCCCAGCTTCTTCACCTTCGAGTCAGGCACGCCCTTGGGCCGCGACTGGCCCTTCTTGATGGCGTTGAGCTGGTGCCACAGCGTGC
>JBEEJT010000314.1:0-4282 GCA_041169085.1 Pseudomonadota bacterium | reverse complement strand
CCACCGTGGCGTCCATCAGGAAGTTGATCTTGTCGAACAGGAAGGCCGTGTGGCTGTCGAGCGAATCGATGTCGCGCAAGATCTGGCGGGCTTCTTCGAACTGGTCGGCGTTGAGCATGCGGGCGCGCATCATGAAGCTCAGGGCGCGGCGCGTGTCCATGACGTTGCGGCGGATGCGGCCGTTCAAGTCTTCCTGGCGCGCGATGGCGGCCAGTGCTTCTCCGGCGGCGGCGTCGTTGACCTCGTCCTTGAGCACCTTCTTGGACACCTTTTCGAGGTCGTCGTAGATGCCTTCGAGCGTGTCGGCCGAGTATTCCGCGTCGGCGTCGTAGAGCTTGAGCAGGACGTCCTTGGCGTCTTCGATCAGCGCCGGGATGCGGCGGGCGCGCATGCGCAGCAGGCGGAAGACGGGCAGGTCTTCGCGGTGCACCGAGAACAGGACATTGTCGTGGAGGATGAAGGCCACGCGGACGTTGCGCGGGGCTTCGTCGTCGTCGATCAGGAAGTCGGAGCGGATGTGGATGGCGCCTTCTTCTTCATAGAAGCGGGCGGACTCTTCCAGGTCGTCGTCGATGATGTCGGCAGGGATGACGAAGCCGAACTTGACGGCGATCCAGCTCTTTTCTTCGGGCGTGGGGTCTTCGAGGTCGACCCAAACCGGACGGGCTGCGGTCAGCTCGTCGAGGCTGTCGATCTCTTCCTGAAACAGCCGGCCGTTGGCCAGCGTGAACACATTCAGCATGGGTGCTCCAGCGGGCGGGCACGGCCGACACAGCGGCGTTCGTGTCCTCGCAGGGGGGAAGGGGGGATGGGTGTGTGTCCGCCCCCTCCCGCTGGCCGATGGCCGGCTGGTGCTCAACGCACGAGGGGCTCATCGGGTGCACTGGCTGCTGCGTCGCTCACACCGCTGATACAGGCTGGGTGTGTTGGCGACTGGGCCAGTGGCTGGAGTGGGCGGTCACCGAGGGTGACTGTCCAAGATGTGTCTCCAAAGTGCCGCTTGTGCGGCCAAGCCCAAGATTATGGCGCGGATCGCAAGCCCTGTGTTGACCCTCGGTGTTCAAGCCGCAGGCGGCTGCAATTGGCTGACCTGCACCAGGGTGTCGTCCTGGCAGGTGAGGCTGTTCAGAGCCGCGAGCAGTTCGCTGCGCTGGGCCTGCAGCAAGGTGATCTGGTGGTCCAGCGCGGCCAGCTTGGTCTGCATGCGCTCGCGCACGCTGGCGAGCTTCAGGTTGCCGCCGCCCAGGTCGGGGATCACGGCCCCGATCTCTTGCAGCGCGAAGCCCAGGCTCTGGGCCATCTTGATGAAGCGCACCACTTCTATGGCGGCCTCGGTGTAGTGGCGGTAGCCGGCGGCGCTGCGGTGGTGCGGCGTGAGCAAGCCCTTGTCTTCGTAAAAGCGCAGGGTGTCGACGCTGACCCCGGTGCGTGTGGCGAGTTCACCAATTTTCATGCTTGACCCTGGAGTGCACTCCAGACTCTAGCATCGGCCCGTCATCGACTCACACGGAGAAAGTTCATGGGCAAGCACACAGCACAGCCGCCGGTTTTGCTGCTGACGGGGGCGACGGGGCAGATTGGTCGGCGGGTGCTGTTGGCCTGGTGCCGGCAGGGCCACGACGTGGTGCTGGCCCTGCGGCGGCCGGCGCAGCAGTGGCCTGCCCTGCGAGACATGCTGGCCGCCGCCGGCGCCCCGGTGGACCGGGTGACTTGCGTGCAGACCGACTTGGCACAGCCCGACCTGGGCTGGGGCGCCACGGTGCCGGAAGCCTTGCAAAGGGTGACGTGTGTGCTGCACCTGGGGGCCTTGTGGGGCTGGGGGCTGCCGTGGCCTTTGGCCGAGCGGGTGAATGTGCAAGGCGCCTTGGCCCTCCACCGTTGGGCCGAGCGGCAGTGCTTGCCGGGTGCCTTCGTGGCGGTGTGCGGCTTCATGAGCCAGGTGCCCGGCCAGTTGAGGCGGCTGGGGTGGGTGGCGGCCGACGGGGCGGGGCGCGAGCCTGTCGATGTTGAGCGGGCCGCGCGTCGTTGGGGCGCTTACGAGGTGTCGAAGATGCTGGCCTATGTCGCGCTCCAAGCTCAGGCCGAGCGCAGCCCCGTGCCCGTGACCTGGATCCACCCGGCGACGGTGATCGCCGACGCGCAGGGCCCGGAGGTGCCGTCGCAGTCGGCGGTTGCCGGCATTTTGCAGGCGCTGTCGCGGGGCCTGATGGCCTGGGTGCCGGGCACAGCCGCCCACCGGGTGCCCTGGGTGACGGGCGACTATGTGGCGCGTTACACGGTGGCCTTGCTCCAGGCGCCGCCGGGTGGCTTGCGGGACCATGTGTTGATGGACCCGGCCTCGCCGTCGCTGCTGGCGTCGCTGCGGGTGATGGCGCGGGCCTTGGGCGTGCGGGGCCCGTGGGGCCACTTGCCCCTGGGGCTGATGTCGGCCTTGCTGGCGCTGCCGGGGGTGGGGCGTGCGCTGGGCACCTCGGCCGAATCGCTCAGCTTCATCGTGCGGGAGGTGCCCGATGCGTCGCCCGCGCTGGCCTGGGGGCAGGGCAAGGGCGTGCATCACCCCGATGTGATCGAGGCGCTGGCGTGCACGGCGCGGGCCTGGGCTCAGCGGTCCACGTCGTAGTAGTACAGGTTGGTGGCTTCCCGGTCGTGGCCGCTGAAGATGCGGCGCAGCAGCTCGGGGTGGCGCACCAGGTACCAGTCGCCGAAGGTGTCGAACTTGCGGGTGGAGGTGTAGATGCCGTGGCGGTAGAGCGTGCCGTAGCGCAGGCCGCGCTGCAGGCCCCAGGCCTTCATGCGGTAGGCGAAGTCGAGGTCTTCGAGGCTGATGAGGCGCTCATCAAAGCCGCCCAGGGCTTCGAACACCTCGCGCTTGCACCAGAACATGCCCGCCGAGATGCGCTTGTCCGGCATGTGGCCCATCACCATGAAGCCGGTGACGACGATGCCCAGTGAGAAGCGCTCGGGCGTCATCCAGGCGCCGCCGCCCACGAGTTGCGGGTCGCGCAGCTTGGCCAGCGTGGCGACCAGGGTGGTGGGGCGCATCCAGCTGTCGGCATCCAGCGTGACGACGAAGGGCGCGGTGCCGCCCCGCACGGCGGCGTTGCGCACGGCGGCGATGCACTTGGTGGGTTCTTCCACACAGCGGGCGCTCAGGGATTCGGCGATGGCCTGCGTGGCGTCGGTGCAGCGGTTGAGCGCCACGACCACCTCGACGGGCTCGCCCGCCGCCTCTGCGGCACGCCACACGGATTCGATGGCGCGGCCGATGTACTTGGCTTCGTTGTGGGCCGGGATGGCGACGGACAGGGTGGGGGCGGTGGACATGGGGGTGAGATGTAGATTCATGTGGCGAATACAACGCCATGCAGATTCATCATTGGTGTGCATGATGCGGCGGCGCTAGGATGCCTGCCGATCCCCCCAAACACATGGGCACCACCGACATCCACGCCTGAGGCTACACCATGGACTTCCAACCCAGCGCCCGCGCCAAAGAAACCGCCGCCAAGGTTCGCGCCTTCATCCAGGAGCACATCGAGCCCATCGAGGCCCAGCACTGGAAAGAGATCCACGAGGCGCGCCACGGCGGCAACTGGAAAGAATGGCAGATCCCGCCCCGCGTGGAAGAGCTCAAGGCCAAGGCCAAGGCCGCCGGCCTGTGGAACCTGTTCTTGCCCGATGCCCAGTTGGGCGCGGGCCTGAGCGTGCTGGAGTACGCCTTCAGCTGCGAGGAAACCGGCCGCTCGATGATGGCGCCCGAAATCTTCAACTGCGCCGCGCCCGACACGGGCAACATGGAGGTGCTGTGGAAGTACGGCAATGCCGAGCAGAAGGAAAAGTGGCTCAAGCCGCTGCTGGCCGGTGACATCCGCTCGGTGTTCTTCATGACCGAGCCCGAGGTGGCCTCGTCGGACGCCACCAACATGGCGGCCACGGTTGTGGTCGAGGGCGACGAGATCGTGCTCAACGGCAAGAAGTGGTGGTCGTCGGGCGTGGGCGACCCGCGTTGCAAGATCGGCATCTTCATGGCCCTGACGGCCAACCCCGACCTGGGCCGCCACCAGCAGCACTCGATGGTGCTGGTGCCCATGGACACGCCGGGCGTCGAGATCCAACGCATGCTGCCCGTGTTCGGCGAGTACGACGAGCCGCACGGCCACGGCGAGGTGCACTTCACCAACGTGCGCTTGCCCTTGAGCAACGTGATCGCCGGGCCGGGCCGGGGCTTCGAGATCGCGCAGGGCCGCTTGGGCCCGGGCCGCATCCACCACTGCATGCGCAT
>JBEEJT010000313.1:0-7244 GCA_041169085.1 Pseudomonadota bacterium | reverse complement strand
TCCCACTTCAGCTCTGCGGGGTTCTTCACGGCCGTCAGGCGGATCTTCTTGCCGTTGACGATCAGGGTGTTGCCGTCCACGGCCACATCGCCCTTGAAGCGGCCATGCACCGAGTCGTACTTGAGCATGTAGGCCAGGTAGTCGGGCTCGAGCAGGTCGTTGATGCCCACGACTTCGATGTCGTTGAAGTTCTGGATGGCAGCGCGGAACACCATGCGGCCGATACGACCGAAACCGTTGATACCAATCTTGATAGCCATGATTGCTTTACCTTGAAGGATGTTGAACTGAAACTAAAACCGGAACTGTGCCTGAACAAGCCAGGCCACACATTGACTTACTTCTTGAGCTGCAGCACCTTGCGGACCGTCGCCACCACGTTCTCCGTGGTGAAGCCGAAGTGCTTGAACAGCACGCCAGCAGGCGCCGATTCGCCATAAGTGTCGATACCGACCACGGCTGCGCAGCCGTACTTCCACCAGCCGTCCGTCACGCCAGCCTCGACCGCGATACGCGGCAGGTTGGCAGGCAGCACCGACTTCTTGTACTCGACCGACTGGCGATCGAACACGGTGTTGGACGGCATGGACACCACGCGCACAGGAATCGCCAGCTTGGCCAGCTCAGCCTGGGCATGCAGGGCCAGTTGCACCTCAGAACCGGTCGCGATGATCACGGCAACCGGCTTTTTCTTCAACCCCACCTCTGAGGGTTCAGCCAAAACATACGCGCCTTGCGTGATGACATCCGCATCTTGCTTGGGGGCGTAAGGCAGGTTCTGACGTGACAACAGCAACGCCGAGGGGCGGTTCTTGTTGGCCAGCGCGATAGACCAGGCCACAGCCGTTTCCGTCGTATCGGCGGGGCGCCACACGTCCAGACCAGGGATCAGACGCAGGCTGGCGGCGTGCTCGACCGACTGGTGGGTCGGGCCGTCTTCGCCCAAGCCGATGGAATCGTGCGTGAACACATGGATCACGCGCTGCTTCATCAGCGCGGCCATGCGGATGGCGTTGCGGCTGTAGTCCGAGAAGGTCAGGAATGTGCCAGCGTAAGGAATGTAGCCACCGTGCAGGGCCACACCGTTCATGATGGCGGCCATGCCGAACTCGCGCACACCGTAGTTGATGTGGCGGCCGGGCTTGCCTTCGGTCAGCACCACGGCGCCTTCGGCGTCCATGCGCAGCGCGGGCGTGCTCTTGGTGTTGGTCAGGTTCGAGCCGGTCAGGTCGGCCGAGCCGCCCAGCATTTCCGGCAGCGCGGCGGTGAAGAACTCCAGCGCGATCTGGCTGGCCTTGCGGCTGGCCACGGTCTCGGCCTTCTCGTGGGCCGCAGCCACGGCGGCCACGGCGGTCTCGGCGAAGTTCTTGGGCAACTCACCGGCCATGCGGCGCTTGAATTCAGCAGCCAGCTCGGGGAAGGCGGCTTCGTAGGCGGCAAAGCGCGTGGCCCAGTCGGCTTCGAAGGCGGCGCCATCGGCCTGGGCGTTCCAGTCGGCGGCCACTTCTTCGGGGATCACGAAGGGGTCGTGCGACCAGCCAATCGTTTCGCGGGTCAGCTTGATCTCGTCGCCACCCAGCGGCTCGCCGTGGGCCTTGGCGGTGTTGGCGCGGTTGGGCGAGCCCTTGCCGATGTGGGTCTTGCAGACGATCAGCGTGGGCTTGTCAGACGACAGCTTGGCCTTGCCGATGGCGCCGTCCACGGCGTCCACGTCGTGGCCGTCGATGGGGCCGATCACGTTCCAGCCACAGGCTTCGAAGCGCTTGGGCGTGTTGTCGATGAACCAGGGGGCGACCTGGCCGTCGATCGAGATGCCGTTGTCGTCGTACAGGGCGATCAGCTTGCCCAGCTTCCAGGCGCCGGCCAGGGCCACGGCTTCGTGGCTGATGCCTTCCATCAGGCAACCGTCGCCCATGAAGGCGTAGGTGTGGTGGTTGACGATGGTGTGGCCTTCGCGGTTGAACTCGGCAGCCAGCAGCTTTTCAGCCAGCGCAAAGCCCACGGCGTTGGTGATGCCCTGACCCAGCGGGCCGGTCGTGGTTTCAACGCCGGCGGTGATGCCCACTTCGGGGTGGCCGGGCGTCTTGCTGTGCATCTGGCGGAAGGCCTTGAGGTCGTCGATCGACAGGTCGTAGCCGGTGAGGTGCAGCAGCGCGTACATCAACATCGACGCGTGACCGTTGGACAGCACGAAGCGATCGCGGTCGGCCCATTGCGGGTTGGCCGGGTTGTGCTTGAGGTGGCGACCCCACAGGGCCACTGCCATGTCGGCCATGCCCATGGGGGCACCGGGGTGACCGGAGTTGGCTTGCTGGACAGCGTCCATGGCCAAAGCGCGGATGGCGCTGGCCATGGCGGTGACGTTCTTGGTCTGATTCGTCATGGTCTGGGGAATGGTGGGGTAGCGGAATCGGGAATTCTAGCTGGTGGCCCGGGTCGGACCACCTGGCCAGCGCCACCGAAATCCCCGACACGTTGGCCGTAACTTGGCCAAAGTCAAGCAGACGTCGAATCCAGGGGCGAGTGAGCGCCAAGCCGTCATTCATACCTGAACCGAATTGACGGTATGAATGCCGCTCAAGTCATTGAATATGAATGACTCATCGGTGAAAATATCCATTCATTTTCTATTCACAACTCATGAGCCGCGCACAGCACAACCCCGATCACCTCACCATCCTGGGCGCGCTGCACGCCCATGGGCTGTGCTCGGCCCGTGAGCTGCAAGCCGCCACGGGCAAAAGCCAGGCCACGGTGTCGCGCCTGCTGGTCGATCTGGCCGACCAGGTGTTGGCACTGGGGCAAGGCCGTGCGCGCTGCTATGGCCTGGGCCAGGCCATCCGTGGCCTGTCTGCGCAGCAGCCGATCTACCTTGTGGATGAATCAGGCCGCTACGTGCAGCAGGGGCAATTGAGCATGCTGCAAGGCCACACCTTGCACACCACACTGGCCGGGCACAGCTGGACGACACGCAACACCCTGCCCTGGGTGCTCACCCCGCTGCGAGCCCAGGGCTTTCTGGGGCGCCTGCTGGCGCAACGCCTGCAAGCCCTGGACATGCCCTCCGACCCCGAGCGCTGGCCACTGCCGGCCGTGCTGTATGCCGCGCTGCACACCCACGACGCACCGGGCGCCATCGTGCTGGGCGAACCCTCGTCGGTGCCCCCTGCCCCTCGCCTGCCCGACGCCAGCGCGCAGCCCGACGCCCTGAGCGCCGAACTCGACCGACGCAGCGCCGATGTGGCCAGCACCTTGCCGGCCGGGTCGTCTGCGGGCGGCGAGCAACCCAAGTTCCTCGCCCAACTGGCCGATGGCAGCCACGTGCTGGTGAAGTTCACCCCACCTCGCGGCACACCTTTCGGCGAACGCTGGCACGACCTGCTGCTGGCCGAAGCCCTGGCCTTGCGCACCCTGCAAGCACACGGCCTGCCTGGTGCCGACACGTGGCTGGTCCACAGCCCGACCCGCACCTACCTGTTGAGCCGTCGCTTCGATCGCGTGGGCCCACTAGGCCGCCGCCATGCGGTGGCCATCGGCGCCGTGCACGAAGGTTTGCTGACCGACACCTACCAGCACTGGGCTGACAGCGGCCAGCAACTGGCCAGCCGCAAGCAACTGAGCCGGGCCGACGCCGCACAGATCGAAACCGCCCTGCACTTCGGCCGCCTGATCGGCAACACCGACATGCACTCGGGCAACCTGAGCCTGTTCATCGAACCTGGCTCGCTGAGCCGGCCTCGGTTCACGCTGGCCCCGATCTACGACATGTTGCCCATGCGCTGGCGCCCGGATGCCGCCTTCGGGGCCCCCGACTACGGCACCTTCGACCTGCACCCCTTGAGCCTGCAGAGCGCCGCACGGCCCATGGCCCACGCCTACTGGCGCGCCATGGCAGACGACACCCGATTCAGCTCCAAGCTCAGGGATTGTGCCGCCGCCATGGCAGACGGCACGAGCAGCTGATCAGAACTTGATCAGCCCCGACCACAGGGCATAGCCCACAGCGCCAGCCACCACGGCCAGCGCCAAGATCACCTTGGGCCACGGCGACGACTTCTCGGCATACGGGTCAACCAAGGCGCGCTCGGCACCAGCCGGCAGCGCCGCCAGTTGCGTGAGCGCCGTGCCGAACGGGATGTTGATGCGCGCGCGGGTGTTCACCGCCCAGCCGTTGGCGTCCAGGATGGGGCCCAGGTTGCGGTTGCGCAGCTTGAAGAAGGCCAGCGCCACCGCCGGGCCCGAGATGATCAGCATCAGGCCAATGAGGGCCAGCGGCATCTGCCAGACCTTCAGGCCCATGAAGCCCGTCAGCACCGACGCCAGCGCCGTGCCGATGGCGCCCACCGCCAAGCCCACGGCCGCGAAGATACCGGCGAATTTGGCCACGTCGAACGGTGCGGGCGGCGCCTCTTTGGCGGGCGCAGCGGCGGCAGCCGGCGTGAGCGCGTGGGCCTTGTCACCGGCCTTGGCCACGGCGGTGCCCGTCATGTCTTCAGAAGCTTTGGCCTTGGCGGCCGCGAACTTCTGCACCTGCTCGCCGATCAGGCGCACCACGCGCTTGTAAGGCGACCAGAAGGCTTGCTGGATGCTGATCGGGTGCTCCACGATCTTGGTGATGGTGGCGTCCCAGTCGCGGCCCTGGCGGTCGTAGAAGATGCCGTTGCGGCCCACCATCAGCTGGTCCGAATCGCCAGCGGTGAAGGCGGCGGCCACGGTCATCTTCTCGCCGGGGCGGGTGCAGTCGCAATAAGCCAGGTACACGCCCGACATGGTGGCCAGCGCGGCGTGCTTGCCGGCGTCCAGCACCTTCACGCACAGGTCGGCACTGCGGCCGTCCATGTACAGCGTGCCGGCCTGGAAGCTGGCTTTGTCGCGGCGCGTGTAGAAATCGGTGAACGACACGAAGTTGTTGGCCAGGCGAGCCAAGTCGCGCACGTAATGCACCAGGCGCTCGACTTCGCTGATGCGGGCGGCCTGTTCGGCAGCGGCTTCGTCTTGCGCCACCAGATCCATCAGGCGGGCTTGCAGGTCGCCGGCCAGCATGCCGGCCAGCGCGGCTTCGTCCACCGCGTCCAGCGGCGTGGCGGGCTTGGCGCCCAGCCAGGCTTCATGGGCACCAATGCGGCCACGCAGATCGGCCCATTCGGCTTCGGTCAGGCTTTCGCGCTCGCCCAGCAGCGGCTGGACGAGTTTGACGCGCATGGCCTCGATGGCATCGGCCCAGGCGGGGTTCACGCCCTGCTTGAGCGGCAAGGCCGCGCCAGCGCGCACCAGGGCCAGCGGCAGCGCAGCCACGTCGGCGCCACCACCGGCCAGCAGCTTGGCGCTGAGGGCCTTGAAGTGGTCTTCGCTGGCGTTGAGCAGGCCTTCGGCGCGCGGGTCGAAGGCCGACAGGCGCACGCGCATGAAGTAGTCGTCGACCTTGTCGCGCACGGCCTTCACGGCATCGTGGGCGCCGGCCAGGTCGGGCAGGCCATCGGCGTCGTGCGGCGCGGCCTGGCGCCAGGCTTGCAGGGCTGCGGCCTCCGCAAAGAAGCGCTCGACGGTGGCACGGTCCACGCCCTTGGCGCCGCCGCGGTCGGCCACGCCGCCCAGCTTGTCGATCATCAGCGCGATGGCGGCCTGCACGTCGGCGGCCTGCCCTGCGCCATCGACCACGCCGTCGCCATTGGCCGCCATGCCGGCGAAGATCTTCACGATGTCGGCACAGTCTTCCACGCTGATGCTGGTGGCGCTGCCCTTGCCCAGGCTGCTGAGCACGTTGCGCGCAGCGGCTTCCAGCACCGGGTCGCCGATGTCGGCCAGCGCCAGCGCGCCGCCCTTGACCAGCGTGTCGGCCGACTTCAGGTGGGCAATGGCCCAGTCAATGGCGGCAATGAGTTCAGGCGCGCGGACGTGGCCGTCAGCGTCAGAGTCGATCAACGCCAGGGTGCGCGCGTCGAACTCCACACCCTTGACCGGGCACGAAAGCGCCACCCAGAGCTTCTGGTCGAGCTGGGCCAGGTTGGCGAGGTCGGCGCCTCGGTCCAGGCGCACCTGGTCGAAACCGCCGACGCGGAAGAAGCGGAAGGAGTGGGGGGTGGTGCTCATGGGGATCTGCGACCTTGTTCAGACACGGCCCCCGTGACCGCTGGCGACTGCCGCCACGCCGGGGACACTGTGGAACTGTAAACCCGTGACATGCGTCACACTTTGACGGTGTCCAGAAGCTTCACAACCAGTACGCCAGCCCGCCTGAACCTGAGCGTTATCGGACAGGTCGTTGCCTGGCATCGACACCTCATCTCATGCCACCCGTTTTTCCCGTGCCACCTGCAGCGCCCCCACCGCCCCCAGCGCGCCCTTTGGCCGCCCGCTCGCTCCCCCTTTGGATGGCTACGCTGACCCTGCTGGCCTGTGTGGTGTTCCAACTGCTGCTGCCGCACTACTTGACGCTTGGCCAGCAGGTGGTGGCCCTGCCGCAGTCATCCGATTTCTACAAGTTCTACCTGTCTGCCCAACGGCCTTCGGCCGGGTTCAGCCCGTACTGGCAAGTGCCACCCAGAGAAGCGCCCGGCGACTTCTGCCACCCCGATACGCCGCGCGTGCCGGCCGACCTTGGGCATCCACCCGGCCGCATGTCCGTGGGCGGCCCCTTTCCTTGCCTGAGCCCCAACCTGAACCCTCCGGCCTTTGTGGCCCTGATGCGGCCACTGACCTTGCTGCCTTATCCACAAGCGTGGTGGACTTGGACGGGTTTGTCGGCGGCATGCGGCGCCTTGGCCGTCGCCCTGCTGGTGACGGCCTGCGTGCGCCCCTGGCCACCGCGACTGGCCTGGTGGGTGGCAGGGTGCGCTGCCATGGTGGCGACCTTCCCCACACTGGCCAACTTCATGCTGGGCCAATTGGGCATGGTGTTGCTGCTGGCGCTGACGCTGGCCTGGCGCCTTGGCCGGGCTGGCCATGAGGTGTGGGCTGGCGTTGGCCTCGGCCTGGCCGTGGGCCTCAAACCCTTCCTGCTGCCACTGCTGTGGCCGTATGCCGCAGCCGGAAGGTGGCGCTTGCTCAGCGCCACCGCGGCCACTGTGCTGGCCACGTTGGCGCTGGGCGCAGTCACGTTCGGCGCGGACGTATACCGGGACTACGCCCAGATTGCCCGCAGCGTGTCATGGATGGCCTGCAACTGGAACGCTTCGTGGATGGGGCTGTTTGACCGCGCCTTCATCAGCCTGCCGCACAGCACCTGGCCAGCGACCAAGCCGCTG
>JBEEJT010000312.1:0-12143 GCA_041169085.1 Pseudomonadota bacterium | reverse complement strand
CGTGCCTGGGCGCAAGCCGGTGATCTCCAGGGAAGACATCATCGACGCCGCTTTGCGCCTGGTGGGCCCGCACCGCAGCCTCTCTACGCTGAGCCTCCGCGAGGTGGCCCGCGAAGCGGGCGTTGCCCCCAACAGTTTTTATCGCCAGTTCCGCGACATGGACGAACTCGCCGTGGCGCTGATCGAACGCGCCGGCGAGTCGCTGCGCCAAATCATTGGCGAAGCGCGCCAACGCGCCAGCGTCGAGAGCAGCGTGGTGCGCGGCTCCATCGAGGCGTTCATGGGCCAGTTGAGTTCGGACGACCGGCTGTTGCACATCCTGTTGCGCGAAGGCATGGTGGGGTCGCCGGCGTTCAAACAGGCGGTCAACCGCCAGCTGGGCTTTTTTGAGGAAGAGCTCAAAGCCGACCTGATGCGGCTGGCCGAAGCCAACAAGACGGTGTTGGTCGAGCCCTTGATCACCGCCAGGGCCATCACCCGGCTGGTGTTCGCAATGGGAGCGCAACTGGCCGACGTGCCGCCCGAGCGCCACGCCGCGTTCACCGAAGAGGTGGTGCTGATGGTGCGCATGATCGTGACCGGCACCCAGGCGCTGGCGCAGTTCAGCGCACGCACGCCCCGCTGAGGCGCTAGCCGTTGTCAGCCGCCCAGGCGCAGGCTGAAGCCTGTGAACAGGGCGTTGTCGGTGCGGGCCACGCCGGGGGGCGCGTATTGGTTGAAGGTGCTGCTGAGCGTGACGGACAGCGACAGCCTCTGCGTGAGCACCACACCGAGCGAGCCATTGAAGTTGGCCGAGTGGGCGTGGACACGGCTGAAGTCGGGGTAAGCCTCGAAGCGCTGTTTGACCGTGACCGATTCGCTCAGCTGGTGGGTGGACTCTTCACCCAGGATGCCGCCGGGCCGCTGAAAGTGGTCGGAGGTGGTGCCGTGCAGGGTCTGGGGGCGCCGGTAGCGGCGGTCGCCGTAGCTGAAGCCGGCAAACACGTCAAAGGTGTTCGCTTCTTCGGCCAGCACATGGATGCCCAGCCCGGTCGACAACTTGGTCCGCCGGTTGAGTTCCTGGATGCGGTCACCGTCGATGCTGCCTTTGGCGAAAGCGAACCATTGGTCGTTGATGTTGCGGTCTTGCTGGGCCGACAGCAGCCATTTGTGGGCGGCGGTTTCGCGCCGGCCGTCCACCAGGGCTTCGCTGTAGTTCAGCATGGCCAGCACGGAAGTCTTGCTTTGGCTGAGCTTGCGCGCCAGGTCGACGTTGAGCAAGGCGGTGGCGCTGTCCGTGCTGCCGCCGTTGAGGGCCAGCGAAGCGCTGGCGAGGCCGGACCAGCCATTGGGCGGCGCGTTGGCGGTGTCGGCGTGGCAGGGGGGGGCCAACAAGGCGCCAAGCAGGGCGCCAAGCCGGGCACAAGCCTGGGCGCGCGTCTTAAAGGGGCGAATCAACACAATGCAACTCTTGAAAACAGGCGCAGGCGCCGAGAAAGGCGAGATTTTGGTGCACTTTGGCGCGATCTGGCCTGCAACTTGCTGATGTCACATCGGGCGCGCACATTGGCGCACGCCTCGCCGAACGGAGAACCCTGAGTGTCCATCCACGTTGCCCTCAACCACGTCACGCATTACACCTACGATCGCCTGGTGAACCTGTCACCTCAGGTGGTCCGCCTGCGCCCGGCACCGCATTGCCGCACGCGCATCCTCTCTTACTCGCTCAAGGTCGAGCCTGAGCTGCACTTCATCAACTGGCAGCAAGACCCGTTCTCGAACTACCTGGCCCGCCTGGTCTTTCCGGAGAAGACGCAGCAGTTCAAGATCACGGTCGACTTGGTCGCCGAGATGGCGGTCTACAACCCGTTCGACTTCTTCCTTGAGCCCTACGCCGAGAAGTTCCCCTTCGTCTACGACGAGGCCTCGCTGCATGACCTGCAGCCCTACCTGGCCAAGGGCGAGCTCACACCTGCCTTCAAGGCCTTCGTGGACAGCATCGACCGCACCGAAGTGCGGACCATCGATTTCCTGGTGGGGCTCAACCAGCGGCTGCAGCGCGAGATCGGCTACACCATCCGCATGGAGCCGGGCGTGCAGACGCCTGAGCAGACGCTCACGCTCAAGACCGGCTCGTGCCGCGACACCGGCTGGTTGCTGGTGCAGGCGCTGCGCCACATGGGCCTGGCTGCGCGCTTCGTGTCGGGTTACCTGATCCAGCTCAAGGCCGATGTGGCCTCGCTGGACGGCCCCTCGGGCACCGAGGTCGATTTCACCGACCTGCACGCCTGGTGCGAGGTCTTCCTGCCCGGTGCCGGCTGGATCGGGCTGGACCCGACCTCGGGCCTGCTGGCGGGCGAAGGCCACATCCCCGTGGCCTGCACGCCCGAGCCCACGGGCGCAGCCCCCGTCACCGGCGCGGTGGACGAGTGCGAGGTGTCGTTCGACCACCAGATGGGCATCACCCGCATCTACGAATCGCCCCGCGTCACCAAGCCTTACACCGACGACCAGTGGCAGGCCATCGACGCGCTGGGCGCGCAGGTGGATGCCAAACTGCAGCAAGGCGATGTGCGCCTGACCATGGGCGGCGAGCCCACCTTCGTGTCGGTGGACGACCGCGATGGCGCCGAGTGGAACACCGATGCCCTGGGCCCCACCAAGCGCGGCCTGGCCACCACCCTGGTGCACAAGCTGCGCGCCAAGTACGGTGACGGTGGCTTCCTGCACTTCGGGCAGGGCAAGTGGTACCCGGGCGAGCAGTTGCCGCGCTGGGCCCTGTCGATCTTCTGGCGGGCCGATGGCCAGCCGGCCTGGCACGACCCGTCGCTGTTCGCCGACGAGCGCACCTCGCCCGTCTACACCAGCGCCGATGCCCGCCGCTTTGTCGACACCCTGGCCACCAAGCTGGGCGTGGGCACGGCCCACACGCAGACCGGCTACGAGGACACGTACTACTACATGTGGCGCGAGCGCCGCCTGCCGGTGAACGTTGACCCGATGGATTCGCGCCTGGACGACGAGCTGGAGCGCGTGCGCCTGCGCCGCGTGTTCGACCAGGGCCTGTCGCACGAGGTGGGCTATGCCTTGCCGCTCAAGCGCGACTGGCCGGTGGGCCTGAGTGGCCCGCGCTGGATCACGGGCCCGTGGTTCTTCCGCGATGAGCGCATGTACCTGTTCCCAGGCGATTCGCCCATGGGCTACCGCCTGCCGCTGGATTCGCTGCCCTGGGTGAGCAAGGGCGACTATCCCTACATGCTCGATCACGACCCGTTTGCGCCCAAGGCTGCACTGGCCGATGCCGCCACGCTGCGGGCCCAGTACGGCGCCCACCAGGTGGGCGGGGGCTTTGCCGAAGGTGGCGCCGTGGGCGTGCAAGGGCAGGGCGTGTCGGGCCTGGGTGGCGCTGGCGTCAATGGCGAATGGGGCGACCTGGCCGCCAACCCTGTGTTGGGCGCGGCCGGTCCGGCCACGGCCTCCAGCGTGGACCCCAACAAGCTGCCCAGCCGGTTTGAATCGGCGCACTGGATCACCCGCACCGCGCTGTGCGTGGAGGTGCGCAACCCCGACCGCGCCAGCGGCCCCAAGGTCGAGCGCGAGGGCCCAGGCGGGGGTGTGCTGTACGTGTTCATGCCGCCGCTCACCAGCCTGGACGACTACCTCGATCTGCTCAGCGCCGTCGAAGCCACGGCCGCCGACCTGAAGATGCAGATCGTGCTGGAGGGCTACCCGCCGCCGCGCGATGCCCGCCTCAAGATGCTGCAGGTCACGCCGGATCCAGGCGTGATCGAGGTCAACATCCACCCGGCCAGCAGCTGGGCGCAGCTGGTCGACCACACCGAGTTCCTCTACCTGGCGGCGCATGAAACCCGCCTGTCCACCGAGAAGTTCATGGTCGATGGCCGCCACACCGGCACGGGCGGCGGCAACCACTTCGTGCTGGGCGGCGCCACACCGGCCGACAGCCCCTTCCTGCGCCGGCCTGACCTCATCCCCAGCCTGCTGACCTTCTGGCACAACCACCCGTCGCTGTCCTACCTGTTCTCGGGCCTGTTCATCGGGCCCACCAGCCAGGCGCCGCGCATCGACGAGGCCCGCCTCGACCAGGCCTACGAAACCGAGATCGGCTTCAAAGAAATCGAGCGCCAGCTGCAGACTTTCGGCCAGTGCCCGCCCTGGCTGATCGACCGCACGCTGCGCAACCTGCTGATCGACGCCACCGGCAACACCCACCGCAGCGAGTTCTGCATCGACAAGCTGTATTCGCCCGACGGTCCCACCGGCCGACTGGGCCTGCTGGAGCTGCGCGCCTTCGAGATGCCGCCGCATGCCCAGATGAGCCTGGTGCAACAGCTGCTGCTGCGCGCCTTGCTGGCCTGGTTCTGGACCGAGCCCTACCAAGGCCACGGTGCCCAGCGCCTGACCCGCTGGGGCACGGGCCTGCACGACCGCTTCTTGCTGCCCACGTTTGTGGAGCAGGACTTTGCCGATGTGCTGACCGAGCTGTCGCAGGCGGGCTTCCATTTCGAGCCGGCCTGGTTTGCGCCGCACTTCGAGTTCCGCTTCCCCTACATCGGCGAGGTGGCCACCGGCGGCGTGCGCTTGACCGTGCGCAGCGCGCTGGAGCCCTGGCATGTGATGGGCGAAGAGGGCGCGCCAGGTGGCACCGTGCGCTATGTGGATTCGTCGCTGGAGCGCCTGGAGATCAAGGCCACCGGGCTCAATGGCAACCGCCATGTGGTGACGGTCAATGGCCACATCCTGCCGCTGCACCCCACGGGCCGTGTGGGCGAGTACGTGGCCGGGGTGCGCTATCGCGCCTGGCAGCCGCCCTCGTGCCTGCACCCCACCATCGGGGTCGATGCTCCGCTCACCTTCGACGTGGTGGACAGTTGGCTCAAGCGCTCCATCGGTGGCTGCCAGTACCACGTGGCGCACCCGGGTGGTCGCAACTACGACAGCTTCCCCATCAATGCGTACGAGGCCGAGAGCCGCCGCCTGGCGCGTTTCTTCCGCATGGGGCACACGCCGGGCGCCATGGCCATCAAGCCGCTGCCACCGGGCATCGAGCACCCGCTCACCCTGGATTTGCGCGCCGTCAAGCTCAGCTGAGCGTGCGATCACGGTGGGAGGGCGCCGTGCCGCTTCGGTGGGCGCAGCGGCTTGGCCAGAACCCGCAGATCAGGGGGGGCGTCTCGCGACGCCTTCCCGCGTTTCAGGGACGGCTTGGGTGTACCGATTGGGGTAAGGTGACGGCAACGTTTTTTCACACTGTCTTGCCTCCAGGAGTCCCGCTGTGTCCCGCCGTGCCCTCACCCTGATCGCCGCCGCTGCCGCCCTGATGGCCGCCCCTGCGGCGCATGCCGTGTTCGCCATCCCGGCCTCGCCGCTCGATCAAGGCGGCTGGACCCTGGCTGCCCACATGTCCAACCAGGGCGGCATGTTCGATGGCCAAGGCGAGCTGAGCTTTGCCCAGGCCTACGGCACCGCTGTGGCCTCGCCGCTGGCCAGCACGCCCGATTTCTCGGTGGCCATCAGCGCGCCCATCACGCGCATCCTGTTCATCACGGGCGACCGCTCCGTGTGGGCCATGGCCGACTACAACGCGCTGGTCACGCAGATCCAGGCGCGCGCCAGCCACTTTGGCGAGAACATCGATTTCACGGTCGGCATCAACGGCGTGGTCAGCCAAGTGCGCGGCAACGTGCTCAGCCGGCCGGGTGTCAGCGAAGACCCCTGGATCACCTACGCGCCGGATCACTTCACGGGCATCAGCAGCAACGCCATCATCTGGGGCGAGTCGGATTACTTTGCCGCCCACAGCAACCTCAAGAATTCGGCCGGTGGCATCAACGTGTACGTGCAGGCCGTGCCTGAGCCCACCTCTCTGGCCTTGCTGTTGGCGGGTGGCGTGACCGCGGGTGTGGTGGCCCGTCGGCGCCGCACGGCCTGATCGGGCGTTTCGCACCATGGTGGTGCGCGCTGAGGGCTGTTGGGCAGACTGCACCGCATCGAGGCAGAACTGTCCGGTGCTGTGGGCGTGCCTGTGGCCTTGGTCTGGGGATTGCATCAGCGAGAATGCAGCAACCTCGTGGCGGTTTGCCACGACCTGTTGACGACCGTCCGCGTGCCCCTTTGTGTCCTCTTCGCTGAACCTGTTCGATGACGCCGCCTTGCCGCCCGATGCCGGGTCGGCCTTGTTGCGGCGTGCGCGCGCGGCCGACCCTGGCCATTACGACGAGCTGCGCGACGACCAAGGCCAGTTGCGCCCGCACTGGGTGGACTTCGCCCGCTCGCTCAGCGGTGACCCGGCCGAGCTCGACGCGCGCCAAGCCCAGCTGACGCGTCAGATCCAGGAAGACGGCGTCACCTACAACGTCTACAACGCCGAGGGTGGCCCCAGCCGGCCTTGGTCGTTGGAGGCCCTGCCGCTGATCCTGCCGCCCGACGAGTGGGCGCAGCTGGAACGTGGTGTGGCGCAGCGGGCCCGTCTGCTCAACACCGTGTTGGCCGATGTGTATGGCGAGCAGACGCTGCTGCGCCGATCGTTGTTGCCCTCGGCCCTGGTGCTGGGCCACCCCGGTTACCTGCGCGGCTTGCAGGGCGTGCAGCCGGTGGGGGGCACCTACCTGCACGTGCTGGCCTTCGATCTGGTGCGCGGCCCCGATGGCGCGTGGTGGGTGGTGTCGCAGCGCAGCCAGGCGCCCTCGGGCCTGGGCTACGTGATGCAAAACCGGCTGATCGTCTCGCGCCTGTACCCCGAGGCCTACCGCCGGCTGCAGGTGCAGCACTTGGCCTCGGGCTTT
This sequence comes from Pseudomonadota bacterium, assembly GCA_041169085.1. GTDB lineage: Bacteria > Pseudomonadota > Gammaproteobacteria > Burkholderiales > Burkholderiaceae_C > Aquabacterium. The sequence goes on along the minus strand of JBEEJT010000312.1, from coordinate 5,358 downwards.
CGGCGCATGCTCGACACGCTCACAGAGCTGGCCAGCCAGGTGTGCCGTGTGGGCACGCCCCGCCTGGCGCTGCTCACCCCGGGCCCGTACAACGAGACCTATTTCGAGCACGCCTACCTGGCGCGCTACCTCGGCCTGCCGCTGGTGGAGGGCGGCGACCTGGTCGTGCGCGACGACAACCTCTACCTCAAGACCGTGCAGGGCCTGGAGCCGCTGCACGGCCTGCTGCGCCGCCTGGATGACAGCTTCTGCGACCCGCTGGAGCTGCGCCAGGACTCCACCCTCGGCGTGCCGGGCCTGATGCAGGCCGTGCGCGCGGGCAAGGTGGTGCTGGCCAACGCGCTGGGCACCGGTTTTCTGGAATCGCCCGCGCTGCACGGCTTCTTGCCGGCGCTGTCGCGCCACCTGCTGGATGAGCCACTGCAGCTGCCCTCGCTGCCCACCTGGTGGTGCGGCGAGCAGGCCGCCTGGGACGACGTGCGGGATCAACTGGCCGACAAGGTCATCCGCCCCAGCCTGGGCTTTGCCCATGCGCAAGGCCTGGCCGATGCGGCCGGCGGCCGGCTGGATGCCGTCATTGGCCGGGGCTTGAGCGCCGCCGATCTGACCGCCTGGCGCGAGCGCATCAGCGATGCCGCGCCGCACTACACCGTGCAGCGCTTCGTGCCTTATCCCCAAGCGCCTGTGTGGGCGCCGGGCCAACAGGTGCTGATGCGGGGCGCCTCGCTGCGCGTGTACGCCCTGGCCGATGGCCGTGGCGGCTGGCAGGTGCTGCCCGGGGGCATGACCCGCATCGCCACGCGCGAATCGGGCCCCGTGTCGATGCAGCTGGGCGGCTCCAGCCTGGACACCTGGGTGATGACCGAAGGTGCGGTCGACACCTTCTCCATGTTGACGCCAGCCGTGCAGCCCGAAGAGCTGCTGCAGCGCCAGCGCCCCGTGGCCAGCCGCACCGGCGAGAACCTCTTCTGGATGGGCCGCTACGCCGAGCGCTGCGAGCAACAGTGGCGCTTGCTGCTGCGCCTGATCGAGGTGCAGTCGGGCGACGATGCGCCGCCTGAGTCCGTGCTCAAGGCCTTGTCGGCTCTGTCGCTGCAGATGGGGCTGGTGCCAGCCGGCACGCCGGGGCTGGACCAATCGGCACGCGTGTTTGAGCGCGCGGTGCTCAGCGCCCTGGGCGATGCCCAGGCCCGCAGCGGCGCCTGCAGCCTGGCTTACAACCTGGGCTCGCTGGACCACGCCGCCCAGGTGCTGCGCGAGCGCCTGTCGCCCGAGCACGCCCGCTGGCTGCGGGCAATGGGTCAGGATTTCCAACGCGGCTTGCAGCCCTTGCCCACCCAGCTCACGGCCATCAGCCCACAGCTGGAGCACCTGGGCATGCAGCTGGCGGCCGTCACCGGCGCCCAGTCTGACCGCATGACCCGCGACGCCGGCTGGCGCCTGCTCACCGTGGGTCGCCTGATCGAGCGCCTGTGCGGCTACGCCTCGGCGCTGCTGGCCTTCTGGCGCCACGATGCGCTGGCGCAGCCCCAGGGCTACGACCAGCTTTTGGGCCTGTTCGACAGCGCCATCACCTTCCGTGCGCGCTTCCAGCGCCGCCTGGAGCTGCCGGCCGTGCTGGCCTTGCTGGTGCTCGATGAGAGCAACCCCCGCTCGCTGGCCTGCGTGCTGCGCCGCCTGCGCACCGAGGTGGCCAAGCTGCCGGTGCGCGCCCAGCCCAGTGCGCAAGACCTGCTGGCCTGCCTGCCGACGCACGGCGTGGGCGCGACCATGTCGCAACTGGCCGACCCGCAGGATGGCCACGCCGCCACCATCGCCATGGCCGAGCGCCTGCTGGAAGCCGGCTGGCGCCTGTCGGACGAAGTGGGACGCTGCTACTTTGCCCACGCCGAAGCACAAGACGCCATGGTGAGCGCATGACCGAGCCCCTTGTGACGCCCCTTGTGGAGCCGACTGCGCAGCCCGCCCCCGAAGCCGTGCTCACGGTCGAGCACGAGACCCTCTACGCCTATGGCCGCCCGGTCGAGCAGGCGCAGCACATCGCCTGCCTCAGCCCCTTGAGCGATGCCGGCCAGTCGGTGGAAGACCACGCACTGTTGATTCACCCCGTGCCCGCCCAGCGCAGCGAACGCACCGATGTGCACGGCAACCTGCGCGCCAGCTTTGCCCTGCATGCGCCCCATTCGGAGCTGAAGGTGGTGGCCCGCAGCCGCGTGCGGGTGCGCCACCGCTACGAGGGCCTCGACGCCACCCAAGGCCCCACCTGCGGCGAGGTGCGCGCCATGCTGGCCTACCACGCCCAGGGCACCTTCCAGCCGGCGGCCGAGTTCCTCTACGCCTCGCCGTATGTGCCCACGCACCGCCAGTTGCGCGCTTATGGCGAAGCCTCGCTGCAAGACGATCGCCCCCTGGCCGAAGCCGCCATCGACCTGATGCAGCGCATCCACCGCGATTTCGAGTACGCGCCGGCCTCCACCGACATCTCCACCCCCGTGCTGGAGGTGCTGCAGCAGCGCAAAGGCGTGTGCCAGGACTTCGCCCACCTCATGCTGGGCTGCCTGCGCGCCTGCGGCCTGGCGGCGCGCTACGTCAGCGGCTACCTGTTGACGCTGCCCCCGCCCGGCCAGGCCCCGCTGGTGGGTGCCGATGCCTCGCACGCCTGGGTCAGCGTCTGGGTGCCGGGTCTGGGCCTGCCCCTGGCCGACGACTGGCTCGACCTCGACCCCACCAACGACGTGGTGCCCCACCTGCACCATGTGCGGGTGGCCCATGGCCGCGACTTCGGGGATGTCACGCCCCTGCGCGGGGTGATCCGGGGCGGCGGGGCGCACACCCTCGTGGTGCGCGTCACCACACGGCAAGTAGAGCCGGCGCCACAGGCCTCATCGCCCGATGAGGTGGATGATTTGCGCACCAAAATGGCGTGATTCCGGGGCGTTTGCCCTGGGCATTCACACATCCGCCCACAGTTGGTGCCATGCTGGGTGCCGGAACTCCCTGACTTGGTTCGTGTCTCGCGCCGCCTGCGCCCCAAGCTGGGGTGCAGCCGAGAGCTGGCACGCTCCATGCATTGAACCCTGTACAGCCGCTTTCAGCCCCCACGGGGGCACAGCCCACAAGGCCCATTCATGCGATTCTTCGACGAGATGCATGTGAGCAGCGCCCAAGTGCGCGATCACTACACAACGTACGACCGGTGGCTGGGACGCCAGCCGCGCGAACAGATGCGGTCCCGCCGCGAAGAGGCGGAGATGATCTTCCGCCGCGTCGGGATCACCTTTGCCGTCTATGGCGACAAGGACGAGGACGGTTCGGGCACCGAACGCCTCATCCCGTTTGACCTCATCCCCCGCATCATCCCCAGCCACGAGTGGAAGGAGATGGAAAAGGGCCTGAAGCAACGCGTCACGGCGCTCAACCGCTTCCTGGATGACATCTACCACGACCAGGAGATCCTCAAGGCGGGCGTCATCCCCTCGGAGCCGGTGCTCAACAATGCGCAGTTCCGCAAGGAGATGCTGGGCCTCAACGTGCCGGGCGGCATCTACTCGATCATCGCCGGCATCGACATCGTGCGGGCCTGCAACCCCGATGGCTCGGGCACCTATTACGTGCTCGAAGACAACCTGCGCGTGCCCTCGGGCGTGAGTTACATGCTCGAAGACCGCAAGATGATGATGCGGCTCTTCCCCGATCTGTTTGCCGAGCACCGCGTGGCCCCGGTCGCGCACTATCCCGACCTGCTGCTCGACACCCTGCGCACCATGGCGCCCGGCGGCGTCAACGAGCCCACGGCCGTGGTGCTCACGCCCGGCATGTACAACTCGGCCTACTTCGAGCACGCCTTCCTGGCGCAGCAGATGGGCATCGAGCTGGTCGAGGGCAAAGACCTGTTCGTCAAGGACGACTTCGTTTACATGCGCACCACCCGGGGCCCGCAGCGCGTGGACGTGATCTGCCGCCGCGTGGACGACGACTTCATGGACCCGGAAGTCTTCCGCAAGGATTCGACCCTGGGCGTGGCCGGCCTGCTGCGCGCCTACCGCGCCGGCAACGTCACGCTGGCCAACGCCTTCGGCACCGGCATCGCCGACGACAAGTCGATCTACCCGTATGTGCCCAAGATGATCGAGTTCTACCTGGGCGAAAAGCCCATCCTGCAGAACGTGCCCACGCACATCTGCCGCGAACCCGAGGCCTTGAAGTACACGCTGGACAACCTGGCCGACCTGGTTGTGAAAGAAGTGCACGGCGCCGGCGGCTACGGCATGCTGGTGGGTCCCGCGGCCACCAAGGCCGAGGTGGAAGAGTTCCGCAAGGTGCTGATCGCCAACCCGAGCAACTACATCGCCCAGCCCACGCTGTCGCTGTCGACCTGCCCCACGTTTGTGGAAAGCGGCATCGCGCCGCGCCACATCGACCTGCGGCCCTTCGTGCTCTCGGGCAAGGAGGTGCGCATGGTGCCGGGCGGCCTCACGCGCGTGGCCTTGAAGGAAGGCTCGCTGGTGGTCAACAGCTCGCAAGGCGGTGGCACCAAGGACACCTGGGTGCTGGAGAGCTGACACACCCACCCCCACATCATTCACATCAGGAGGCCCAGCCCATGCTCAACGAACGCATCGAGAGACACCTGCCTCCCCACGTCATTGACGGCGCCGCCGGACGAGGCCGGCCCACACCGCACCTGGAGACCAAACCCATGCTGTCCCGCACTGCCGACCATTTGTTCTGGATGGCGCGCTACATGGAGCGTGCCGAAAACACCGCGCGTTTGCTGGACGTGAACTACCAGACCTCGCTGCTGCCGCAATCGAGCGAGTCGGCCATGGCGGGCTGGAAGGGCATGCTGGGCATCAGCGAGCTGACGCAGGAGTACCTCAAGAAGTACCCCGAGATCAACGCCCGCGATGTGATGGCCTTCATGGTGTCCGACGCCACCAACCCGTCGAGCATCCTCAACTGCCTGCGCGCCGCCCGCGAGAACGCCCGCGCCGTGCGCGTGGCCCTCACCACCGAAGTCTGGGAGACCATGAACCAGACCTGGCTGGAGTTCAACCGCCTGGTCAAGTCCGGTGCGCTGGCCAAGGACCCGGCCGAGCTGTTCGAGTGGGTGAAGTTCCGCTCGCACCTCTCGCGCGGCGTGACGCTGGGCACCATGCTGCAAGACGAGGCGTTTCACTTCCAGCGCATCGGCACCTTCCTCGAGCGCGCCGACAACACGGCCCGCTTGCTGGATGTGAAATTCCACTCGCGCAACATCGAGTTCTTCGGCTCGGGCGTGGGCAACGAAGGCAAGGAAATCGACTTCTACCACTGGTCGGCCCTGCTGCGCAGCGTGTCGGCCTTCGAGGTCTACCG
>JBEEJT010000311.1:0-5729 GCA_041169085.1 Pseudomonadota bacterium | reverse complement strand
CGAGCAACCCATCGTGGGCGAAGACGGCCAAGCCGACCACGTCATCAAGCGCCTCATGTTGATGGCCACGCAGGACCTCGACCGCAGCTTCCTGTTCGCCCTGTCCGACCTCGACGACCCGCGCATCAACCGCCGCGACCGCGCTTATGGCTTGCTGCGCGCCAATGGCGACCCCAAGCCTGCCTACGTGGCCCTGGCGCGCCTGCTGCAGGCCACCGGCCCCCGCCTGCGCCCCTTGCCCCCGCCAGTCATCGACGGTGGCTTGCCGGCAGGCCTGGTGCACATGGCCTGGCAGCGCGACGATGGCCGCGTGGTCTGGGTGGCCTGGGCGCACCAGGCCATGGCCGTGCGCGTGCCGCTTCGCCCGGCCGGGGTGTGGCTGTCGCCCCTCACGGGCCAGCAGCAAACCGTGACCGCCGGCTCGGCGCTGCCCGTCGACACCGAACTGCGTGTCTTCGTCAGCGATGCGCCCTGGAAAGGCTGAGCACCCGTGCGCATCCTCTGGACCCTGCCTTACCTGCCCTGGCCCGTGACCAGCGGTGGCAAGTCAAGGCAATACCACCTGCTGCGCAGCCTGGCCGAGCGTGGCCACGACATCACGCTGCTGGTGCAAAGCAAGGTGCCCGCCGACGCGGCCGTGCAAGCGGCCCTCGCGCCCCATGTGCGTGAGCTCGTGGTGGTGCCGCGCCGCTCGCTTCGCCACCCGCGCACCTTGTGGCGCGCCGCCTTTGGCTCAGCCCCGTTGCTCGCGACCGTCAATGGCGACGCCCCGGCCTGGACGGCCGCCTTCGAGCGCTTGCTCGACCAAGGCCCCTGGGATGTGGTGCAGATCGAGCACAGCTACGGTTTCCAGCCCTTCGAGGCCAGCCTGCGTCGCCGCGGCCAGCCCTTCGTGCTGTGCGAGCACAACGTCGAATCGGCCCTGGGGGCGGCCACCTACGGCAACTGGCCAGCCTGGACGGCCCCGATCGCGGCCTTCGACCAATGGCGCGCCCGTCGTTGGGAGCGCCGCGTGCTCGGCCAGGCCGAGCAAGTCATCGCGGTCACCGAGCCCGACGCGGCCGCGCTCGGCCGCCTCACACGCCGCCCGCCGGCGGTGGTCACCAACGGCGTCGACATCCGGGGCTTTGCGGCCGTGCAGCCCGACGTGAACGCCCAGCAAGCCTTGTTCGTCGGCAACTACGAGTACGCGCCCAACGTGGACGCCGTGGTCTGGCTGATGGAGGCCATCTGGCCGCAGGTGCGCCAGCGTTGCCCGCAGGCCCGCCTGGTGGTTTGCGGCCACGCCATGCCGCAGGCCTGGGCCCAGCGCTGGCCGGACATGGGCGTCGAATGGCGGGGCTATGTGGACAGCCTGCCCGCCGTGCAGGCCCGCTCCAGCCTGTTTGTGGCGCCGCTGCGCAGTGGCGGGGGCTCCAAGCTCAAGGTGCTCGAAGCCTTGGCTGCGGGTTTGGCCGTGGTCACCACCCACCAGGGGGCGTCCGGCCTGGATTTGCAAGACGGCGTGCACGCCCGCATCGACGACAGCGCCGCTGGCCTGGTCGACGCCCTGGTGGCCACCTTGAGCCAGCCCGAGGCTGCACAGGCCTTGGGTGAGCGCGGGCGGGCCCATGTGCAGGCCCGCTACGACTGGTCAGCGGCTGCCGCGCAATGGGAAGCGGTCTTGCTCGCCCATGTGGCCCAGGGCCGGCGAGGCGCGCCATGACGCGTGCCGGGCGCCTGGGCGCCATCGCCCTGGCGGCGGGCTGCGGCGGCTTGGGTTGGCTGGTGGGCCCCTGGGCGGCCATCGTGGCGGCCCTCGGCTTGGCCGCTGTGGCTGCGGTGCTGGCCCAACCGTTTCGCGGCTTCGTGGGCTTCGCACTGATCGCGCCCGTCATCCCCTGGACCACGGTCAACGTGGGCGTGCGGGTGACCTTGTCCGAAGCCTTGCTGTTGCTCACCTGGGGCGGCCTGGCCTGGCAGGCCTGCCGGGGGCGGGCGCCGGCCTGGCCCCAAGGCGACACGGAGCGCGCCATGCGCCGCTTCATGGCCTGGTCCGTGGTGCCCATGGTGGCCGGCCAATTCGTGGTGCCCCCCTTGCCCGCAGACGGCAACGGCCCGGTCAACTGGGTGCGCTGGGTGCTCAACTTGTCGGTGTTCTTCCTGGTGCCCCTGCTGTTGACGACACCCCAGCGCCGGCGTGCCTTGCTCGACGCCTTGGTGGTGGGCTTTGCGCTCTTGCTGGCGCTGTCGCTGGGCGCCTTCGTGCACACGCCCGATGCGCGGGCCATGATCCCCTTGCTGGCCGACCTGCGCTACGCCCACCCCGAGGCGGTGCAAGACATCTTCTCGGCCAATTACGCACGCATGGCCTCCCCCTGGGTGCACCCGAATTCCACTGGCGGTGCCTTGCTGTTGGGCGTGCCGGTGGCCTTGTTCCATGGCGTGGCCGAAGGCGGCTGGCGTCGTGTGTTGGGGCTGGGTGTGGCCTTGGGCGGCGCGGCGGGTGTCGTGCTGTGCGGCTCGCGCGGGGCCTTGTTGTGCCTGGGGTGGTTCGCCGTCTGGCTGGCCTGGCGCCGGGTGCCCTATGCGGGCCGGGCTTTGCTGGTGGGGGGCGTGCTGGCGGCCGCGATGCTGCTGGCCTATGCGCCGGCGCGCGAGCGGCTCTTGTCGCTGGGGCAGGGTGCTCAAGACGCCAGCACCAGCGTGCGCTTCGAGGAGTACGCCCATTTCCACGAAGCCGCAGAACGCTACCCCTTGGGCCTGGGCTTCAAGGCCGAGACCCCGGCCACCGGCGCCGGTGTTTATGGCATCTCCAACCTCTGGCTGAACTATTGGTACAAGCTGGGCTTGCCCGGCATGTTGCTCTTCATGGTGCTCACGCGAGCCTGGTGGCGTGAGGTCCGCATCCCTGGGCAGCTCAGTGCGATGAAGCCCGCGCAAGCCTTGCACGTCGGCACCCTGGGTGCCGTGCTGGCGGCCTTGCTCACCGGCTTCATCGACCACTATTTCAGCTTCACCCAGGTGCTCATCGCCTTGTTCTGGCTGGTGTTCGCCCTGAGCTTGCAGCAAGCCCGCCAGGCTGCCCCCTTGCCCGCATCACCTGCCCGCCCATGAAACACCGCATCCTGCACAGCCTCAACCTGCGCCAGCAACTGGCGACCCACGCGGCGCGCTTGCATGTCGACCCTGCCGCCTTGCTCGAAGCCTGGGACTGGATGTGCGCCCACGAGGTGGCGTTCGAAGAGCCCACGCGGCAAGGCGATGTGCGCAGCTACATCTCCTACATCGACATCGAGCGCCGCATCGACCACCCGCTGGCGCGCCGCTTTTACGCCACCTTGCGCGACGAGCTCGACACCGGCTTCGTGCCGCTGTACGGGCTGAACTGGCCCACGCTGGTGGACCGCACGCGACGCTTGTGGGAGCAGGTCTACAACATCCTCATCAACAAGATCCCGAGCCACCATGTGCGGCTGGCTTGGTTGCGGCTGGGCGGTGCCCGCATCGGCAAGGGCTCGGCCGTCTGGCGCAACACCGAGGTGCTGGGCATCGAAGGCTTGCGCATCGGCGACGACACCTGCATCGGCTGGCATTGCCAGATCGACGCGCGTGCCGGCCTGCGCATCGGCAACCACGTCACTGTGGCCTCACACACGCTGATGATCGCCGGGGGGCACGACTTGCAGGCGCCGGAGTTCTGGGCCTTCGGGGCACCCATCGTCATCGAAGACTACGCCTGGATCACTTCTCGCGTCACCTTGCTGGCCGGCGCCCACATCGGCGAAGGTGCCGTGGTGGCGGCCCACACGGTGGTGTCCAAGCCGGTGGCGCCGTATGCCATCGTGGGCGGCGAGGGCGCCAAGGTGCTGGGGCAGCGGGTGCGCGGGCTCAACTACAAGGTGGGTGGCAAAGGCCTGTTCACCCTCTTGCACTGACCGCGCTGGCCTCGCATGTTCGGTGCTGCATTTGCCCTGACCTTGATCACCATGCTCGGCCTGGTGGCCGGCTTTGCGCGCGAGTGGTTGCTGGTGGCCGATTGGGGGGCAGGGGCGCGCACCGACGCCTTCGTGCTGGCCCTGTTCATCCCGGAAGCCGTGCGCATGGTGCTGGGCGGTGGCCTGTTCGCTTCTGCCGGCCTGGCGCTGTGGCAGCAACGTGCCCAGCCTGAGCAGCGCAGCCACTGGTTCAGCCAGATCAGCCAATCGTTGCTGGTGGGCGCGGGGCTGGTGTCGCTCGCCATCAGCTGCTCGGCGCCCTGGCTGGTTCACCTGCTGGGGCCGGGCTTGACGCCTGAAGCCCGCCAACACACCGCGCAAGCCCTGGGCATCCTGGCCTGGTCCTTGCCGGGCATGGTGGCCCAAGCCTGGTGGGTGGTGCCAGACCAGGCGCGCGGTCGCTTCCTGACCACCGGCCTGGCCTCACTGGTCTACAACCTGCCCACCGTGATCTTGCTGGCCTGGCGAGGCACCGCGGTCGAAGAGGTCGAGCTCAGCTGGAGCTTCGTGGTGGGCAGCCTGGCCATGATGACCCTGGCCTTGCCGGGGGCGCTGGCGGCCGGCCTCCAGGTGGTGCGCTGGCAGGGCACGCGCGAGGCCTGGCGCGAGCTCATGGCCCGCCTGGCGCCTTTGCTGGGCAGCGCGGCGGCCAGCCAGGGCGTCACGCTGTTGGAGCGCATCGTGGCTTCTTACCTGGGCGAAGGCGTGGTCACCGCGCTCAACCTGGCGCGCAAGCTCATCAACCTCCCGCTCATCGCGCTGCAAAGCCTCAACCAGGTCCTGCTCAGCCGCATGAGCCGCGACGACGCCGACCGCCTGAGCCTGCTCAAGCGCGGCCTCACGGCAATCACCGTCTTCAGCCTCCCGGCGGCACTGGGCCTCATGTTGTCGGCGCCTGCCTTGGTCACCTTGCTGTTCCCCCGGGTGCACGGCACACAGACCGTGATCGCCTTGCTGGCCGGCTATGCGGCCGTGTTGATCCCGGCCAGTTGGAACACCCTGTTGGCCCGCTACCACTACGCTGAAGGCGACACCCGTGGCCCCATGTTGGCCGACTGGCAAGGCCAGGCGCTGCAGGCCGCCAGCCTCCTGCCCTTGGCCTGGGCGGCGGGGGCCAGCGGCATCGTGGCGGCCTACCTGCTGGGCAGCTTGCTGACAGGGCGGCTGCTGTGCCGCGAAGCCCCTTTGCGCCAGGGCCTGGGGCTGGGGCGTCAAGGCGCGGTCAGCGCCGTGTGGATCGTGGCCGCCTGGTGGGGCCTGCGCCCTTTCATGGCCGAGGCCCCCACGTGGCGGCTGCTGGAAGCCGCGGTGTTGGCGGCCCTGGTGTGTGGTGGCCTGGCCATGGCCTGGCGACGCTTTCTGCTGAAAAACCACTGACTTTCAAACAACAGCTTGCGAAAAAGAAAAAAGCTGTGCTAAAGTCTAGGGCTTCCCTGGAGGGGTGCCCGAGTGGCTAAAGGGGGCAGACTGTAAATCTGTTGGCTTACGCCTACGCTGGTTCGAATCCAGCCTCCTCCACCAGGGAAACCTGTTTGACGAAGCAGGTGTGCTGCGCAAAGCGGTTGCATCCAGACGGTTGTATGACTGTTTTGTGCAGCACACCTGTTGCTCCCGGGCGGGAGTAGTTCAATGGTAGAACCTTAGCCTTCCAAGCTAATGACGCGGGTTCGATTCCCGTCTCCCGCTCCAGGCTAAGTGATGTTGAAGCGACGTTTTGCGCCAGGCATCGAACTTCTGTCACAAACAGCGTGT